>NZ_JBQFXP010000014.1:0-129142 GCF_056540905.1 Ruegeria sp. AL1
AAACACCTTGCGCAGGGGACGTCCATAGATCCACTCCTTGGCGGTTAAGATGCGCCAGAAACCCTCTCTTATCACATCGACTTAAACTGCCCCAGTTGCGCTGACGTCAGACAGAGGCGGTCATACATGGCGGAAACCCTAACTTTGTGTCATACGTCGATACTCAGTATCGACACTATGCACCTGGTGCAGACAACAAATAATTGACGCCGTGTATCGATAAGAAGGTACAGAGTATTGATGAATGCAGAACAAGCACGAATGGCAAGAGCAGCGCTCAAGGTGGGTGTTCGTAAAATAGCGGATATAGCCTGGGTAACCCCGACCACAATTGCTAACTTTGAGAACGGGTCCGATCTAAAGCAATCAACAGTAGAGGCATTGAGGAACATCTATCAGTCACTCGGAGTGCAATTCCTACATGACGGCGCCACATCTAACGGCACTGGTGCTGTATTGGTAAGGATGGGTAACCAGTGAAGATATCCCGCCACCCCAAGCGGGGCACGATAGTCACGGCTTGTTTTGACACAGCAAACTTCTAGGAGCCCATCATGGCATTATTGGCTTTTGACCACGTGAACATTCGCACCACCAACCTGGAGGAAATGGTTAACTGGTACGGTGAAGTTCTTGGCTTGCATCCGGGCAAGCGACCAGATTTCGGTTTCCCGGGCGCTTGGCTCTATTTGAATGTCACTGCAGTGGTGCATTTGGTCGAAGTGAGTGAACAGCCTGAAATTGGTGGAAACCCTTCACTGGAACATTTCGCCTTTCAGGCTGAGGACTTCGACGCTTTTGTTAAGAAACTTGAAGATAAGGGTGTTGCCCACACGATTGATCCCGTACCCGGGACGCCCATTGTGCAGGTCAATTTTCGAGACATCGACGGCAACCACATTCATGTTGATTTCGTAGTTGAAAACGGAGCGGCATCTTAGCTGCACGCAGCAAGTGCATTAGGCCTGACGCCGTGTTGTCACGTGCTGCGTGCAGATATCCTCTTGTTTCAGCCGTATAGCGATGAGCCTCCAACCTAGCCTTTCGGAAACCGCGTTAGTTGCTTTGCGGGGACCATCCTTATGGACAGGGTCCCATTTTCGTTTTCGCAAACATATATCAGGTGAGGCTTTCTTTCAAACCCACCTGCCCGAATAAAATCAATCGCATACTCACCGCCAGACTCAGAGCAAGCAGCCTTCCAATCTGCGATAGCTTGCTCCTCTGTCATTGACCAGCAAAGGCTGGGCACGCAGATTAGCATCAAAGAGAGAAATTTTTCCATAATCGTTACCTTTATTGACACAAAACACCTGGGTGGCTCAGGTCCGCTGGACCGCATAGAAACCGGGAAATGACAGTCAACTTGCCAGTCTTGTCACTGCGTCCGATGCTCGCGCGAGAAATAGTTTGGAAAGCTCATTTTCTGGCCTGGGATTGTTTTTACCTGACGACGAAACCAAAAGCTGTTCAGCTTGGTAAATACAAATCGCGCGCTGGAATATTTTCTCGGCCAAAGGTGATGAATAACAGCCTTGCTCGCAATAATCCAACTCTTGAGAGATTCCCTCAAGAGCTTCTGAGGGAAGGCTTCTTAACACGACACTAAGAGCGGAAGTTAAACCTAAATGCCCCTGATCCAAGCCTTGCTGAAAGGACTCGCTTGACACCGAGCAGGTGGGCACAAAAAACTCATTACTCACTACACGTCACCTTTACACCTGACACACACGCCGAAAACAAGACGACGCAAACCAACTATATTTCTATGTTTCGATGAGGATTGCGGCGAATGCGTGGCCGAAGTTGGAAGGCGGTCAAATTGTTAATAAAATTTACGTGAATTGGCAATTTCAAGGAATAGACTCGGAGGCGAGTAGGATTGGCTCGCGCCCCCAAAGCCCATTCTTGAGAGCCGCCGCACACGGCTAAGAGCCATGCGCGCGTGTGGTACGCAGAAAACCCAGTTTCAACGGGTCTAACCGCGCCAAAACCGCTAAAGCTGCTAAGCGGACCGCCGCCGCGTATTAGTGCGGTTCAGAATTAATATTTTGGTCACGATTAACGCACCATGAATGATACATTTTCAGCTTGTTCAACTTGGTTCAGGCAAACATTGGCCACAAGAATGACATTACTATTTCAAGTTCTAGGTGAGCGCCATGGAGCTATGCAACGGCAACGAACTGAACAACGACCATAACAAGTGGTCAGAGTGGACGATGCGCCCCAAAAAGCGCGAAGCCAAGCTGACTGACTATGCTTCCGGATTCGTCATTGCCTTGGCAACCTTTGTTGTCTGCGGCGCTCCGCAGTATTTGATTACCCTCACGTCCTGATCCTCTAGACATCCCGTCCAATCCCGGTACCCGCACACTTTGTGCCAAACTCCACTTTTTTTGAAAGTGTGAGTCTGAAGGGTCGCACCATCCCCATAATGGCGCGGCCCTTCATTGTATTGAAGAATCATGGCTGCCAGTTCGCCGATTTCGGCAGCATTGTTAACAGAAGGTTAACAGTCCATTTCACAGCCCTTAAACGACCACATGCATTAATGGTCACATGTCGCGCATGCGCCGAAAACAAGTATCCAGAGTTTGGTGAGGATCACGGGATGTTTGACTATGCTTTGACTATAGCAACAGCTTCAATTTGGATCACAGTCGGTTTCATTGCCAGCAGCGCGTTAATCTAGGCTCAGGACTCATAGCCAGTAAATCACGAGGGTAGCCAATGAGATTGCCGAGAGGAAGACCTTTGGGCATCTGTCATAACGGGTTGCAACACGCCGCCAATCCTTGAGCCTTTCGAGCATATTTTCGATACGGTTCCGTCGTTTATATCGGCGCTTGTCATATCGCACGGTCGCCTTGCGTTGCAGTCGACATCTGGCAGGCTGCTCATCAATGCACGTGCGCCTATGTAATCACTGACCTGCCCGGCGGTGACAAACTGGTTCAGCGGACGCCCTCGGCTGTCACAGATCGCGTGCAGCTTTGTGTTCATACCGCCTTTGGTTCGACCCCTCTCGGCAGCACCCTTCGGATGCGCCTGCCGGGCAGTGAATCAGGCGGCCACGTCCCCTTTTTTGACCGCAAGGCTGGACGCCGTGCGATGGGCATTGAGATATGTTGCGTCGATCATGGCCGTCTTTTTCTCACCATGGTCGGCCGCCAATCCCATCAACATCTGCGCAAAGATCCCCTTATCACCCCATTTCTTCCAACGATTGTAGAGTGTCTTATGCGGCCCATATTCTTTGGGTGCGTCTCGTCGCCGTAAGCCATTGCGATTGATAAAGATAATCCCACTCAACACACGCCGATCATCGACGCGCGGATTGCCCTGAGACTTCGGGAAGAAAGGTTCAAGACGTGCCATCTGCGCATCCGTCAGCCAGAAAAGATCAGACATGGTCACCGCTCGGTTTTCAAACCGTGAGTCATGCCGAACCACTGATATCAATGGGTCCTGTGCCTAGGAGGTTGTGGGGTATTTTTTGTGGAGGTATGGATTGTATATCCCGTCCAATACGTCTTGAAAGTAGAGACGCACACAAAATTTGAGGGCAGAGACACACATAATTGCTGGTTATCGGCCTTGCGCAGTTCTTTAAGTCCTTGTAAGTAAAGAGATATACCTTACCGCGCCAAATTGCTCGATATTCGCAACCCGCACCACTCTGATATGTCACCACAAATTGGACTATGTTTGCGCGGTTTAAGCCGTATATCCGGTGTTCGACATTCACACAGACGGCTCAGTGACCTTCGCGCCTTGGCGGTTCGGTGCAGCGTCATTGCCCAACAGCCGACACGTTGTTGCGCGGATCAAGGTTGACACGCTTATGACAATTGGATGACGTCTCTCTAATTTCAATTCCGGAGGGGTCATGCGGATCGCGACCAGATACCCTAGGCGCAGTACGCATCGGGTTTTTGTGCTCGGTTCTTTGCGGGCTGCTAATAAAGGTGCCAACGGGCCGACCACCATGCAAAAAACACGCATGGCCTTCTACGCTCTGGCTCGGGACATCGGCGAATGAGAGGGTTCACGCAAGCAGAGTTTGAGGGCAGGACCCGACGCGCCCAAAAGATGATGGAAAGGGCCGGAATATCCGCCCTGTTACTGACGACAGAACCGGACCTGCGCTATTTCACCGGATATTTGACCCGCTTCTGGGAAAGCCCGACGCGTCCATGGTTTTTGATTGTCCCGCTGGCCGGAAAACCCATTGCCGTAATCCCGTCTATCGGCGCTGCCCTGATGGCACAGACCTGGATTACCGACATCCGGACCTGGGTTGCCCCTGATCTGTGCGACGACGGGGTCTCGCTATTGGATGATACGATACGGGAAAAGACACCTTCTGACGGGGTGATCGGCGTGCCTGATGGCCACGAGACCCACATTCGTATGCCGTTGGCAGATTTGACACGTGTGCGAACGGCACTTGGCGCGCGACGCATCGACAGCGATCAGGGTATTCTGCGGCAATTGAGATTGGTCAAGTCCGAGGCCGAAATCACCAAAATCAAAACCGCGTGCGATATTGCGGGCCGGGCTTTTGCACGCATACCAGAGATTGCGGCCAAAGGAGTCGCTCTGAACGACGTGTTCCGCAAGTTCCAGATTCTATGCCTTGAGGAGGGTGCCGACTGGGTGCCTTATCTGGCCGGTGGCGCCGAGCAGGGTGGATATACGGATGTAATCTCGCCTGCCCGTCCCGAAGCTTTGAGAGCGGGCGATGTCCTGATGCTCGACACCGGTCTGGTCTGGGATGGTTATTTCTGCGATTTCGACCGTAACTGGTCTGTTGGCCCCCCCGCGCCGACCGTGCGCGACGCGCATTCCAGATTGATTGAAGCCTCGGACGCCGCGTTTGAATTCGCCCGCCCCGGAACAACGGCAGCAAATCTGTTCGAGACAATGAATAAGGTTCTGACGGATGGCAACAGCGGAACGGACGCCGGACGCTTAGGTCATGGACTGGGAATGTCATTGACCGAATGGCCTTCTTTGATTCCAACCGATCACACGGAATTGCAGCCGGGAATGGTACTGACCCTCGAGCCGGGAATTGAAGTGAACGGAAAGATCATGGTGCATGAAGAGAATATCGTGATCACAGAAACCACCCCTCAATATCTCAGCCCGCGTTCTGAATCGGAGATTCCTCAAATATGACCCTGATGTCTTATCGTCTGGACGAAGATGACACGCACCCCAATCCCATGGGGCTGATCGTATTGCAGGCTGACGAAACCATTGAACCCGAATTCCGAACCTGGTTCGGCGATGGTTCGGACCCGCTCTATGTCACACGGATACCCAGCGGCGCGAATGTCACGACCGACAGTTTGTCCCGGATGGAGAAAGACTTGCCCCGGGCGGCAGACCTGCTGCCCAAGTCCCAACCTTACCGGGTTGTAGGATATGCCTGCACATCGGCGAGCTCTGTCATCGGTTCGGACCGGGTTGAAGAAATGGTCAAGAAAACCTGCAATGTGCAAACAGTAACAAACCCGTTGCGCGCGGCTGTCGCCTGTGCAGCCGATCTGGGGGTGTCGCGGTTTGCGCTGTTGTCACCTTATGTGGAAGAGGTCAACACACCCCTGCGTGAAGCCTTTGCCCGGCAGGGTATTTCCATGGATATCTTTGGTACATTCGGAGAATCTGAAGAATCCAAAGTCGCCCGCATCACCCCCCAATCAGTTCTCGAAGCCGCCGTCGCGCTGGGATCGGATCCTTCAGTTGAAGCTGTTTTCCTGAGTTGCACAAACCTCAGGACTGCAGCAATCCTTGCGAAGGTCGAGGCGCTGCTGGGCAAACCTGTCTTGTCAAGCAACCAAAGCCTTGCCTGGCACATGACACATCTTAACACGCTAAAAGATTAGCAGAAAATCATTTCGTTACCGGTAACCGAACAATTCCGTCTTGCCAGTTCCGCATTGCTGCGTCTTTAATGCAGGCCATGATCAATGAAATCCGGACCAAACCGGATCATAAATTGACGCAACAGGGGGTCTTGTGACCGACACGAATAATGATGCCGCGTTTGTTGAATTTCAACGCGTCCAAAAGTCTTATGATGGCGAGAACCTCGTTGTAAAAGACTTGAACCTGGCGATGCCAAAAGGCGAATTCCTGACCATGCTGGGGCCGTCCGGATCGGGCAAGACGACCTGCTTGATGATGCTGGCCGGTTTTGAAACTGCCACCCATGGTGAAATTCTGCTGGATGGAAGCCCCATCAACAACATCCCTCCGCACAAACGCGGTATTGGGATGGTGTTTCAGAACTACGCCCTGTTCCCGCATATGACCGTGGCCGAAAATCTCTCGTTCCCGCTGGAAGTTCGGAAAATGGACAAATCCACGCGCGAGGCAAAGGTCAAGCGCGCGCTGGACATGGTGCAGATGGGCATGTTTGGCGGCCGTCGTCCTGCACAGCTTTCCGGGGGGCAGCAACAGCGGATCGCGCTGGCCCGCGCACTGGTTTTCGAGCCCGAGCTGGTCCTGATGGACGAGCCTCTGGGCGCGTTGGACAAGCAATTGCGCGAACATATGCAGTTTGAAATCACCCGTCTGGCGCATGAGTTGGGCATCACCACAGTCTACGTAACCCATGACCAGACCGAAGCGCTGACCATGTCCGACCGCGTTGCGGTGTTCGACGATGGACGCATTCAGCAACTGGCCCCGCCGGATCAGCTTTATGAAGAGCCCGAAAACAGCTTCGTCGCGCAGTTCATTGGCGAAAACAACACGCTGGAAGGTGTGGTGAAATCCATCGATGGTGACACATGCCTCGTTCAGCTGGACGACGGCTCGGAAATCGACGCAGTGCCGATCAACGTGCATAATGCGGGCGATCGCACAAAGGTTTCGATCCGGCCCGAACGCGTTGAATTCAACAAGGATCGGCTGCATGCTGACGCGCATACGCTGAAAGCGACGGTCAAGGAATTCATCTATATGGGTGACGTGTTCCGCTTCCGCATGTCGGTGGCCGGCAATGACGAATTCATTGTCAAGACACGAAACGCCCCCGATGCCATCCGTCTGAAACCCGGCCAAGAGATCGAGATCGGCTGGCTCGCACAGGATTGTCGTGCGCTGGACGCATAGACCAAGCCGCGCAGGACAGATGCGGCTTCACTGAGGGACCGGCTGGCGAAAACCCGTGCGTCAGCTGACCATACAACAAACGGGAAGTACTGGGAGTAACACATGAAACCAACCAAAACACTGCTGACCGCAGCGGCCCTTGCGACGGCTGCTGGCGGCGTTTCCGCCGAAGAGATGACACTCGTGTCCTGGGGTGGAGCCTATCAGAAATCACAATCCAAGGCGTATGCTGAACCATTTATGGAGATGAATCCTGGCGTGACCATCGTCTGGGACGAAAGCTCGCCGGAAGCGGTCGCAAAACTGCGTGCGATGAATGAGGCTGGCAACATCACATGGGATCTGGTGGACGTCGTTGCGGCGGATGCAATCCGTCTGTGTGACGAAGGTCTCGCGATGGAAATTGATCCCAACGAGCTGCTTGCCGCAGCGCCCGACGGAACATCGGCAGAAGATGATTTTGGCGACTTGCTGGTCAGTGATTGCTTTATCCCCCAGATCGTCTACTCGACAACGGCAGCCTATCGCCCCGATTTGCTGCCATCTGGTGCCTCTGCCCCTGACTCGATCTGTGCAATGTTCGACCTTGAAGCCTACCCCGGCAAACGTGCTCTGGAGAAGCGCCCGATCAACAACATGGAATGGGCGTTGCTCTGCGACGGTGTTGCCAAGGATGATGTCTACGATGTGTTGGCAACAGAGGAAGGGCAGCAACAGGCGCTCGATAAGCTGGGCTCGATCAAAGATCAGGTTGTCTGGTGGGGCGCTGCGGCGGAACCTCCTCAGCTCCTGGCCGATGGTGAGGTTGTAATGGGCACGTCCTACAATGGCCGCTGGTTCTCGGCGATCGAAGAACAGGACCAGCCGTTTGCGATGCTGTGGGATGCACAGGTGTTCGATCTGGACGGCTGGATCATTCCGGCTGGGCTGAGTGAAGATCGCCTCGCCAAGGTCAAGGAATTCGTAAAGTTCGCTACGGATACGCAACGTCTGGCGGATCAAGCCGCTTACATTTCGTACGGCCCGGCCCGTGCTTCGTCGGCTCCGCTGGTCGGTCAGCATGCCGAACTGGGCATCGACATGGCGCCGCATATGCCGACCGATCCGGAAAACGCCAAGAACACGTTCCTGTATAACTACGAGTTCTGGGCCGACTACCGCGACGACATCGACGCTAAATTCCAGGCGTGGCTGGCGCAATAAACGTCTGATTTCATGATACAGTCGGGGGCGGTGCGCCGCCCTCGGACCAAAGAAAACCCAAGGGGCACCGATGACTGACGCAAGCCAAAACGCCGGACCTATGTTGGCCGCGGACGGAACGCCGCTCAAGCAATCGCTGGCACGTTCATTACGGCGGCAAAAGCTGCGCGCGCTGATGCTGGTGGCCCCACTGCTGCTGTTTGTCCTGTTCTCGTTCATCGTTCCGATTGCTTCGATGCTGTTCCGGTCGGTGGAAAACAGCATTGTGCAGGAAACCCTACCCCTGACGGTCGAAGCCCTGCAAAACTGGGATGAAACCAGCGGCGAGCTGCCGGATGAGGCGGTTTATGACGCCTTTGTCCGCGACATGGTTGTGGCGGTCGACAACAAGACACATACCCGACTAGGCTCGCGCCTGAACTACGAAGAGACAGGCATGTCCTCGATGTTCCGCCGCTCGGGTCGGAAAATGGGCAAGCTGGACCCCGAAACCGATGGACCGTTCAAAGATCAGGTCATCGAAATCCACGAGGGTTGGGGCGAGCCGCAGACTTGGGCGGTGATCAAGACGCACTCTCCTGCCGTCACCAATGGTTACTTCCTGAACGCGGTTGATATGCGCCGCACGCCCGAAGGCGCGCAATCGCAGCCCGAGGACAAGCAGATCCTGATCAAGCTGTTCGGGCGTACGCTGTTCATGTCGCTGGTGATTACCGGGGCCTGTATCCTGTTGGCCTATCCGGTGAGTTATCTGCTTGCGACGCTGCCGATGCGGGTGTCGAACCTGTTGATGATCCTTGTCTTGTTGCCCTTCTGGACCTCGCTTCTGGTGCGGACCTCGGCATGGAAGGTGATGTTGCAACAACAGGGGGTGATCAACGAAACGCTGGTCTGGCTGGGGCTGGTGGCCGATGACGCGAGACTGGTGATCATCAACAACCAGATTGGCACAATCACGGCGATGACCCATATCCTGCTGCCGTTCATGATCCTGCCGATGTATTCGGTGATGCAGACCATACCCGAATCCTACACCCGTGCCGCTAAATCCATGGGCGCGACGAACTGGACGACCTTCTGGCGCATCTATTTCCCGCAATCCATCCCGGGCATCGGCGCGGGCTCGATCCTCGTGTTCATTCTGGCGATCGGCTACTACATCACGCCGGAAATCGTCGGCGGCACCAAGGGCGTCTTCATCTCGAACCGGATCGCCTACCACATCTCGTCCTCACTGAACTGGGGGCTGGCGGCTGCGCTGGGTACGATCCTGCTGGGCGTCGTGCTGTTGCTCTACTGGTGTTACGACAAGATCGTCGGCATTGATAACGTGAAGCTGGGATAATCGACATGGCCGCACTTACTCCGATATCCCGCAAACCTCTGTCGATGGTCCTGCCCAGCGTTGCGCTGGCAGGGGCCTTTGCCGGTATTTTCGTCGGCGCAGGCAACGGCTCGATCCTTCTGGGCATCATCGCCGGGGCCGCCCTGATCGCCGCGCTGGCATGGGTCTACATCACCGTCCTCAAAAACGAGACGCTGGCCCGCTGGATCACCATCCTTGGCTTTGGCATCTTGGGCTTCTTGGCGTCCGGCCCGATGGGCGGCGTTCTGGGCCTGCTGGGCGGCTGGTTCTTTTCGTGGTTCATCTATTGGCTGTACGAAGGCCGTTATCGCCGCAAACTGCTGCCCTATCTGACGCCGAAGCAGGTTTTCTATCACTACCTGTTCCGGGTCATCTGCGGCGCGATCTTTGTCTTCCTGATCACCCCGATCCTTGTGGTGCTGCCGCTGTCGTTCAACGCGCAGGACTTCTTTACCTTCACGCCGGAAATGCTGCGTCTCGACCCAGAGGGGTACTCGCTGAAGCATTATCGCGATTTCTTCACCAACAATGAATGGCAGCGCAGCTTCAAGAACTCGCTGATCATCGCCCCGATTGCGACGGTGATCTCGGTCTCGCTGGGCACGCTGGCGGCCATCGGCCTGAGCCAGAGCCATGTGCCCGGTCGCCGTGCCATCATGGGCATCCTCATCTCGCCCATGATCGTGCCGCTGATCATCTCGGCGACCGGCATGTTCTTTTTCTACAGCGACATCGGCCGCTTTTTGGAGGGCACGCTGGGCATGAACAAGAACTTCGTGGGCTATGTGAAAGTGATCCTCGCCCACGCTGTTCTGGGCATTCCCTTTGTCATCATCACCGTGACAGCAACGCTGGTGGGCTTTGACCGCTCGCTGACGCGGGCGGCGGCGAATATGGGTGCGGGTCCGGTGCGGACGTTTTTTTCAATCCAGATGCCGCTGATCCTGCCGGGCGTGATCTCGGGTGGCCTCTTTGCCTTCATCACCTCATTCGACGAGGTGGTCGTGGTACTGTTTGTCGGCTCGGCCAGCCAAAAGACCCTGCCGTGGCAGATGTTCACCGGCCTGCGCGAACAGATCAGCCCGACCATCCTGGCGGTGGCGACGATCCTTGTGGTGATCTCGATCGCGCTGCTGACCACGGTCGAATTGCTGCGCCGCCGGTCCGAGCGTCTGCGGGGGCTTTCCCCCGCTTGACGCAAGCGCAGGCCTGATCTAACGATTTAACCGTTCATCCCAGCCGCGATGGCGTCGCGGACGCACTGGAATGATCGGCTCTCGGACCCCGAGACCGCCTGTCCTGAACGCCGGGACAAGTGGCCGGGTTTGCCGCCCGGCATAGATGAGAGACCAGACCATGACAAATCGCCCCGAATTCTTCACCTGCCACAATGGCGACAAGGCTCCTCTGCCGTTCAGCAAAGGCGAATACGACCGCCGTCTGGGCAAACTGCGCGCCATCATGGCAGCGCGGGATATTCCGGTGGTCCTGCTGACCTCGATGCAGAACATCGCCTATTACTCGGGCTTTCTTTATTGCGCTTTTGGCCGACCCTATGGCTGCGTGGTCACGCAGGACGCCTGCACGACCGTTTCAGCCAATATCGACGCAGGTCAGCCGTGGCGCCGTTCGGTCGAGGACAACGTGATCTATACCGATTGGAAGCGCGACAATTACTGGCGCGCAGTGGCCAGCTTGATTGGCAGCGCGAAACGGATCGGGATTGAAAGCGACCACCTGACTCTGGCCGCGCGGGACACCGCTTTGGCGATGCTGGGCCAGCCTGAACTGGTCGACATCGCGCCCGACACCATGGCTGCCCGGATGGTGAAATCCGCCGAAGAGATCGAGCTGATCAAAGGCGGTGCTCGCACCGCTGATGTCGGCGGGGCTGCCATCCACGCCGCCATCCGCGAAGGCGCAACCGAGATCGAGATCGCCATGGCAGGCCGCGACGCGATGGAGGCTGAGATTGCTCGCGCCTACCCAGATGCCGAATACCGTGACACATGGGTCTGGTTCCAGTCCGGCCTCAACACCGATGGCGCGCATAACCCGGTCACCAAACGCGCGCTGCAAAAGGGCGATATCCTGTCGCTGAACACTTTCCCGATGATCTCGGGCTATTACACCGCTCTGGAACGGACCCTGTTTCTGGGCGAGCCTGACGCCGAAAGCCTGCGCATCTGGAAGGCCAACGTCGCCGCCCACGAACTGGGCCTGAGCCTGATCAAACCCGGCGCGACCTGTTCCGGCATCACCGCCGAGATCAACCGGTTCTTTGAAGATGAGGGCCTGCTGCAGTACCGGTCCTTCGGCTATGGCCACTCCTTCGGCGTTCTCAGCCACTATTACGGGCGCGAGGCCGGTCTGGAACTGCGCGAGGATATCGACACGGTTCTGGAACCCGGCATGGTCGTGTCCATCGAACCGATGCTGTGGATCCCCGAAGGTCAACCCGGAGCCGGAGGCTACCGTGAGCATGACATTCTGGTGGTCGAAGAAGATGGGGCCGAGAATATCACCGGCTTCCCTTACGGTCCCGGCCACAACATCATCGGGGCGTAAGAGAACACGTAGGGATCAAGATCAGCCTTTTGCAGAAAGTCGAGCAGGCATAAGAAACAGGGCTCGGAGCGCATTGTCCGCTTCGAGCCCAAGTTGCAGAATGCTACGCCGTGCATCAATGCCGGAAGTGCAGACTATAGCTGCTGTTGATTTTTCAATACCATTGGCAATCTAACGATCAAGTCGCAGCGTTCTGTGAGAAAGCCACCACTACACCATCTTCACTTTTTGGGTTGTGCTTTCGATCACAACGGGTGTCTCATACAAATTGTAATGTGATCATTGGATCTTAGCCGTGTTCGACGCATCGACATACCTCGCGATAACATCGATCGCAGTCATCGGCACTGTTCACGTCTTCTGCGTGTCTTTTTACCGGAGATTCCCTGCCCTAGCAGCCTGGCTTTCTGATTTTTCATCCGGGATCGGACTTGGCTATGCCTTCCTTTTCTTACTGCCAAAAATCGGTGAATTGTCGGCCGATTTGGCTGCAAATGGGAAATGGGAAAACTCGCTGTTCGGTTATTCGCTCCTAGGATTTCTCATTTACTACTTGCTGGAAGCCAGTCGCTACACGGGGGCCGATAACAGGTTGTCGCTTGGCTTGGACACAGTCGCGCTCGGAACCTATAATTGCCTGCTTGCCATTACCGTCATGCAAACAACGGGAACATCGCCTGAGCTCTACGCGATTGGAACGTTGGCCTATTCCTTGCATTTGTTTGGGGTGAATATCTTTCTCTATAAGACCCACCCCGGACACATGTCTGGATGGCTACGCGCATACTTTGTCGCGTCGCTTGCAGTCGGCATATTGATCGGTCTCAACGCAGACAAAAGTAGCATGATCTATTCAATTGCGACTGGGTTAACAGGGGGCGTGATCATAGCCCTGTCTCTTCGGTTTAAACTACCCAGCCTTTCGGCCGTGAATACAAAAGCTCTGTTGATTGGTGTGGTGTTTGCTGCGGTCGCAGTCGAGGTCACCCGGTACTAACCCGACGACACTGTTAAGTCTTTTCGTAGTATAAGCCGAGCCATTTGGCTCAGCTTACAAAATTAAGGTAATCTGAAATTCATTTGCTCAAAGTCTCTGCAATGCCTTTCATCGCAACCATACAGTCCAGGTACATAGGTGTATTTTGAACGTCTGGCTGGCTTGATAGCTTCACCATAACGACATTGGCTTTCTGGTTCACATACATTAGCTGCCCATAGACACCAATGCCGTAGAACGCACCATTTTCTCTATCTTTGACCCAGACTTGGTTACGGTAGTGGAATCCTTCAAACACCTCTGCATATGCGCTTTTCTCATAAGCTGCGATGACGTCATCATTTGCTTGAATCGTGTCAGCTATCCAATCTGGAGGAATAACCTGAGAGTCGTTAACCTTACCGTTGTCCAGCATCATTATGCCAAATCGCAATAGGTCACGAGAGCTGGTAAATAACCCACCACTCGTTTGCACAATCCTTTTGGGCCCTAGTTCGCTATATGCAGGGTCCTGAGCACCGATATCCTGCCACAGCTCGGCAAGTACATCCAGATAGCTCTCGCCACTTGCCGACTCGATAACCATACCCAGCAGTGCAGATAGAACCGAACGGTAATTATATACCTCACCGTCCTCTACCAATGTCTCGCGATCACTCAGAGAGATCATGTACTCTTTGACGCCAGACTCTGTATCACAAACTTCTACTTTTTCTGAGAGGTCCTGACCAAACGCACAGAACAGATCACCGGCATCGTCTAAGTAGCCGCTAGAAGCATCTTTCCAATCAACAGCAGCGGTCATATCAAGGAGATGTCTAACCGTTGTATTTTTGAATGCTGGGCCTTCCAACTCTGGCAGGTATTCGGTGATCAGCTTCTTAGGATCTAATTCTCCCGCCTCAACTGCCAGCCCTGCGGCCATGCCCAACACTGTCTTGGTGATCGAGTGAATGCGGTGAGGCGTATCAGCTCTCATGCCATTGAAGTACTTTTCAGCGACCAATTTGCCATCGTGATAAATCAAAAAGCTATCGGTATGCGTTTGATGCAACCAATCGTTGATGTTCTGTTCTTCATTATTGCTAGCTGTGAAAACAAAAGTCTCAAGCTCAGTTGGGTATGCCGTTTTTCCAGAGTACGTACCCAATCTGACGGTGGAACTCGTGCCAATTCGCCAAAAACATTTGTGCCTTCAAATATCCAAGGGCTTCTATCCACAGACTCAACGGTTTCATCCCAGAAATAACCAGCCTCTGCGCTTGCTGGTTTTGTAGAAGCAGTAAATACCGAACCGGAGGCCAAAAGAGCGATAGCGGAAATCACTAACAGCTTGTTTGCATTACTTTTCATTTTGGGAATCTCCTTAGAGCAATGGAAGCACTACACAGTCTCTCTATAATTCAACTCCGGTGTCCAGTCACGTCGAGCAATCGTCGCTTGGTCCCGCGTTGCGGACATCTATCAACAAAAAAAAAATCGCCCAAGCTGCATCACGAATTGCGAAAGGCCGTTGCGACAGCCCGCCTTTATCGTTTGGCGCGTTCGTGAAAGATGAACCCCAGAAAGTTCAGCAACAGCTGCGCCGCCAGAATCTGGGTGCTTTCGGTCGGGTCATAGGCCGGGGCCACTTCGACCAGATCGATACCCACAACGTCCCCGCGTTTGGCCAAGCCCTGTAGGATCTCAAGCACGTCGTAGTAGAGAAACCCGCCATGGCTGGGCGTTCCAGTGCCCGCTGCTATCGACGGACAAAACGCGTCGATATCTATCGTCACATAATACCGCGCACCTTGCGGGATACGCGCCAGTACCCCTTCGGTCCCCAGCGTGCGCACCTGCCGCACCGACAGGATATCCGACCCGCGCCGGCGGGCATCTTCGTACCCTTCTTTCGCAGTCGATGAGACATTTCGAATACCCAGCTGCGTCATGCCCGAGACATAATCTTTCTCGATCGCCCGTCTCATCGGGTTGCCATGCCCGGCAGTCACGCCGTGGCGCTCATCGACGAAATCCAGATGCGCATCTATTTGCACCACATGGATCGGCCCGTTCTGCGCACAATCCTCGGCAAAGGCGTTGATGCAGGGGATGTTGATCGAATGATCTCCACCAATGGTCACGGGCAGTGCCCCCGCTTGCAGGATTTTACCTACACCATACGCAATGTTGGCATGGCTCTCTTCGGTCTTGGTGTGGATGATATCAGCATCACCCAGATCGATCATCCGCACCGAACCATGCAGATAGGTCGTGTCATCCTCGTGATCATAGGCTCCGGCATGGCCAAAACTGAACAGGGTCGAGGCCTCGCGTACCGCCCGCGGTCCGAACCGCGCACCTGGTCGCCACTGGGTGCCGAAATCAAACGGTGCGCCGAGAACGGCGATATCGGCATCAATACTGTCCCAATCTGCAAGGTATGGAGATTTGGCGAAGGTGGAAATGCCAACAAAGGGCAGATTCAGCCGCCCGGCCTTATACCCGTGATCCTGCAAAATGCTAATCTCCTGTTCACCCGATCAACCACGGCCAATACAATCCGTGTGGCGCCATCTTTGACACGCAAACCAGCCATGTCGAGAGGGGGCGTGTGGCCTGTTGAGACAATCTTATCCTGGGTGGGCGGACAAAACTCCTTCAACGCCACTCTGCCTGCACCAGCGCGCCACGCATCCAGTATATAAGGTAACTATGGCCAAATTCCGCCGCTGCAGTAGGACCTAAGGTGTACGATTACATAACCGCGCCGATTTGCCAGGGAACAAATTCAACCCCGCCAAAGCCAAGCGCTTCGCTTTTGGTTTTCTCGCCCGAGGCCACGCGGATCAGTATCTCGAACAATTCCTCGCCCTTGGCTTCGATACTGATCCCGTCAGTGACAATGTCGCCGCAATTCAGGTCCATGTCGTCGGCCATGCGCGCATACATCTCGGAATTTGTCGCTAGCTTTATGCAAGGCGTCGGCTGATAACCGGAAACGGACCCGCGCCCGGTGGTGAATACAATCAGGTTCGATCCCGAAGCCACCTGTCCCGTCACCGAGCATGGGTCAAACCCCGGACTGTCCATAAAGACAAAGCCTTTCTTGTCGACGATCTCGCCAAATTTATAAACGTCGCGCATCGGAGCAGTTCCACCCTTGGCAACCGCACCCAGCGATTTCTCGAGAATGGTCGTTAACCCGCCACGTTTATTGCCCGGGCTCGGGTTGTTGTCCATCTCGCCGCCATTGCGTTCGGTATAGTTTTCCCACCAGTGGATACGGTCGATGAGTTTTTTGCCCACATCAACGGTTTCCGCCCTGCGGGTCAGCAAATGTTCCGCACCATAAACCTCGGAGGTTTCGGACAGGATCGTCGTGCCGCCATGACGCACCAGCAAATCCGAGGCATAGCCCAAAGCCGGATTCGCGGTGATGCCGGAATACCCGTCCGAGCCGCCGCATTGCATGCCAACCGTGATTTCGCTGATCGGTGCGGGCTCTCGTTTCACGGCATTCGCCAACTCGGCGATCCCGCGAATTTCAGCCAGACCACGCTCGATGGTTTTGCGCGTACCGCCTTCATTCTGAATGGTCATGTAGCGCAGCACCCCGTCTGAACGAATGGGACGCCCTCCCACAAGATCGGCAACCTGCATCACCTCACAGCCAAGACCAATAAGCAAAATTCCAGCAAAGTTCGGATGCTGGGCGTAGCCCGCCAAAGTCCGGAACAATGTGGCATAGCCTTCGTCCTTGCCCGACATCCCGCAGCCTGTACCGTGCACTATTGGCACAACGCCGTCGACATTGGGGAAGTCATCCAGCAAACCGCTCTTTTCGGCGGCCTCAGAAATAAAACGCGCGACAGAACCCGAACAATTGACAGTTGTCAGAATGCCAACGTAGTTGCGGGTTCCGACCTTCCCGTCGGCCCGGTGAAATCCCTGAAAGGTTCGTTGTTGGGCAATTTCGGGCAGTGGTTTGTTTGCGCTTGCGTGGGCATAGTCCTGCTGATGCGCTCCCATGCCCAGATTATGGACGTGAACATGCTCGCTCGGCGCGATATCGGATTTTGCCTGCCCTATGATCTGGCCATATCGGATAACATTCTGACCCGCCGCGATCGGGGCAACGGCGATTTTGTGTCCGCGCGAGATTGCGCTTTGTAAACGCTCGGGCACACCGGATGGTTTTTCCCCTGCCGACAAATCACGCAGCGCAATGACAACATTGTCGTCCGGGTTCAATCGAACAACATCCCGGGTCGGCATCTCTGCGGCCCTAGTTCCCTGATCTGTTTGCATCTCATTCCCGCTAAATTGGCAGCAGTGCTAAACCGCCCCTCACCACTTGTCAACTAACATGTTAGTATGGTAACCGGCAGCTTATGAGCAAACCCCAGGACATCAACGCGCTTCTCCTCAGAGACATCTCTTCCGGTTCAGGATCGCTTGGTCAAAGGGTCTATAAAGCAATTAAGCAAGCCATTTTATCCCTGGACTTTGCACCCGGAGAAATCCTGAGGAAAGCCCCGATATGTGGGCGTCTCGGCGTGTCGCGCGCGCCTGTAGCCGAAGCGATTGCCCGGCTGGCCTCGGAAGGTCTGGTGGATGTTGTACCGCAGTCCGGAACGCGCGTGTCTTTTCTGTCGATGGCCGAAATTCGTGAAGGCATGTTCCTGCGCGAGGCGCTGGAATTGGCAACCGTAGCCAAGGTAACCCGCGATCTTACGGAAGACCAGAACGTCAAACTGAATCGCAACATGCGTCTTCAATCTCTTTTGGTCGAAGACCAAGACGTCCGGGGCCTTTATGAAGCGGATGAAGAATTTCATGCACTGCTCATGGAGTTTACGGGTTTTGCCCGTCTGGCGGATGTCGCGAAAACCGTGTCGTTGCAGGTCAGCCGCGCCCGGCTGTTGCTGTTGCCCACGCCCGGACGCGTCATCGAAACGCTGGGCGAGCATCGCGCAATTCACATAGCCATTCAGAACCGTGACGAGCACGCCGCGCAGGCGGCGATGCGGCGGCATCTTGGTCAGTTGTTGCCACGGATCGAGCTGTTGCAACAGGATCAACCCCATCTTTTCACCCAATCCACGCAACCGACCCGAGAGGCAGGATGACTGTTTTAAGCACCGAACTTCTGAACAACCGCACAATGCGCCCGGTTCCCCTGACCCGTATGGGATTTGGCGGTGCAGGGCTGGGGAATCTGTATCGAAAGGTCTCGGAAGAAGACGCACAGGCGGCGTTACAGACCGCCTATGATGCAGGCATCCGTTTTTTTGACACCGCGCCCCAATATGGTCTGGGCCGGTCCGAGACCCGCTTTGGCGATGCAATCCGGCGCTTTGGGCGCGAGAACATTCAGCTAAGTACCAAGATCGGGCGGTTGCTGTTGGACTGTGAACCCCATGAGGTGACGCCGGAATCCTTTGTGGACGTCCCGCAAAAGCGCATTGTGTTCGACTATACCTATGACGGTGTCATGCGATCATATGAAGCCAGCCGGGACCGCATCGGAGTGGCGAACGCAGATATTCTGCTGGTCCACGATGTGTGTGTCTTCAGTCAGGGCAGTCAAGAGATGTCGGACGCCAAGGTCCGCGAACTGTTTGACGGAGGCGGGTACAGGGCATTGGTCGAGTTGCGCGACGCAGGGGAAATCGCGGCCATCGGTGCGGGTGTGAATGAATGGCAGGTTTGCGAAAAACTTCTGGGGTTGGGTGACTTTGACGGCTTCCTTCTGGCCGGGCGCTATACTTTGCTGGAACAGGAGGCATTGGACAGTTTTTTGCCGCTTTGCGAAAAGCGCGATGTCGGCATTATTCTGGGCGGGCCTTACAATTCCGGCATCCTTGCCACAGGGGCCGTACCCGGTGCCAAATACAACTACGCCGACGCGTCGGAGCAGATCCTTGATCGCGTTCGCAAGATCGAGACCGTTTGCGCCTCACATAACACGCCCCTGATCGCCGCTGCCCTGCAATTCGTTCTGGGCCACCCCAGCGTCAAGACAGTGATACCCGGTGCCGTGAACGCTGCCGAGGTTCAGGCGAACGTGGCCTTGCTGAACCACGAGATTCCCGCTGACCTGTGGTCCGACCTGCGCAGCGAAGGCCTGATCCGCGCGGACGCCCCTTTACCGTCGGAGGCCGCTCATGTTGCGTAACATTGATCCCATTCTGTCGCCGGAATTGCTTTTCACCTTACGGGCTATGGGCCATGGCGATGAGATCGTGATCGCGGATGCCAATTATCCGGGCTCCAGCACAAGTCCAACGTGCATTCGGGCGGATGGCTCGACAGCCAGCGATGTCTTGCACGCCGTGCTGAGCGTCATGCCTCTGGACCGATTTGTCCCGGACCCGGCCCTGACCATGCAGGTCGTCGGCGACCCTGACGCCACGCCGGATGCCGTAACCGATTTTCAGCGCATCATCCATGAAATGGCCGACAACCCGGTACAGATTCAGAGTTTGGAGCGGTTCGCATTCTATGACCGCGCCTCTACGGCTTTTGCAATTGTCCAGACAGGCGAGCGCAGACTCTATGGCAATATCATCCTCAAAAAAGGTGTTGTGGAATGAGACTGGATGCGCATCAGCATTTCTGGGCCTTGTCCCGCGGCGATTATGGCTGGCTGACACCAGAGCTGACACCTCTTTACAGGGATTTCCTGCCGGACGACCTAAGCCCTCTTCTGGCGAAAGCCGGGATCGAAGGGACTGTGCTTGTTCAGGCCGCCCCGACGCGGGCGGAAACCGAATTCATGCTGTCGCTCGCAGACCAAACACACTTCATCAAAGGCGTCGTCGGTTGGGTCGATTTCGAAGCCGCAGACGCTCCGGCGCAGATCGCGGGTTTTGCGGCGCATCCCGCTTTTGTAGGGCTGCGACCGATGATACAGGACATCGCCGATCCGAACTGGATGACAAATGACGCGCTGACACCCGCGTTTGAGGCCGTTCAGCACCATAACCTGACCTTTGACGCGTTGACCTTGCCCCAGCACCTTGCCCCATTGCGAAAGCTATTGGCGCGGCACCCCGAGATGACAGTTGTTATAGATCACGGGTCCAAACCTTTGATCAAGGACGCCGTAATGGACGGCTGGGCAGACGACATGGCGGCATTGGCCCGAGACACGACTGCATGGTGCAAACTGTCCGGCCTGGTAACCGAGGCGGCGTCAGACTGGAAAACCGAGGATCTGACACCCTATGTTCAGCATCTGCTGGACACATTCGGGCCGTCCCGACTGATCTGGGGCAGTGACTGGCCGGTCTGTACATTGGCCAGCAGCTATGATCGCTGGGTCGACACAACGGATACGCTGCTGCGCGCCCTGTCGGACAGCGAGCGCCGCGCAGTGCTGGGCGGAAACGCTGCAAAAGCATACAACCTGAGAGACTGAAATGACTTCACTGAATCTGGAGCCCGGCGGATTGTGGCTGGGCCGCATCGAACGCGCGGATATTGGCCCCTGCGTGGTAACACTGCGCGACAGCCAGATCATAGATATAACATCCAAGACAGCCCCAACCGTCCGGGACATTCTGGAAAGGGAAGACGCTGCGGAATATGTCCGCAATGCAAAAGGGGTCTCACTCGGACCGACGGACGCAGACCACCAATGGCTGGCGCCCTGCGATCTTCAGGCGGTCAAAGCCTGCGGTGTGACCTTTGCCCGCTCCATGGTCGAGCGCGTGATCGAAGAACAGGCGGCAGGCGATCCGGCCAAGGCCGAGGAAATCCGTGCCAGAATAGGCGCGCGCATAGGAGACAGCCTGTCGAACATCGTTCCGGGCTCACCAGAGGCCGCAGCGGTCAAGGATGCGTTGATATCGGAGGGGCTGTGGAGCCCTTATCTGGAAGTTGGAATAGGCCCGGACGCTGAGGTCTTCTCGAAAGCGCAGGTTTTGTCTTCCGTCGGCCATGGTGCCCTGATCGGACTGCACCCGATCTCGACCTGGAATAATCCCGAGCCCGAAGTCGTGCTGGTGGTCACGTCCAGGGGCGAAATCAAAGGCGCAACGCTGGGCAATGACGTGAATCTGCGCGATGTCGAAGGGCGATCGGCCTTGTTGCTGAGCAAAGCCAAGGACAACAACGCATCCTGTGCGATTGGCCCGATGATCCGGCTGTTCGACGACACGTTTACGCTCGACGATGTCCGATCTGCCGAGTTGACTTTGACTGTAACGGGGTCAGATGGTTTTGTGCTGAACGGGCATTCATCCATGTCTCAGATCAGCCGCGATCCCGTCGATCTCGTCAACCAGACCATTGGTCGGCACCATCAATACCCTGACGGATTCCTGCTGTTTCTCGGAACACTGTTTGCACCGACACAAGATCGCGACACGCCGGGCAGCGGATTCACGCACAAGCTTGGCGACATCGTCACGATAACCAATGACAAACTGGGCGCACTGACAAACACGGTACGCCTGTCGACCGAATGCCCCGAGTGGCAATTTGGGGCCTCCCACCTGATGCGAAACCTGGCCGCTCGCGGCCTGATTTAAGAAAGACCTGTATATGTTGACCGGAAAACACCTGATCGCGGGAGAATGGGTAGATACAGACACCAAGTTTGCGTCCCAACCCGCCCATGGACCAAGTCACGAATTCTCGACAGGAACTGCTGCGCATGTCGATGCCGCCGTCAGAGCCGCAGAAGAGGCGTTTGTGTCATACGGGTGGTCCTCTCGGGCGGATCGTGCCGCGTTCCTGCACAAAATTGCCGATGAAATTGACGCACGCGGGGACATCATCACCGAGATCGGTTGCCAGGAGACCGGACTGCCCGAGGCACGTCTACAAGGAGAGCGCGGTCGAACCGTCGGGCAGCTTCGCCTCTTTGCGGATCATATCGAGCAGGGGGATTATCTGGACCTTCGTCGCGACCCAGCAATGCCGGATCGCGCACCCCTGCCCCGCCCGGACCTGCGGATGATCCAGCGCCCGATTGGCCCGGTTGCGGTCTTTGGCGCATCGAACTTTCCACTGGCTTTCTCGGTTGCGGGTGGCGACACCGCTGCGGCACTGGCTGCGGGTTGTCCGGTCGTCGTCAAAGGCCACCCCGCCCATCCGGGCACCGGAGAGATAGTGGCACAAGCGATTGAGGCTGCGGTGAAAGCAACCGGGCTTCATCCTGGCGTTTTCTCGTTGGTTCAAAGCGACGGGATCGAGGTGGGAACCGCTTTGGCTCAACATCCGCTGATCCGGGCTGTCGGGTTCACGGGATCACTGCGCGCCGGGCGTGCGCTGTTCGATCTTTGTGCTCAACGCCCGGAACCCATACCGTTCTTTGGCGAACTCGGCTCAGTTAATCCGATGTTTGTTCTGCCCGAGGCCGCCCGGACCCGCGGTGCTGACATAGGCTCTGGTTGGGCTGGATCGTTGGCCATGGGAGCAGGCCAGTTCTGCACCAACCCCGGAGTTGCAATCATACTTGACGGAGATGGTGCCGAGGCACTCCAATCCGGCGCTCGGACGGCTCTTGAGGACATGGCCGAACAAACCATGTTGACCGAAGGGATCGCTGCGGCGTATCAGGCAGGTGTGGCCCGAATAGCTTCCGCATCAGGCGTTGCGCAAGTGGTTCGGATGGACAGCGCTCCACGCTGTGCCGCCCCCAACCTTTTTGTCGTTTCGGGCGACGACTGGTTGTCGGACTCCAATCTTCATGCAGAAGTCTTTGGACCCGTTGGGATCATTGTTCGTGTGCGAGACGCCGATCAGATGCTTGAGGTGGCCCGGTCCATCGAAGGTCAACTGACCTGCACCCTGCACATGGACGATACCGACGCCGCGATTGCGAAAAAACTGATGCCTGTACTGGAGCGGAAAGCGGGCCGTTTGCTGGCCAACGGTTTCCCCACTGGCGTTGAGGTTTGCGACAGCATGGTTCACGGCGGCCCCTACCCCGCATCTACCAACTTCGGGGCTACATCGGTTGGTACCTTGTCCATTCGACGTTTCCTGCGTCCGGTTTGTTACCAGAATCTGCCGACAGGCTTACTTCCCGAGGCAATGGGATAAAACGAAATATGGGTTGAACCCCGAAAAACCCGCGGTGTTCCGGCACCGCAGATGCCGGCTTGCGAGTATCGTCGACAATCAATTGGGGCAGCGGCGCCGCGCGCCAGTATTTCTTTGGGCACAAGCTAGGTTTTAGTCGTGCAATGTGCAGGCGACTGGCTGTAACCTGTCCTGAATGCGTCTTTTCGGGAGGACAGGTCTTGTTGCAGAATTTTGATGCGTTGGGGCCAAACGCGGCCAATTTCGTTCCACTTTCACCCTTGTCATTTCTGGCGCGTGCGCGCGATCTGCACGCAGATCGCGTGGCTGTCATCTATGAGGATGTGCGCCGCATCTGGTCTGACATCGTGGACCGCTCCTATGCGATCGCCAGCGGATTGCGCGCAATGGGGATCAAAAAAGGCGACACGGTCTCTGTGTTGTGCCCCAACATTCCCGAGCTGTTCGAGCTGCACTTTGCCGTTCCCTTATCCGGCGGGGTTCTGAACACCATCAACGTCCGTCTCGAAGCGGAAACAGTCGCCTATATTCTGGATCATGCCGACAGCCAACTGGTGATTGTCGACCGCGAATTTGTTCCACTTCTTTCACAAGTGTTCGAACGGATGGGAAGTAAGATCCCGGTCATTGAAATCACCGACCCCAATATCGGATCGACCGAAACGCTTGGGGGCCGCGACTATGAGGATTTGGCAGCGGCCGCGCTTGATCCAACGCTCAGTGATTTACCCGAAGATGAGTGGGACGCAATTGCCTTGAACTATACCTCGGGGACATCTGGACGGCCGAAGGGTGTGGTTTACCATCATCGCGGCGCATATCTGATCGCGATGGGCACCGTTGCAGCCTGGCAGATGCCGCATTATCCGGTCTATCTGTCCGTGGTTCCGATGTTTCATTGCAACGGCTGGGGTCATCCCTGGGTCATGGCGATCCTCGGGGCAACATCCGTCTTTACGCGCATTCCCGCCGCAGATCGGTTGTTGAACGCGATCCGCACGCACGGTGTCACACATCTGGGGGCAGCGCCAATCATCCTCCAGATGATGGCTGAAAGCGAGGATGCGGGCGACGTGCCCTTTGATCCACCGATCAACGTTCTGACAGCGGGCGCACCACCGCCGCCCTCGATTCTGGAAAAGACCAGAGCAATGGGGCTCGACGTCATGCATGTGTACGGACTGACCGAAACCTACGGGCATATTTCGCAGTGTCTGTGGCAAGCTGAATGGGAGGACAAGGACCCGGCGGAACAAGCCCTGTTGCAGGCCCATCAGGGCATCGCGCTTCCGGTTGTCGAGGCCGTGACCGTCGTCGACGAGGCAACGGGAAAAGAAATTGCGCGGGACGGAGAAACGCAAGGAGAAATCGTCATTCGCGGCAATACAGTAATGAAAGGTTACTACAAGGACCCTGAAGCCACCAGCCGAGCCTTCAAGGATGGTTGGTTCTGGTCCGGCGACGCGGCGGTCATGAAGCCGAACGGTTATATTCAGATCAAGGACCGCTTGAAGGACGTGATCATTTCAGGAGGCGAAAATATCTCATCCGTTGAGGTCGAAGCTGTCTTGTACCGCCACCCCGCGGTGCAAGCTGCCGCTGTAGTCGCAAAGCCCGATTCCAAATGGGGCGAAGTGCCTTGTGCCTTCGTTGAATTGCGACCCGGGCACGAAGCCCGGGAAGAGGAACTCATTGCCTTTTGCCGCGACCATCTGGCTGGTTTCAAAACACCAAAGGCAGTCGTTTTCGCCGAGTTGCCCAAAACCTCCACCGGTAAAATTCAGAAGTTCCAGCTTCGAGAAATTGCCAACAGGACAACGACCTGAACCAGCGGCGACCGGACCAGACTGCTGGTCCGGCCAACCAGGCCAAAAGCACAGTTTCATGATCGGACTGACGGCACCCAAATACGCAAAATCTTAGGTATTAAGTTTCAACTTGTGCCTCGTGCATAACCGGGGCAATTCCCGCTTTAGCGCAATTAGCTTACTGTTTTGGTCTGAGCCTCAAGCTCAATGCCAAGCACCATTGCCAGATAAGTCAGCACCTGCCTTTTTGATTTGTCGCGCGTGAACCTGGCTGGATACATCAGCATGTTCAGCCAAAGCCCGTCAAACATGCCCTCAAGCGTGAGTGCGACCTGTTCGGCATCCGCTGTGGTGGCTTTACCTTCAGCAATGATGTTGCCAATCAGGAACGTGCAAATGTCCTGCCGTTCCATGTCGATCCGCGAAGTGATCGCCCGGTAGGTCATGCGATGCCCTGCTTCGCCAAAGAAAGCAAACCAAACCGCCAACTTCTTTCGGGTACATATACGCGGGTGAAACTGCGCGGCGACGATCAAAGAGAGCTTGTCGATATCCGAAAGATCATTGCGCCGTGCCCCCTCCATCCACATTTCGCGATGTTCCGCAGCGAGGTGCTTAAGCGTTTCGGACAACAACGCTTCCTTGCTTTTGAAGTGAAAATTGGCCAACCCAAGCGACAGCCCGGCTTCAGTTGCAATGGCTGTCAAAGTTGTCCCGGATATCCCTTTGCGGGCAATGCAGTTGATCGTTGCATCGATCAACTGCTTGCGGCGCACCTCTGGCGGTGCAGTTCGCTTTTTTCGAGGGCGCTCGTCCGGGGTCATTTTCTTTCTCTATTGAATGTTTGTTCAATCAATAATTTGATTTTTGACCCTCGTCAAATGTAGGATTTGATCAAATCTCGATTCGCTTAACGCCAGGAGAACCCGATGAACAAGCCCCTTCCCCAACATGCTCAGACAGTCATCATCGGCGGCGGCTCCATTGGTTGCAACACCGCGTATCACTTAACAAAACTGGGCATGTCGGACGTTATTGTTCTGGAACGGAACCAGCTGACATCCGGCACAACCTGGCACGCGGCGGGCCTGATCGTTGCCGGTCTGCTACCGTCCGAGGCAGAGTGCGAAATCTACACGCATGGGCGCGATCTGTATGCCAGGCTCGAGGCCGAAACGGGCGTCCCAACGGGATTCCGCAACGTTGGCTATTTGCAGGTCGCCAGCAATCAGGAACGCGTACACGAGATGCGCAGGCTGGCCCCTTTCATGCGACGCCACGGTATCAATATCTACGAGGTTTCGCCCAAAGAAGCGGCTGATCTGTTTCCCATCGGGGACCTCAGCGACGTACTGGCCGGATTTTATATCCCCGAAGACGGACGTGCCAACCCTGTGGACGTGACCATGTCGTTGGCAAAAGGTGCTCGCATGGGAGGGGCGCAGATTTTCGAGGGTGTAACCGTATCAGATATTCTGACCCGCAATGGCACCGCCACAGGAGTCCGCACGGCGGATGGGCAGTCGATAGCCGCTGAAAATGTGGTGATCTGCGGTGGAATGTGGTCGCGCCAATTGGGGGCGAAAGCCGGCCTGAACCTGCCGCTGCAGGCTGCAGAGCATTATTACCTTATTACCGAGAATATCGACGGGCTCAGCCGCGACCTGCCTGTTTTGGAAGATCCCTCAACCTATACCTATTACCGCGAAGAAGTGGGCGGACTAATGTTGGGCCTGTTCGAGCCTGGGGCCGCACCATGGAAACTGGACGGTATTCCCGATACCTTCGCCTTCGGCGAGATTGAGCCCGATTGGGACCGGGTCGGCCCTCATCTTGAGAAAGCCTATTCCCGCGTTCCAGACGCCCTCAATGTCGGTGTTCGGAAATTGTTTTGCGGACCAGAGAGCTTTACCCCGGACCTTGCCCCGCTGGTCGGGGAAACCCCGGAACTGCGAAACTGTTTCGTCGCCTGCGGCATGAATTCTTTGGGTATTTTGAACGGTGCTGGCACGGGTAAAGTACTGGCACAGTGGATTGTCGACGGCCATCCGCCGATTGATGTGACCGGTATAAATGTCAATCGCTTTACCCGCCATCAAGCAACCCGTGCGTTTCGCCGGGACCGTGGTCCCGAGTTGTTGGGAAAGATGTTCGGGCAACATTTTCACAACGAAAGCTACCACACCGCGCGCGACTTGAAACGGTCTGTTTTGCACGACCGGCTTGCAGCCAGTGGGGCGTATTTTGTGGAAGGGCACGGCTGGGAAATGCCGGACTGGTTCGCGCCGACACCTGGCGAGGCCAAGATCGAAAAGTTCAGTTGGTTCCGCCAGAACTGGTTCGAATGGCATGCCGAGGAACATAAGGCTGCCCGCGAAGACGTCATCATCATGGACATGTCCACAATGTCCAAATTTCAGGTTGAAGGCCCCGATGCGCTTGCCCTGTTGGACCGCTTGTCCTGCAACGACATCGATGTTGAACCCGGCCGGGTGGTCTATACCGCTTGGGTCAACGCCAAAGGCGGATTCGAAGCGGACCTGACCGTGACCCGTCTGGCCCCGGATCAATTCATGGTGGTGGTTGGTGAAAACAGTCACGGGCACACTCAGATGCGCATGAGGCGGCACATTCAGACCGGTGAAACAGTCGTTATCACCGACGTGACGGCGGCCATAACGCAGATCAATATCCACGGGCCAAAAGCGCGGCTTTTGATGCAGAAGGTGACATCGGCAGATATGTCCAACGCGGCCTTTCCCTTCATGACCTGGCAGGATATCGACGTCGGATATTGGGTTGTGCGGGCGTTGCGCGTCACCTTCGTGGGTGAACTGGGCTGGGAGCTTCAGGTTCCCTCCTACGCGGCCGTTCAGGTCTATGACCTGTTGAAAGAGGCCGGTCGCGATCTGGGTCTTCGGGACGCGGGAATGCAAACCCTGAACTCGCTGCGGCTTGAGAAGGCCTATCGGGATTTTGGTCTGGACGTGGACAACACCGACAACCCTATCGAGGCCGGGTTGGGGTTCGCTGTGAAAATCGACAAACCTGGCGGGTTCATTGGTCGTGACGCGCTGGCCGCAATCAAATCGCGGGGTGTTCCGAAAACAAGAATGCTGCAATTCCTTTTGATGGATCCCGAACCGCTGCTGTATGGCAACGAAATGCTTTATCTGAACGGCGCAGAGGTCGGGCATCTGCAAATCGGCGGCTATGGGCACAGTCTGGGTGGAGCCGTCGGTATAGGCTTCGTCGAACTCGACCAACCACTGACCCAATCCCGCGTTCAGGACGGAATGTGGGAGGTCGGAGTAGCGGGCCGCCGAGTTAAGGCCACAGCCTCTCTCAAGCCGTTATACGATCCCAAGATGACCAAAGTGAGATCGTGACCCGCGCTACAGGCTTTGCTCAAAACAGTTGGGCCGCATCGCTGGGTCATTGAATACACTTAAACCCCTGATAGGTCGCGCTAGAGTCAACATGCGCGTCTTGGAACACACGACATGTGTTGCCACTAGCTCAACGACCGAGGCGATTTCAGGCGGACGACCACGTCCAACGGTTCTGCATCAGTGAGAGCAATGATCGCCAATCGCGCGCGCCCAGAGCAGTTCCGAATTCCCGACCTGTAGGGATTCTAAAAGCTACGTTCAAAACGGTCGCAAGCAGGAATTGGACGTACTTCTCCATCTGAACGCCGTCACAAATGCAATTCTGGCATCATTTTTTGCTTCGAATAAGTCCATGAGACCAAAGCTCACACTTTCAATCACGGCCTACGCACGGTCATCTCGTTCGAACTTACCCAGTATTAAGGGACAGCCAACACAGGCTGTCCCTCGAGGATAACATGACGCTCATCTGATACCGCTGATTGGGCAATGCATGGCAGAACGTGTGGATGGCGGCGTCCGGCGCAGGACTGAACCCTTCGCGAGCCAGAAGCACGACGTCCGAGGTGCCCAGACAACCAAATCCGTCCCCTTCGTGTCTGAAAACCATAGGCGCTTTGACTACACAAACCCAGATATGACCAAGGGCGTTATTGCGAACATCTCTGTCGCACGCTCTAATGGTGTCAATTGCGATCTTCGCGTCATTGGCACCGACACTCTCACGCAAATCGATGTATCTGAGCAAAAGCGCGGCTCAAAGATCAAGCTAGACGATGGGGTGTCAGGCCGAGCAAGACAACAGAACGGTTCGGGATACATGAAGGCACTGTAAGAAACTGTCGTGACATCCCGGACGCCAAAATTGACGACATTTTGCCATCACTCATTGCAAACATCAGGGCATACGCGAACCCATTCAAGTGATGCTGAAATCGGCACCAGCTCCACTGATAGTGCCTATGTTTCGATGGGCAATACGGTCTCGGACATAACCGCGCAGGGCCCATGATCATCGACACGTAAATGTCGCGCCGAGGCCAAGTCAAACTCACAGTCGGCGAGGCAAATCGTCTTTTCATCACAAAAAACAAGCCCCGAGTTGCATGATGCAACTCGGGGCCAGTCGGTTGGTAAACCTGATCAATCGCCGTCGGCGACACCCTCGGCACGAGCCCTGGCGCGGCGCTGGCGGTAGCTCGGAAGAACCACCAGAACGACCGCGAGGATCAGCAAACCCAGGGTCATGGGGCGCTGCCAGATGAAGCTCATGCCATCGTAAAGCTGCATCGCACGTGAGAAGTTGTTTTCCAGCAGTGGGCCCAGGATGAACCCGATCAGCAATGGTGCAAGCGGATAATCCGCAAATCGCAAGATCGTGGCGCAGACCCCGAACCCGACCAGAATAAGAAGCTCAGTCGAATTGTTCTGCCCGATATAGGCCCCCATCAGAGTGAAGAACAAAATGAACGGGATCAGGAAGTTGCGCGGAACGGCCAGAATTTTGGCGATGTAGGGAATGAGCGGCAGGTTTAGGATCAGCAAAACCAGATTGCCCAGATACATCGAGATGATCACGGCCCAGAAAATCTGCGGCTCGTCCACCATCAGACGCGGCCCGGGCGATACATTCAGCGCGATCAATGCACCCAGCAGGATCGCGGTTGTTCCCGAGCCCGGAATGCCGAGCGTCAGCAGCGGTACAAAAGAACCCGTGCAGGCCGCGTTATTGGCGCTCTCCGGTGCCGCGATCCCTTTGACCGAGCCCTTTCCGAACTGCTCTTGTTCTTCTTTTGAGGCGATGTTGCGCTCAACCGCGTAGCCTAGGAATGAGGCAATGGTCGCCCCTGCCCCGGGCAAAACGCCGATAAAGAACCCTTGGATGGACTGGCGACCGATCACCGGCGTGATTTTGCGAGCTTCTTCGCGCGTGATCCGTAGATCCTTGATCTCGCCTGCATTCTCGCCGTCACCGGTTTTGGAACGGTTGGGGTCCAGCACCAGATAGATCGCCTCGGGCAGCGCGAACATCGCCATCGCCAGAGTGATGAAACCAAACCCGGATTGCAGGTCCATGATCCCCATCGTGAAACGCGGCGCGTTGAACAGGACACCTTCACCGACGGTCGCCATGATCAGGCCCAGAAAGGTCATCAAAAGCGCCTTGCTGACCTGACCGGTTCCGGCAAAGGCGGCGATCGCGGAAAGACCCACTACCATAAGCGCAAAATACTCGGACGAATGGAACAGAAGGGCCACCGATGCCAGCGCCGGGGCGAATATCATCAACAGGACAGCGCCGATACTGCCACCCGCAAAGCTTGAGATCGCGGCGACCGTCAGCGCTTTGCCGGCCTTGCCTTGCCGGGTCAAGGGATAGCCGTCAAAGCTCGTTGCCACGGTTGAGGCCACCCCGGGCGCGTTGATCAGGATTGAAGAGGTCGAGCCCCCGAAAACCGCGCCATAATACACCCCCGCCAACAGGATCAGGGCGGCAGAGGGATCGCCGATGGTGATGGCGACGGGGATCATGATGGCGATGATCGACATCGGGCCAAGACCCGGCAGCATGCCGATAAAAGTCCCGATCAGACAGCCGCCGATCACCATCAGGATATTCGTGAATGTGAAAGCCGTAGACAGGCCTGTCATAAGTCCTTCAAGCATCTCAACCTCCGTTCAGAAATGAAGGCAAAGGGCTCAGGAAGATGCCCAGCACGGCATCAACCAGATACCAGATGCTGCCTGCAGCGATTGCCGCGACCACGGCCATCAGCACATAGCGGCGTTCCCCCAAAAGGAAGCTGCCACAGGTCAGGAACAAGAACGTTGCCGCCAGAAAACCCAGTGGTCTGAGCAACAGAGCATAAGCCACCATCAGACCCAACAGAGACAGGGCTTGCCCGACATTGTACTCTCCCAGCCGGGACAGGTTGATGTCTGCAGCGTCTTCTTTCTTCTCGGTCTTTTCCAGACCCAGCAAAATGGCCAGAGACAACAGAATTCCGCCCGCTGCGAGGACCTTAGGGAACGTAGACGGCCAAATCGGCCGCTGCTTCATGATTGGCGGCAAAAGCCCGTCCATTGTGAAATAGGCCGCATAGCCGTAAGCAAGACACAGCAGCAGGATGACAAGCGCAATCCAGCGATCTATCGCCATCGTCCCCTCCCTCGTTTATCGTTGCTGCGTCCGGGCAAACCCGGACGCATGAGTGGTTTTTTGGAGCTTTCAGAGCGGGCTTACAGGAAGCCCAGCTGGCGCATCAGATCACCGATGACCTGTTCCTGGTTTTCGAGGAAGGTCTGGAAATCAGTGCCGGGGTTGTGGATGTTCACCCAACCGTTACGCGAACGAACCTCTTCCCACTCGGGGGTGTCGTACATCTTGGCAATTGCGTCCTGATAGGCTGCAAGCTGATCGGCCGGCAAATCCGGTGCCGCAAAGAACCCACGCCAGTTGACAAAAGTTGTGTCATTGCCCTGTTCGACCATGGTCGGCGCGTCCGGATATGCCTCGACACGATCCGAGGCTGTCACGCCGATGACGCGAACCTCACCCGCCTTGGCCAGTTCGACCGCTTCCGAGAACCCGGTCGACACGGCCTGAACCTCGCCGGACAGCAGACCAGCCATGGTTGCGCCGCCACCATCGTAGGGGACGTATTTCATCGCAACCGGATCAGCTCCCGCGGCCTGGAACACCATTGCCGCGACCAGATGGTCCATACCACCCGGCACCGAGCCTCCACCGACGGCAACACCGGACGGATCTGCGTTAAAGGCCTCGATCAGGCCATTCACATCCTGAATGTCGCTGTCCGCAGCCACAACCAGAGCCGCGTAATCGCCGATTGTCCCGGCCACCAGTGTCAGATCGCGGAAGCTTTGTGGAAACACCCCGGTCAGCGAGCGGATCACGATGGGGGTCGAGTTTACCATCAGCGTGCCGTGATTGCTGGCCGAGTTCTCGATCAGGTACCCGATGGCCTTGCCACCGCCACCACCAGACATATTCTCGTAGCTGGCCGTGCCCACGAGGCCGGACTTGGTCAGCGCCTCGCCGGTTCCGCGTGCAGTGCCGTCCCAACCACCACCGGCACCGCCGGGGATCAGAAAGTGGATACTGTCAACGACTTGCTTGTCATCCGCAAAAACCGGGCCCGCGAGACCCAGTGATGCAACGGCAGCAATTACGGCGCGACGGCCGAACTTGAATTTCATTACGATTTCCTCCCATTTGACAACGGCCGTTCTTGCCGCTCATGTTTTGGGACTTTGACAATCTAATCTGACACGGACCTGACACAGGCCCAGAGAGCCGAATCCGACGATGCGATACCTGCTGATCGAAGACAATGAAACGCTGGCCCGCGCCGTCGTGGACCGCCTGAGCCTGGACGGTCACGTCGTGGACCACGCTGCAGATCTGGCAACGGCACATGACTTCACGGCCACAACCGATTACGATTTGATTTTGTTGGATATTATGCTTCCAGACGGGGACGGGCGCACCTTTTTGGCAGGCCGCCGCGAAGCCAAATCCCGCACGCCGGTTATCGTGTTGACCGCGCGATCCGAGGTCTCGGACCGGGTCGGGTTGCTGGATCTTGGTGCCGACGATTACATGGTGAAACCGATCGACTTTTCCGAGCTGGAAGCCCGCTGTCGCGCCGTGTTAAGACGTCGGGGAGGTGAAGCCCGGAACGTGATTTCCTTTGGTGATCTGGAATATGATTCTCTGGCCGGAGCACTGAAGATCGGTGGTTCCGAGGTGCGCCTGCGCACCCGAGAGCTTCGCCTGTTCGAAGTTTTCATCAACGCGCCCAACCAGCTGTTTTCCAAATCCAAGCTGGTTGACCGGTTGTTTTCCTATGACGAGGAAGCCTCGGAAAATGCAATTGAGGTCTATGTCGGGCGTCTGCGCCGGTGTCTTGAGGGTTCAAACGTGGCCATCACGACTGTGCGCGGACTGGGCTATAAACTGGAACAGAGATGACGGCCCCGAAGACCAAAGGATCCATTCGTCGGCGCTTGTTGATCCTGCTGTTGTTCAGCGCAGCGGTGCTGGGGGTTCTTTTATATGTCGTGGTACAATCGGTTGCCCGGCAGATCGCGCAGGAAAGTCAGGACAATATTCTGGCAGCATCAGCGATTTCGATACTCGATAGTGCACGCGTGACAGATGGCGAGGTCTCGATCGATCTTCCCTATTCGGCACTGTCGATGCTGGACAGCGTGACGGACGAAAAAGCCTTTTATGCCATGCGGCTAGACGATGAGTTTCTGTCCGGATATGAAAACCTTCCGAAATCCGGAGACTACGCAAGAGGCGATACGGCCTTTCGCTCGGCTTCATATCTGGGTGAGGACATCCGCATCGCATCCACCCGGCGTAGTTTCTCCACCGATGAAGGTCAGGCCTTTCTGGAAATATCCGTGGCTCAGACGCTGACCGGGCTGAACCGCACGTTGGCCCGAATTTCGCGTATTTCACTCGGCGTTGGCCTCAGCTTTTTTGCGCTGTCGACCGTGCTGGCGGTGTTGATTGCACGCAGCACCATTGACCCGTTGCACCGGTTGACGGCTTCGGTTTCGCGCCGGGGGCCAAGCGATCTGCGCCCGGTCGCGGCCCCGGTTCCCAGCGAAATGGCCCCGCTGGTATCATCGCTGAATACCCTGATGGGTCGTCTGCAACATTCCCTTTCCCGATCCGAGGATTTCATCGCCGAGGCCGCTCATCGTGTGCGCACGCCACTTGCCATCGTGCGCACTCAGGCTGAAATCACACTGCGGCGGGTCGAAAAACCGGAAAACAAACAAGCGGTCCGCGAAATGATCCGGGCCATTGACGAAAGTTCCCGGACGGCGGGCCAATTGCTCGATCACGCAATGGTAACGTTCCGCACCGATGACCTGTCCAAAGAGACCATCCGCCTCGATACGCTGGCGCAGGAAACGGTCGCGCGTCTGCAACCGCTGTCCGAGATGAAAGAGGTTGAAGTCAGAACCGTCCGCCTTGATCCCGTCGTCATTCGGGGCGACGCCATCCTTTTGCAGAATGCAATGCACAATCTTCTGGACAATGCGCTGAAATACTCGGCCCGGGACAGCCTAGTCGAAGTTTCGGTTGAGAAGGGTCCATCGGACATTACCATTCAGGTATCCGACACTGGATTGGGCTTTCCCGATCTGGAAGTGGACAAACTATTGGACCGGTTTGCACGGGGTAAGAACGCGCAGGGCGTGGTCGGATCCGGGCTGGGTCTGACCATCGTTGACGAAGTGGTCCGCGCGCATGGCGGCACGATGAAGCTGACAAACAAAGCAGGAGGTGGCGCATGCGTGGTCTTATCATTTCCCTTGGAATGATCGTCTTGGCGTCGGCGTCCAGCGCCTTTGAAGTCGAGGATCACGCGACTTTCGGCAAAGAGGACGCCGACCAGGTTTTGCGGATCATTTCCACCGCCGATATCAACTTTTTCGAACCCATGATCCGGTCTTATCTGGCAGACCACCCCGATGTCGCCGTCGACTACACAGTGGCAAGTTCAACCGAGTTGATGCACGCCCTTTACGAGGAAGGTTTATCGTTCGATCTGGCCATATCCAGCGCCATGGACCTGCAGACGAAGCTCGCAAATGACGGGCTGGCACAACGCCACAGCTCGAACGAAACCGAGGATTTACCCGATTGGGCCGTCTGGAACGAAATGGTATTTGCATTCACACAGGAACCTGCGGGGATCGTCGTTTCAAACAGGTTCTTTGCAGATATGGACATCCCGCTGCCCGAAAACAGGCAGGAGCTGATCAATATCTTGCGCCAAAACCCCACGGCTTTCGAGAAACAGGTAGGCACCTATGACATTCGCGAATCCGGGGCCGGGTATCTGTTCGCAACACAGGATGCGCGGGCCTCGGACACCTATTGGCGCCTGACGGAAGTCATGGGAACGCTGGACCCCAAGCTTTATTGCTGCACGTCTGACATGATCGACGACGTCATCAACGGTGAGTTGGCAATCGCATATAACGTCCTCGCGAGTTACGCCGAGAAAACCGAGCAGTCAGATACCTTTACCATCGTTTTGCCGTCCGATTTTGCGCTTGTAATGCTGCGAACCGTTCTGATCCCCTCTACGTCAGAAAACCCCAGACTGGCAGCCGGATTTCTGGACTTCGTTCTGGCGCAAACCTTTCCACGAGGCACTTCACCGTTGTTGCAATCCACCATGTTGGAGGATGCGAACGAAAATGCGTTGCGGCGCATCAGGCTTGGACCGGGTCTTTTGGTGTATCTTGACCAATTCAAGAACCGAAATTTCATCGCGGAATGGGAACGTGCAATTCTACAGGACTGAGTAAGCGGGATCACCGCACACTCACCTCGGCGAACACGTTTTGGCCCGGGAATGCAAATTCGACACGAGCTTCCGTAAAAACTCGTTTGATTTCAAACGCAAGGTCGTTACGCGCGCGCAACTCAGCCTCCCACTCGTTCGCGCCCACGAAGCAATCCACAAGCAGCGTAATCCAGCAGTCTTCAACTGAGAAAACCGTCACGAAATTCTGCGTATCTGCATCTTTCTGGAATTGCGGGTTTGACTCGATAAAGCCAGAGATCCGGGTACACACCTCGCGGATGCGCTCTGGCTCTGTGTCAAATGGCACGCCGATCTTCCATTGCAGCCGGCGCGCTGTACGGGACGAGAAGTTTATCAGCGGGGCATTTGCCAGCTCTGCATTCGGGACATGAATGACCGAGCGGTCGAATTTCCGGATCACCGTCGATCTGAGCTGAAGTTTCTCGACAATTCCGTCCGTGCCCGCCCCGAAATTAACCCAATCACCCTCGGAAAATCTCTGTTCTCCGGCGATATTCACTCCGGCAATCAGATTACGGATCAGATCTTGTGCGGCCAAAGCCACAGCAGCCCCGGCAATGCCGAGACCGGTCAGGGCCGGTCCCAGATCAATGCCCCAGTTTTTCAGAAGGACAACGAGCATGAGAATGGCAAGCAGCAGTCGGATGAATTGCGGCAGCCAGGTTTTGCGGATGACTTGGATTCCCGTTCCCAGATCGGAAACCTGCGCCAATGCACATTGGAGAAACGCATCAATCAGCCAAAAGACCGAGAACACCAAAAGGAGGCGCACAATGGTCTCCACCCAGCCCGCTAGCAGGCCCGGCAGCGTGAGTACCTGGAACGAAAGAAAAGCTGCTAGACAGACGCATAAGGCAGATGCCGCGGGCTTTGCGCCTTCCTGCACGTCGCGCGTTATGGAAATTTGCAGTTTCGAAGCTGCAAGCGCAACCAGACCGGTTGTTATGTTCGCAAAAACGCCGCGCATCAGCCAGACAGCCACCGGGAAAAGCAAAGCGGCAACTACAACACGCGGATCAGCAGAATCCCACCAATGTGCGAGAAGACCGATCTGATTTTGTATCGCTGCAACTTCCATCTGCCCCCGCACTTGATGACTGGATCTGGGATGCGCTAACGTTCAAGGAGACGGCGTCCGGCTAGTCGCCTGCGAATTGGATGGTGATTTTCTGGTTCAACGGCAATGAGATCGAGGCGCCTTCTGCTTTGTACGTCGCCACGATTGAAACGCATTCGGAATTCACAAGCTGAATATCCCCTTTGGCAAGTCCCGGAATAAACGCACCAGCACCGCCTTTGTAATGACCAATGAAGCTGTCCAGCGAGGTCATTCCATAGACTGTGCCTTCAATTTCCCCACTGCGTAATCCCCCTTCGCCCACCTTCAGACCGCGCGCGGTGAACGGAAACTCCTGCCCATTCTCTAGTTTCAGAATGCCTTCTCCCCATCTATACCCAGCGATGAAAGCCACCGTGTTTCCCGAGAATGTGAGCGTCGCAGATTTTTCCGGATTGGCAGGGCACTCACTTTGCGCCTGAACACCCCCGGGCGATATTGAAATCATGAAAGCTATCGCTGCGGCACACCATTGGGATCGCAAAATGCCGGACATGTATTTCTCCTTTTCCTTATTCCTTTTGTTTCAGCTTGACTTTGATCCCCGGTCACTGAGAACCCGGTGTCAAAACGTCCAGTGTCCCTTCGACCGTTACGGCAATCGTCTGACCCAGCCCCAGTTTCGGACCGTCGTTGAAGCTGGCCCCGGATTTGATGGACTCTCCTATCAATTGGACCACTTGCGGTGAATTCTTGAACTTGGAATGCGACAGGGAATCCGCGTCTTCCACATCGCTGAGGTCGATAGCTATGACCCCAAGTTCAGACAACTCGCTGACATCGCTCTGCCCCAGCCTCGAGACTCCTCCAGCCACACGTCGACTTGCACGCAGGGCTTTGTCGTCATTGGACACAAGTACAATTATGTTGCGCTGATTTTCCGGGATCAGCTTGATCTGCTCCTTGAACAGATCAATGTCGATGTCGGGCGCGGCCAGAATGACATTGTTCACCTTGCCGGTTGGATTCAGCCCGGTAGTCATGACGATTTGGCGCGAAGCTTCCATGACAAGAAAGGTTCCCATGGAATGTGCAACGACATCGTAACCCTGCACGGCGGGTATATCCATTGTCTGAAACATACTCACAAGGTCATCACGAGCGACCAGCGCACTATTCAGGTCGTAGACATACTTGAGCGTGTTTGCGCTTGACGCCCAGGTAAAAAGGACCGGCACTCCGTCATAGCCGGTATCTTCGACGAACTGGGTAATCTGCAGGATCGCTTCGGTAGTATTGGTGTTGTAGCCATGCACGTACAGCAAGATCTCTCTCTGATCGGCGGGCCGCGCCCTCAGATAGGCTGCCAAATCCCCGCGAAATGCGTCACGTTCTTGGAACCGAACCGGGTCATCGATCACGAAATGCTTGGTCGGATCAGCAGGTGGTCGCGACGGCGTCTTGACCGACCCTGTCTTTCTGTTCTTTGGGACGGACACTTCGACCGCAGCAAACTGTAGTCCGCTGCCGCGCTGCCCGGAAAACAACTCATTTGGATCAGAAGACGCCGCTCGCGACGTTGCGATGAAAATGCGGTGTTTGTTGAGGTCAGGGGTGGTTTCGACCGGAACAGTCGTCTCAATCCCAACCAGATTTGGCGCCTTGCCGCACCCTGCAAGCAGAGCACAGGTCAAAAAAACAGTGACAGATTTTTCACACGGCCTGAGGAGCCCGCATCTCCAATTCCGCAGCGCCCCGGTCAGGTTTCTTGAAATGTCACGCAATGCGGTCCAGCTTTTCGATATCGAACGCATTGATACCCTCAGAAACTGTAGCCAAGTCCGATGAACGGTCCGTGCTGTTGGACATCATAGCCAAACAGCCCATCGGACCGGTTGGTCTCAAAATCCATGCTGTAATAGCGATAGCCTAACCGTATCGATGTCCGGTCGCTGATTTTCCCGCTGAATGCCCAACTGGCGCTGAAGGCCAGATCGTTGTCTTCGACACCAAACCCGCTGGCATCCAGAATGACTGCGGTCGTCCAGTCATCCGTCAGCGTCATGGCCGCACGCGCGCCTATCACCGGCTCGAACCAGGTCTCGGTTCCGCCCAGATCGATGGAATTTGACATCGGACCCGTGATCGATACTTCCTGGCGCAGGTAGTTGTACCTGACACCGGCCGAGACATCGAAGATATAGGACTGACCCGCCGCTGTAACGCCGCGCCCGAAACGGTAGGCACCCATCAGGCTCAGCCAATTCTGTTCGGTTTCGACATCCACATCCAGACCAGCGCCGACAGGTCCGGGCAACGTGACCGCCGCGTCATCCGAGATACTGAGGTGATTTCCTTCAACAATCAGGCCCCAGCTTTCGCTCCACCTTTCGTACCGCCCCGAAATCGTGAAATCGAGCACATCGAGGGCGTCTGAAAGGTTCAGGTCGATATCCGCACTCTGGCCTGCGACGGTCGACGTTCCAGTGGTCGATACAGGCGCAAAGAGATAAAGAGTCAATTCCGATGAAACCGTTCCGCTGTCGGAAAACACCGCCGTTTCTGCGATGGCCGTCGCGGGAGTCCACAGAACAATCGCTAAGCCCAAAAGGTAAGTACGCATCTTTTCTGCACCTTATCCATTTCGTTTCGTTGTTCTTCTGAACGGAATCTACTGCTGGACCGCAGCGCGCTTTACGTTGAACTGCTGGACTGCGGCTTGCGTTTCTGGTCGCAGATTCTCGATTCCCTCATATGGTACGTCTTTTGCGTTTTCTTCGTCCGGGAACTTCTGCTTCCGCGCCATGTGCCGCCCGAGGATGCGCACAAACTCCTGACCACCCCACGCGCCAACTTCTGCCGAAACGGGGTATTTCTCGTGCGTATCCCGGAAGATATCAAAGAAATCCGCGCCAATCGGATTCTCGCCCGGACCCGGCAAATTCAGTTTGAGCTTGTCTTTCACGATGGCCTTCGGAACGTTACCCGAGTAAACGATGACGCTGTCCCGGCGGGCCTTTTGTTCATCATTGAACAAAATCGTAGCCGACTGATCGACTCCATCGACAAGTCGGTCACGCGGGATGTAGTCCGTCGCGCCTGCCAGCCGCGCAAACGTGGTATAGAGATCCGAGACATGGATGATGCTGTTAAGGTTCGCGTCAGGCGCAATCATACCGGGCCAGCGAATAAAAGCATCCACACGAATTCCACCTTCGGTGGTGTCGCCCTTTCCCCCGCGATAGATCATCGGTGTGAACCCGGACTGGGGTGAGTATTTTGTAAAATGCCCATTGTCGCCCATGACAACAACAACCGTGTTGGATTCGAGGCCCAGCGTCTCAAGCTCGGCGAAAATCTCACCAAAATAGCTGTCGAGCAGTTGCATCTTGTCGACATAAAGCCCGCCATTTGCACTTTGCGGCCCGGTTCGACCGGCGCGGGTGTTGTCCAGCGGGATCATCGGCCAATATTGCAGGAAAAACGGCGCGTCCTCGGCGGCTAGACGGCGAAGTTCTTCAACGGTCTTGTCCTGAAACGCCTGGTTCATTTCATCGTATTTTTCCGCATTCCAGCGTTCGCCGGGCGTCATGCGGATTTCGTTTATGGGACCGCCCGCCTCGCCTTCAATGACCGTTGCCATGGCCGAGGCATCGGGGCGAAAAAAATCGTCAATCGTGTATTCGGGTGTGAAATCTCCGATGCCGACAGACACCTGTTCGCGAATGGCGTCATCGTTGAAAATGGTCAGCTGCCCTTGCTGGTGCACAGCGTGTTGAGCATAATCAAACCCCTGGTTCATCGCCCAGCTTTCGCGAATGTCGCCCATGTGCCATTTCCCGACATGGCTGGTGTTGTACCCAGCCTCTTTTAGGACCTCAGCCAGCGTGACTTCTTTGCCCGGAAGTCCGAAACCGGCAATATCAACGGCCGTGTCACCCATATTCATACGCACCGGCAACCGGCCTGTGGTGAACGCAACACGTGTCGGGGTGCATGAGGGCTCTGTATACATGCGCACCATCCGCATGGCCTCATCCGAGAAGGCATTGATGTTTGGTGTTTCATATCCCCTGACGGCGTTCAACTCGGGGATGCCCATATCTCCGAAACCAAGGTCATCGATCAGAAGATAAAGGATGTTTGGCGGCCTGCCGTCATTTCGCGACCGAAACTCTTCAAGGGCCGCATCGACAGCCGCATTGTCCGCAGCCCATTGATCTTGGTGCTGCGCTGCCAGGATATAGTACTCGGCATCGTGTGAAATCGGATTTTCCTGAGCCGAAACAAACGCCGGTATGACCGCAGCGACGACTGCGGCAACGGTAAAACGATATACTTTTTTCAAATCGGAACCCCTCTCATTTCAGATGGCCGAATGGCCTTGGTCATGCTGAAACCGCACATCCGAAGCCTCGTTTGCCAGCACAGTTTCCCCGTACAGAAAGACCCGCAGATCGCTCTGGCAGTCGCGTGCCATGGTTCCGTTGCCGTTCTGCGGCATCGGATAACACTTGATTGATCTTGGCTGCCCCAGTTAACCTGCGAATTACCAAAGAAAATTGCCTCTAAGGGCAGCAGATCAGATTCAGATGGACGGAAGCATCAAAAATTCGCCAACTGAACACTTCGCGCCGAATTTGTCGCGGCGTATGCTATTGCGCCCGGAGCATCCCAACATGCTTGACAGGTTCACGCCATGGGATCTGGATTTCAGACAATTGGGACCGGGTGATCTGCGATCAGAGGTCGTTCTGCACGGTGTGGCCGACTGCATGGTCAGCAAAATCCAGATGAACTGCGCTGTCCATCAGACCGGCGCTCCTCCGCAAGGGTATCTGACCTTCGGAATTCCCGACACAGATGGCCTCGACAACTGGCAGGCACAGGAGATATCCGGCGATCCCTTGCTGACTTTTGGTTCTGCCACCGGGTTTGAGAGTTGCAGCAACGAACGCCACAAAGGCTTGAACCTGGTTTTTTCTGAAGCCATGTTCATCGACTTTGCCTATGCGATCGGACTGGACGTTCCGGAGCGTGTCATGTCCACATCTGCATTTGACCCGGACGAACAAACCAATCGATTACGTTTTCTGAAACAACGGATAGAAAAGCTGCTGTCATCAGAAACCGTACTCTGGACGAAACCACTGATGGAAAGCCTGGCCCTTGACGTTTTGTCCATTTTATACGGTGGCGCAGCCGAGTATGACGACCGCCCGGTGCACAACCGCCGCTATGTCCTTGGCAAAGCAGTCGAACTGATGGCCCTTTCCGAGGAAGACATTATCCCGATTTCAGAATTGTGTCGCAAAGTCGGCGCATCGTGGCGCACCATCAACCGCGCGTTTCTGGAGGAATTCGGGGTCGGCCCAAAGGCGTATTTCAATCGTCTGCGGCTCAACCGGGTGCGATTTGAATTGGTCCGCACCAAGGGGGAGATATCTGTCGCTGAGGCCGCCAACCGATTTGATTTTTGGCACATGGGGCAATTTGCAAAAGATTATTCTGCTCTGTTTGGCGAGTTACCATCACAGACCCTGCGCCGCCTGAAATCGCAACCCGACCCGGGCTGGCGCTAAAGACATCCGTCTTTTGCTGCCTCATTAAGGCGCGCGTTAAGTGGATTTGTTCAGACTACAAGCTACACGCATAGATATTGCAACAAAAACAACGCGGACCAAAATACGCCAGATCACTCAAACCGCTTCGCTCAAATACGACTGCATTGCTGCACGGCTCCCTTCCTCCCTTATCTGACGCAACCAACGGGTAAATGCAGCCTTAAATTGCTCGTCCTTCGCCAGGTTGCCATAAAATTGCTCGGCTTCAATCCAAATACGAGGGTTATGACGTGCGGCCGTCGCCCTGCCGTGAAGAACATTCCAAAGCGGATCATTGGCGACAATCGCCGACCCATCTTCACGCGTTCCCGCACACATCCGGCACCAGAATGCCTCTGCCAGAGCGAGACCCCGAATTGATGCCTTGGCAGCCAGCGCTTCGCGCAAAGTGGGCAATAAGAAACCGGGATGCCGGGATGATCCGTCGAAAGCCACGCGTCGTGTTGTGTCTCGAATAGAGCGGTTCGCGAAACGTACGCCAACCAGTTTCAGATATTCCGAAGGAGTCATTCCCGGCACCGAGTCCACATGCCCTAGAATATCCTCGGTCTGAACTTTTTCGAAAAAAGAAGCAATCTGCGGATCATCCATACAATCGGAAATCGTTGGCATGTTGAGGATTTCCCCAACATTGGCCAGCAATTGATGGCCCCCATTCAAAATCCGCAACTTCATTTTTTCATAGCTGTGTACGTTCTTTGTGATCGTTACCCCAACGTTTTCCAAAGGCGGCCGACCCGCGCAGAAATTGTCTTCAATGACCCACTGACGAAAGTTTTCATGTGTGACCGGTGCAAGATCATCAATCCCCAACGCGTGGCATTGATCCAAGACCTCATTAGTGGTCGCGGGAACGATACAATCGACCATTGAATTGGGGAATGCGCCGTGCTGCTCAATCCAATCGGCAAGATCGGGATTGGACAGGCGCGCCAGCCTGACCACGCAATTTCGCAAAATCGTTCCATTGCCCTGCAGATTGTCGCAGCTTAACGCCGTGAACGGCGCCAACCCCGCCAACTTACGCCGGTTCAGCGCCGCGACCAAAGCGCCAAACACCGTACGGGGCTGATCGGGGTTTCGCGCGTCATACTGGATATCAACATGGGTCTCATCGAATACACCGGTGTTGGCATCCAAATAATAGCCCCCCTCTGTCACCGTGAGAGACACAATCCTTATGGCAGGTTCAGCCATCTGTTGGATTAGCGGTCCATTATCGGCCTGAATTGGCAGATAATCTATCATCGGCCCGATAATTTCGGCCGAGACACCGGATGGGTCAAGCTCGATCAGCGTGGTCAAATAGTCTTGCGCACGCAGATTTTCCCGCATCTGCACGTCATAATCCCGAACCCCCGCGCCGATCAGCGCCCAATCCCGCGCCTGACCGAGTTGCATCAATTCGTGGATGTACCACGCCTGGTGCGCGCGATGGAAATTGCCTACACCAATATGAACGATACCCGGAGACAGATCCTCAAATCTATAAAGCGGTGTCCTTATGTCTGAAGGCACCTCCTCTAACCGGTCGCGGCGCAACCTGGCCGTTATGTGTCTTTGCGGCACGGGTTTCATCATTCGAGCCGTAAGCCTTCCGCATCAAAACGGTGGATTACGTCCGCACGTGGCGTCAGGTGGATGCGGTCGCCATGACGGAACCCGACCTCGCCATCGGCGCGTACAGTGATCGTTTCAGCCAGCCCGGTTTCATGTACGTGAAAGAACGTGTCAGAGCCGAGGTGTTCCGATACACTGACTACGCCCGACCATGTGCCGTCGCTGTCTGATACAGCGATATGTTCCGGACGGATGCCGATGGTGTGGGCGTTGTGTTTGACGGCTTCATCTCCCTGAATGAAGTTCATTTTTGGCGAGCCGATGAACCCGGCAACGAACAGGTTGCGCGGTGTTCTATAAAGCTCTAGCGGAGTGCCCACCTGTTCAATCACACCGGCCTGAAGGACGACGATCTTGTCGGCCATTGTCATGGCTTCAACCTGATCATGCGTGACATAGATCATCGTGGTTTCAAGCCGTTCATGCAGCTCGCTGATCTCAAGTCGCATACCGACGCGCAGAGCGGCGTCAAGGTTCGAGAGCGGCTCGTCGAACAGAAAGGCCGCTGGTTCGCGGACAATGGCTCGTCCGATGGCCACCCTTTGGCGCTGGCCGCCGGACAGTTGGCCCGGACGGCGATCAAGGTAATCGGCAAGGTTCAGAACACTTGCCGCGCTTTCGACACGCCGATCGATCTCGGCCTGTTCCAGTTTTGCCATGCGCAGTGGAAACGCGATATTCTTGCGCACCGACATATGCGGATAAAGCGCGTAGGACTGAAACACCATCGCCAATCCGCGTTTGGCAGGCGGTACATCGGTGGCATCCACCCCGTCGATCTCAATATGGCCACTGGTGATGTCCTCTAACCCGGCGATCAGGCGCAGCAGGGTGGATTTACCGCAACCTGATGGGCCGACGAAGACGGTGAACTCGCCATCTTCGATGGTCAGGTCCAGCGGGGGAATGACCTGCACGTCGCCGAAGCTTTTGGTCACGGACTTGAGTTGAATGCGTCCCATGTGTCGGGTTCCTTATTTCACAGCGCCGAAGGTCAGGCCGCGGACAAGTTGTTTCTGGCTGAACCAGCCAAGGATCAGGATTGGTGCAATCGCCATGGTCGAGGCCGCGCTGAGCTTGGCAAAGAACAGACCTTCGGGACTGGAATAGCTGGCGATGAAGGCGGTCAGCGGGGCGGCGTCGACCGCTGTCAGGTTGAGGGTCCAGAACGCCTCGTTCCATGCCAGAATGAAGTTCAGCAGCACGGTCGAGGCGATGCCGGGGATGGCCATGGGGGTGAGGACATAGAGGATTTCCTCTTTCAGCGTTGCACCGTCCATCCGTGCGGCTTCCAGAATCTCGCCCGGAATTTCGCGGAAATAGGTGTACAGCATCCAGACGATGATCGGCAGGTTGATCAGCATCAGAACAACGACCAGCCCTCCGCGACTGTCCAGCAGGCCCAGTCGGATGAACAGCAGGTAGATCGGATATAGAACGCCAACTGCAGGCAGCATCTTGGTGGACAGCATCCACAGCAGAATGTCCTTGGTGCGTTTGGATGGGACGAATGCCATCGCCCACGCGGCAGGCACCGCGATGATCACGCCCAGTATGGTCGATCCCCCGGCGATTATGACCGAATTCCACAAGAACCGCATGTAATCGGAACGCTCTTGCACGATGGCGTAGTTCTCAAGCGTCCAATCAAAGTTCAGGAACAAGGGCGGGCTGGCAATCGCCTGCGCCTCGGTCTTGAAGCTGGTCAGGATGGTCCAGAGGATCGGGAAGAAGATCAGCAATCCAACGGCCCAGGCGAAGGCGGTGTTCAGCGATTTGCGGCGGGTTGTGACAGCGCGGGCCATGGTCTTATCTCCTCACGCGTCCAGGTTCTTGCCGACGATGCGCATCAGGAAGATGGCAACGATATTGGCAAGAATGATGGCGTAGACACCTCCGGCTGATCCGAGGCCGACATTCTGGCTTTCCAACACGCGCTGGAAGATCAGGTAGGTGAGTGTACGGGTGCCGAATGCGCCGCCCGTGGTCACGAAGATCTCGGCAAAGATCGACAACAGAAAGATCGTCTGGATCAGGATCACGATGGTGATCGCGCGGCTCAGATGCGGCAGGATAATGTGGTAAAAGCGTTTCAGCGGTGGCGCGCCATCCATCTCGGCGGCTTCCAGCTGTTCGCTGTCCAGCGACTGGATCGCCGTAAGCAGGATCAGCGTGGCAAAGGGCAGCCACTGCCAAGACACGATCATGATGATCGAGGTCATGGAGGCCTCAGAGAGCCACGAGATCGGCTCGGCCCCGAAAAATCGCCACAGATGGGCCAGCAGGCCGTTCACCGGGTCCATGAACATGTTCTTCCAGACCAACGCGGATACGGTGGGCATCACGAAGAACGGGGCAATCACAAGGATACGAACAACACCTTGCCCCCACATCGGCTGATCCAGCAGCATTGCCAGCAAAACGCCCAGAACAACCGTAATGACCAGCACGCCTCCGACGATCAGCAGGGTTGCCTGTACAGCGGGCCAGAAGGTGCTGGAGGAGACGAACCGGACGTAGTTGTCAAACCCGACCCAGCCCAGATCGCCACCGCGAAGCGGCAGGTATTTCTTGAAGGAGAAATACAGAGTCATCGTCAGCGGCACGAGCATCCAGCCGAGCAGCAGGACCACTGCGGGTGCCATCATCAGGCGGGCAACGGATCTGGAATGTTGGGTAGCCATGACGCAAGACCTCTCTGTTCAGGCATAGCCTAGCCTGCGAGAAAAACGCGGAGTGTGGAAGTGGGGAGCAGGGGACAGATCGCCTGTCCCCCACTGGGGAGGATGCCTCAGTACCCTGCGGCTTCCATTTCTTCGGCGGTGAAGGCCTGCGCTTTGGCCAGCGCCTCATCCACCGTTTGCTGTCCGGCATAGACCGCCGAGAATTCCTGGCTCACCTGCGTGGCGATGCCTGCGAATTCCGGGATCGCGACAAACTGGATGCCAGTGTAGGGCGTCGGTTGCGCGCAACAATTTTGTGGATCAGCCAGAAGGATGGATTCCAGTGTCATCTTCGCGAATGGAATATCCTTGTAGTTGTCATTCTCATAGAGCGAGGTCCGCGCGCCCGGAGGTACGTTGGCCCAGCCTTCGTTTTCAGCCACCAGCTCAATATAGTCCTTCGAAGTTGCCCATTCGATGAACTGCTTGGCTGCATCTTCCTGCTGGGTCCCGGCCGGGATCGCCAGCGCCCAGGCCCAGAGCCAGTTGGCGCGTTTGTCGACACCCTCCGAATTAGGCGCAAGCGCAAAGCCCACCTTGTCGGCAACCGTCGAGTCGTCGGGGTTGGTTACAAAGGATGCCGCAACCGTGGCATCAATCCACATGCCGCACTTGCCCTGTTGGAACAGTGACAGGTTCTCATTGAATCCGTTTGTCGCATAGCCCGCCGGGCCGGATTCACTCATCATATCGACGAAGAAGGTCAGCGCCTCTTTCCATTCGGGCTGATCAAACTGAGGCTTCCAGTCTTCATCAAACCAACGCGCACCGAAGGAATTACCGGTCACAGTGATAAAGGCCCCGCCTTCGCCCCAACCAGCCTTACCGCGCAGGCAGATACCGTTGATGTCATTGTCCCGGTCAGTCATGGCCGCAGCCGCTTCGCGGATGAACTGCCATGTGGGGGCTTCGGGCATCTCCATGCCCGCTTTTTCCATCAGGTCAGTGCGGTACATGATCATTGAGCTTTCGCCATAGAACGGGGCAGCGTACAGCGTTCCTTCGTGGCTCAGCCCGCCAGCCATCGCAGGCAGAAGATCGTCAACGTCATATTCGGCGGACATCCCGTCCAGCGGCACCAGCCAACCATTTGCGCCCCAGATCGGCGTTTCGTACATACCGATGGTCATGATGTCGAACTGGCCACCCTTGGTGGTGATGTCCGTGGTCACGCGCTGACGCAGCACGTTTTCTTCCAGCGTCACCCATTCCACATCAATGCCGGTCGCCTCGGTGAATTTGTCGGTATAACCCTGCATCCGGATCATGTCGCCGTTGTTCACGGTCGCGATTGTTATGGATTGCGCATGGGCTGCTGCCGTGGCGACGAATGTCAACGCAGTCGCCGCACGAAGTGCGTGTTTCAAATACATCCCTGTCCTCCCTGAGCTTGGATGTGGTGCAGGGACCGTAAAGGATATCTTGTCGCGCCGTCAATAAAAACTTTACGCGCGTTAATTTTTAGACTTAGGCAGACTCCCTTAAAACAAGCCGCGCCGGGAACAACGTTTCAGTGCGCTTATCAAATTTCCCACCACTTTCAATCAGTTCGAACAAAGCCTCCACACTGCGACCCGCCACATTGTCATAGTCATGCGCGGCCGTTGTCAGCGACGGACAGGTAAACTTAGAGAATGGATGATCATCATTCGAGGCGACCCGCAACGAACAATCCGGCTGTCGGCCAACGCGAATCCCCATTTCGTAACTCGCGGCCAAAAAGCCGATGGCCAAACGATCATTGCTGCATAGGACCGTGTTGGTTTTTAGCATTTTCTGTTCAAGAACCTTTCGCGCACCTTGATGGCCAATCTCTTCAAACTTCCACCCTTCGCCGTCGATCCTGATGACATGAGGCTCAAATCCCAGGTTTTCCATAACCTCAATAAACGCGTGACGTCGCTTGTTGGCGTTTGGATTTGCAGGGGTTCGCATCTCGAAAAATGAGGGGGGTTCTCCGGTGCGGGTCAGATACTCGACCGTCTGGGACACAAAACTGAAATTGTCCGAGCCGACAAAAGCCGCCCCGAGCCCTTCGAGGTTGCTGTCAAACAAAACGGTCGGAACATTGGTGCAGAACTTTTCGATCGCCGATCTGTCTGACGCGCGCCCCAATGGTGCCAACAAAACGCCTGCCGGCTTCATGGACCGCAGACTTTCGAGAATTTCGTTCTCCAGTTTTTGTTCGCCATGCGAGCTAAAAAGCGTGGGCCTGTAACCCGCCGCAATACAGGATTGTTCAAGATATCTGGCGATTTCGGCAAAAAACGGATCTGCCAGATAAGGCACGACAATCCCGACATTCTTTGTCAATTTCCGATTTTGGTTAATGGCATAGATATTCGGTCGATAGTCGAACCGTTCCAGAGCTTCTTCAATACGCGCGCGGGTACTGGCGCGAACACTGTCGGGATCGTGAAAATATTTGGAGACGGTCGGTCGCGAAATACCGCTGAGCGCCGCGAACTCCTCCATGTTTCTTATCTTGGTCATGGCCTCGGATGTGCGCGTGAATTTATCGTAACTTTACATAATATTTCCGCGCGGAAAAAATCAATCGTTATCCGTCAACCGCCAGACATCCTGCTCGCCAAAACCTCGGATTGGTTTGGCCCCCACATTCTCCAGGTCGAACTGATCTCTTAGGACCCGTGCGACTTCGTCCTGAACTGAAATCTCCATCGGCTCAGAAAACTCTTGAAGGCGGGACGCCAGGTTAACAGCGGGGCCGAATATATCGTAGACGTATTTTTGAATACCAACCACGGACCCAACGACCGAACCAGAGGCGAGCCCGATGCGGCAGCGCCATTGATGGGGATGGCTCAGGTTGCGGCGCGTCAGATAGCGGACAAAGCGGATGGCGGTATTGGCGATGGCCTTGGCGTGATCCGGTGTTGGATCAGGCAACCCTGCGACCGTGATATAAGCATCTCCGATCGTTTTGATCCGCTCGCAGCCAAATTGTTCGCCAATGCGGTCAAAGGCGCTGTAAATGTCATTCAGTTCGGTGACCGTGACACTCGGGTCTTGCGATGCAACCATGTCGGTAAACCCGACAAAGTCCAGCATCAGAACCGAGACCGGATCGTACAGTTGAGGTGTGACAACGCCGAATGTCTTGTATTCCTCGTAAACAGACCGCGGCATCAGGTTCAGCAGTAATTTTTCGACCTGCTCTTTTTCCCGCTTCAGTTCGCGCGTGTTCCGCTCAACCATCATCGAATAGGAATCTATCATCGACTCCAGCTCTTTGATACGGGTGATGTTTTGGCAAACCAGTACAAGGACGTCATCTTGCGCGACCGTGAAATCCAGCGCAATCACCATCGTTCTGCGTTTTTTCTTGAAGCTGATCTCGGAGGTGTGACGCCCGGTTTCGACAAGTCCAGCCTGCACCGTATTAATATCCAGATCGGGGAAAAGCTGCTGCAGATGGCCCGCGTTGTCTTCATTGCTGAACCATTCGTCAAACGTGTCGTTGCGAAACCCGAACTGTAGTGTCTGACGGTCCAAAAGCGCCACGCCGACGCCTATGGCGCGGAGCAGCTGTTCATTGATGGCTTCGATAGTCATGATTTACCTAACGATCAGAGGACGGCGTTTTTCGAATTCCGCGACGACAGTATCGATATCTTCTGCCGCCACACTGTGTTTTTCCAACGCATCCTGAAGCACGGTCTCCAGCTCATCAAAATGGGCGTCCGTGATTTCAAGATGCGAATGAAGCTGACGCAATTGATTGTCTGTATAAGACGCAGGGCCCCCAAGAAGTGAAGCAATGAACTTTGTCTGGTGGTCGACCATCTTGGACATATCAACTTCGTCAAAGAACGGACCAACCTCGTCATTGTCCAGGAGGGTGTCGTAGAACGAGATCACGATCTTGCTGATCTTGGAAAACCCGCCGTATTTTTCATAAAGTGTACGTTCGGCCATCATTAAACCCCCTCTAAAAACTGGTACCCTAAAAGCGTTATGAATGCCGCAACCACCGGTGTTCAACGCCCTGGGATTTGGGCATTATAGAGCGTTGAACACAAACTTCACCTTATCAGCGACGTTTTACAATAATCTCTGCATATTCGGACGCGATACACAGCGCGTCATTGGTCGAGATGTCGAACTTGTCGATCAGCGCAATGATATCGGCCTTCAAGGCCGCCTGCCCGTCCGCGTCCAGAGCATCAAAGGCCTTTTGCATGGGGCCATAGAAGGTCCGGAAGTATTCCAGAAAGTGCTCGGCCGACCGGTAGCGGAACATGAAATTCTTTCGCTGGAACGAAACAACGTCACACTGTGCGCCAAAGGTTTCATCAATCCAATCGCGGTTGCCCCACATAGCAGGCGAATTCACACCTGCAGGCGGCGGCACGTGCTTGCCGATGGCTTTGAACAGCAGCCCAATGAAACTCTCTGGCGTCCAGTTCGCCATTCCGATCTTGCCACCGGTTTTGACCATGCGCTGCAGTTCAGTGGCCGATTGCTGCTGGTTTGGTGTAAACATCACCCCGAAGGTCGAGACGACTGCGTCAAAGGACTGATCCGGGAAGGGTAGGTCCTCGGCATCGGCGACCTTGTAGGTGACGAACAGACCTTCGGCCTTTGCGCGTCTTCCGCTGGCATCCAGCAGAGCCTCGACATAATCGGTCGAGGTGACATCGCAAAAACGTCTGGCGAACGCCAGGGTGGCATTGCCGTTTCCGGCAGCAACATCAAGAACTTTGGCATTTGGCACCATATCCATGGCTTCGGCCAGTTCTTCCCCTGTAATTTGCAGAGTCACCCCGACCTTGCCGTAATCCCCGGATCCCCAGGCGGCATTCTGCTTGGCCTTGATGGCTGCAAAGTCGGTCGTTGTGTCGATGTTTTTTTGGAGTCCCATAGTCTTTAACCTCTTGGAGTTGTACCGGTCTCACGCCCGGCGGTTTCATCGAATTTCGACAGGTTACGCTGCTTCCTGATCAGGCCAGCTGACATTGGCGGCGGACCGTTCAACGCTGGCCACATGCTCAAAGATTCTCGAGTTGACCCATTCAGGTTGCGAAACCGGTGCCATATGCCCCAGCTCGGGAAGCAGCGCGATCCGTGCGTTGGGCAGCGCTTGGGCGATCGCCCCTGATACGTGCTGCGTGATTTCCGGCGATTCCAGCCCTGTCATCACCAGCGACGGGATATCGAGCCCGGACAAATCCTTCAGTTCCCAGTCTTCCGCCAACCCGTTGGCGAAATCGGCCTTCACGGAGGCAAGCATGCCCGCAAACCGATGCTTGGCTGCTGTTGGAAGCGCGTCCCAAAATCCTTCTTCGTTCCAGAAGTCCAGAAAGCGCTTCAGGCCTGTAAACGGATCACCTTTTTCGACCGCCGCAGTCACCACATCGGACAAGGTTTGGATTTGCTTGAACATCGGGTTTTCCTGCGCGAGGAAATGGAAGGACGCAGGTTCATAAACTGTCAGGCTTTTGACAAGGTCAGGGCGCATCAAGGCAACCTTGATCGCAATCCCGCCACCGTTCGAGTGGCCCACCAAGTGCACAGCCTGCCCCAGCGCTTCAATTTCCCGAATAACCGGCACTGCCGAAATGGCCGTCCCTGTCTGCGAAGTGTCACCAACCAAAGGCGTGCGCCCGTAACCGGGAAGGTCAATGGCGTGAACATCAAAACGCCCCTCGAGATCTGCGATCAGCTGGGCCCATTGTCCGCCACTGGATGCAGAAGAATGCAATGCAACAATAGGCGCATTGGAAACGTCGGAAGATCTAAATGGAATAGTCATCGTTCTTACCCATTTGCGTTTGGAATAGGCAAAAACTGACCGTTGTTTGTTTCAAAGAAATTTCGCAAAGCGGTGTGACGTGTTTCATTTGTACTATGTGAAATGGGTCACTTAATGGCGTAAACATATAAAAAATAGAGGATAAATCGCCTCGGATGATTATTGAATTCTCAAGTCAGAAACAATTGAAACCTACGGCTTCGGTTCTGGCCTCCTTTATTACGCTTAAGAACTTTGACGCAGCCCCCAGAAATCAGGCCACAGAGGAGTTATTCGTCAGACTTCGTGTCTGACGACCACGACAGCGGCCAGCAGTTCCGAATGTAGTCCACCGTGAATGACTACACGCGCGAGACGTTGGCAACTGTCGTGGATCGAACATTGTCGGGTGAGAGGACTGGATGAGCTTACGGGCAGGCGTGGGTCGAAGTCTTCTGACATGGCTCGTTGAAGACCAAACAGTGTGAAACCAACTCAAAACAAAGCTATTCGAAGTTTTAGAACCGTTTGCTTTTCTGGCTTCACCGGAAATGCCAACCGATTTTCAGTCAAATAGGTTGAAAACACTCAACCTCTTTGCTGCAACATCCAATTCCAACTCGTCTTGCACATATCATCAAGGCCTCGCGAAGCCTTGAAACCCAGAAGTTGATTTGCATGAGTGGGGTCGGCAACAACAGAATCCACATCCCCCGGACGGCGAGGCATTAACCTGTAAGGTAGCTCTCGCCGACATGCCTTTTGGTACGCTTCATGCATTTCAAGAACCGAATATCCTCGTCCGGTGCCAAGGTTGGCTATATGACTTCCAGTACCCTCCAGAAGTTCCGCAAGTGAAAGCACGTGCCCCTCAGCCAAGTCCATCACATGAATGTAGTCTCGCACTCCAGTTCCGTCGGGCGTATCATAATCTGTTCCGAAGACGCGGAGATGGGGCAGATCACCCGTGGCAACCCTTGCTATGTAAGGCATCAGATTATCCGGTGTGCCTTTCGTCGATTCTCCGATTAACGCCGAGTCATGAGCACCTACAGGATTAAAGTACCGCAAAACGCCAATTTTCCACCTAGGGTCGAATTTCTGTAGATCTGCAAGCAGTTCTTCACTGACCAGCTTCGTAAAACCATAAGGGTTAGTGGAACTAAGCGGCGCGCTTTCCTTGACTGGCAAGATGTCGGGAATGCCATAAACCGTTGCCGATGAGGAAAAAACGAGGTTGAAGACCCCCGCAGTTCGCATTTCATTTAGCAGAGAGATCAATCCAGAAACGTTATTGTCGTAATATTCGACTGGCATTCGGGTCGACTCGGCAACCGACTTCTTCGCAGCAAAGTGTATGACAGCATCTATTGTGTGCGTCTTGAAAATTCGACGTATTGCGGCTCGATCTAAAAGGTCGTCTGCAAAGAACGTAACTTGCCCGCCTGTCAGTTTCTCCAATCGCTGGGGCACGTCCGCAAGCGCATTCGAAAAGTTGTCGACAATAACAACTCCATAGCCCGCCTCTACCAGAGCGGCGTATGTGTGAGAGCCGATATAGCCCGCACCTCCGGTTAATAGAACGGTGGGCTTCATATCTGCGTCTGCTCCGATCGATTTAACTCTTCGCTCATCACCCAATTGTTTTTTTAATTTTTCGCTTCAAAGACCAAAGCATGTACTTTTTTCTTTTGCCAGAGAGTCCTTTAGCGCCCTTCTTGAAGCTTCGGAGCATCGCTCTGGCACGGCGCACATCGTTCGTTTCCTCGAAATGCTGAATAGAATTTGACACCACCTCGCCAAATTTGTAGGCGAGTTGAGGTGTTGAAACCAGTCTTGTCTCTTCTGAAACATCCGCGGTGCCTAAAAAATTCTGTAGTGCATACGCCAATGCCACAGGGTCGTAGATTCCGGCGGCTTTATTACGTTCAATCAGGGTATTGGCCCAATTGCTGTATGCTAACAACTCGTCCTCCCGAAATCCACGATAGTTCGACGAAATAGCCTCAATAAACTTCATATCGGTCTGCGACAACTCTCCAACGAGATGACTGAAGTTTTTCTCGATCACAAATGTTCTGGTTGCCGTTTGAATGCCCTCTCTTTGAGAGGTTATCGAGCCCTCGTGTTTGCGATAGTAAACGACAGGAATTGGCAGAACGTGGCCCTTCGAAGCACTATTTGCTGCCATGTTCCGACTGACCCAATCGAAGTCAACGCCGGCTGCCAAACTCTCATCAAATGGCTCGAGAAAAAACCTACGCCGAAACGCGTAACTCGGAAAACGGCCTGCCATGCCTGCCAGCAATCGTGTTCTCAGATCGTAAAAGTTCTTGTCTCTCGGTCTGGAACCTATGTTATTTAGGCAATCCTCACCAAATGTTGAGAACGAGACCACGTCAGCATCCGGAAAGGCATCAAAATACTTCAATGTCAGACTCAGCCTGTCCGGAGCACTAATATCATCGAAATCGGCAACGACAAAAATGTCGCCCGTGCCTGCATGAAACGCTGTATTTAGCGCAGCAGACCGTCCTTTTCCGCCGCCGTCTACAACGACAAAGCGGTTGTCATCATTTGCCAACTCACGAATTTTCGCAAGTGTTTCATCGGTGGACCCATCATCAACGATGACAACTTCGTAGTTGGAATAGTCTTGGGTTGTCCATGATAGTGCATAATCATCCAACCAACGCTCACCATTCCTGACCGTGGTGACAACCGTGATTTTGCGAGACTTCCCGTCGGAAGTAGCCGCCGCAAGTTTGTTGTCTATTGCAGCGCCGGCCGCAGTCGCCTCGGGAAGGTGACCCTGCTTGCGTAGCATGCCGTGAAGACCGAAACAGTCCGGGGTTACCGTCTCCACATAGCGTTTCAAGGCCGCGTATCTTTGTTTCTTTTCTTCTAGATGCGCTTCGCCTTTTGAGTAGTCGTGCAAAAGTACCGCGTTCGGCTCGTACACAAACCCCCGTGGACCATAAAATCGCCACATCCGGGCGCAGAGCTCGACACCTTCGTGACCGGCTAGAACGGGATCAAATCCATCGTGCCGCAAGAAATCTGCTCGGAGCACGCAAGATACACCCTCACCGTTCAAAAACGAGAGGCTGCGAAAATCTCCCAGATCGTAGTTGCTGGGTGCCGAGTCCAAATCCAGCGTTAGCGGCCTGATTCTGCCCCGAACCATAGGCGCGCCTGTTTCACGGGCACAACAAAGCAGGTTTTCAATACAACCTTCTTCGACGAGCCCGTCATCGTCCAGAAATATCAACCACTTGCCACGGGCAATTCGTGCACCGATGTTACGGCCCATACTACAGCCAACAACAAACGGTGTATCTATGTTTTGAAAAGCACCAAAAAACCGTTGAGCACGGGCTTTGAGATTATCGTTGCCATTGCTGACAAGAATTAGTTCTAGGTCATCGCGAAATTGGTTTGACACCCTTTCCAGGGCTTCACCTATCCGTTCATTGTCTTTGTGGCTCAATATCACAACCGAAGCGGTAATTTCTTGGTCCGGTCTATCATCGTCTCCAACACGCTCAACATTGCATTCTGCCAAAAGATTTGCTTCCACATGTCGTAATTTTCTTTGAGCGTCGAGATAGCGACCTTCGGCGAAGCTTGTTTGTGCCTGCGAAAAATTCTTTTCCAAGGTATCGAGCAATTTATCTCTCCTGGACGCAACGGGTTTTTGGGCCCGTCTCCGTGTCTTAAAATCGTGCACCACACAACTCAATTGAGTAGTAAGGTCAAGGACAAATTTCCAGGACATAGCCGTGGTGACCGCCGCCACCCAACCCCTGACGATACGGCGTGGCGGCTTGCCATAATAGGATGTCTGGTCTTGGTTCCTTGCACCAGAATTGTTGGTTTGACAGGATTTGGACGGCCCGTTTCCTTTTTCTCCCTCAGAAATCAGGAACATCCGATATTTGTCTGACTGCGGCCGAACAGCTGGCAACGTGCGGTTGCATACAGCATCCTTTTAACCACACTACGTCTACAGACCTGACAGGTGGTTTCTTGCTTTTTCGTCAATCAACAGCACGGGGCGCATGACAAATGTATCCAGACCGCTTTGAGCCAAGACGAATTCCCTTTTCTCCAAGTCGCGACACGACACTGTAAAGTTACCTATCACCATGATCTTCATAATCTCCGGAGTCGGGACGACTCTGCTGTCGCCAACGGCGGTGGCGCTGACGGCGATAATGCGTTGAACTTCATGGGACCGCTTCGCTCGAACGGTTTTTTCTGAAAGTGCTTGGATAAAATTGGTTGAGGATATCACTGGTGACCGTGGATCAGCCGGGGTTTCTCTCAAGATGTCCAAAGCAGAGGCTACGGAACCATGGCCCGACGTGATCCGGTCCAGAAGAGCTGCATTCATGAGATGACCTTCAACGATGGACGGCCGCCGCGATCTACACGCTCTGCCTTTGGTCAAACGATATTCGAACGCTCCTGGCGAGCGCAGAGGAAGGAGTGTTTCAGCACTGACCCGGGCATGGTGCCTGACACAACCGACGCCCGGAGCAGCCGGTTGTGATGCGCGGTCCATAAGTTCCGTGCATTGGGCAATTTTGGCCCCCGTCAGGGTACTTGTCCAGCGACCTGTCGTTCGTAATCCACGGCATCGAACCAACCCAGTGAATTGGTGATGCGACATTTTTCGTCCAGTTCCCATTCTTCCCAGCCGCTGGCCTTCACGAGATTACCGGTATCCGCGTGATGCCCTTCAAGCGTCCAACCAAAGATCGCATGGCCCCCGGCAAGTCGCACAAAGTCCCTTGTCAGTTTCAAGTCGGGGAAAGAGGCCATGAACCCACCAGCCATGGCGATCATAGCATCGCGTCCGAATTGGTTCTCTCCGCGATTGATCGTGATACCCTTATCAGGAGCATAGTGATCAGCCACGGCCTCGGGGTTGCCTGAGTTCCATGCCGTAGTATAAGTCTCGGTCATTTTCTCGAACAATTTTATATCCAATCGCATTCCATCTTTCCGATCTGCAAATTCCGAAACAGCCTAGTTGGCATACCACTTACATGTCCACCAGCCGGTGATTTCCTTCAGGTGTCATCAATTCGGACATTTCAACCTCTGGGGAATACTCGTTGCCCAATTCGTGCTTATCGGAAACACTACAAATACAGCACGATCGCAAAGGGCCACGAAACTCATGTCCGATCTCGCCGAATGGCTGACACGAAATAGGCTCCTTAAACTGGAACCGGTTTTGGTTGAAAATGAGATCGATCTTGATGTCCTTTTTGACCTGACGGATGAGGATTTGCGTGAGATCGGCCTCTCAATGGGTGCGCGTAAACGGCTCCGTACAGCTATTGAGGCCAATGAACCCGATCAAGCCAAGTCCGACAAACCAAGTGTGCCCGAGATCAAACGCGAAGCCGAGCGTCGCCATCTGACGACGTTGTTCGTCGATCTTGCCGGCTCGACGGCACTCTCGGCACGGCTGGATCCTGAAGACATGGGCGAGATGATCAAGCGCTATCAAAATACCGTGGCGGGCATCGTCACTCGCTATGAAGGAAATGTGGCGAAATACATGGGTGACGGCGTCCTGTGCTATTTTGGCTGGCCTGTGGCGCATGAAGACGACGCCGAACGTGCTGTGCGATCAGCGTTGGAAATTGCGACGTCGATCAGCGAAATGCAATCGCCAGATGGGCAGACCCTGTCTGTGCGGGCCGGAGTGGCGACGGGCATGGTGGTTGTTGGTGACCTCATCGGTGAAGGGGCGTCACGGGAAGAAACCGTTGTTGGAGATACGCCAAACCTTGCCGCGCGTCTTCAGGCATTGGCAGAACCGGGACAGGTTCTGGTTCCGGAAGCGACGAAGCTGCTGATCAAAGACACGTTCGAACTGGAAGAGTTGGGTCGCTTTAACATTAAGGGTTTGGATACGCCGGTGCCAGCGTGGAGGGTCGGAAGCGAGCGCAGTCTAGAGAGCCGGTTCGAGACTGAGGACCTCAATCCTGTCCTACCTATGGTAGGTCGCAGTCACGAACTGGGACTAATCATGGAGCGCTGGCAACGCGCAATTTCCGGAGAAGGTCAAGTCGCAGTGCTGATCGGTGAAGCGGGCATCGGCAAGTCCAGACTGACACGTGCCGTTATTGACGCAACCGCGGCGCAGGATCACTTCCGGATGAATTATCACTGCTCGCCCTACCATACGGATTCGAGTTTCTACCCGGTCATCCAGCAACTGTTACACGCCATGAAAGACCTGGAAACCGACACGACAGACCAAAGGACCGCGAAGCTTCGCCAGCAACTTCGCGCCGCTGATCCAGCGATCATTGCTGAGCTTCTTCAGATTGAACCGAGACCAACTGCCGAAAAACCCGATCTGACACCACAGCAGCTTCGGGTCAGGATCATGGAAGAAACATCGGCAGAATTGCAGGCGCTTTCACGAGAAAAACCGGTTCTTCTTGTCGTGGAAGACGCACATTGGTGCGATGCCTCGACACTCGCGATGCTCGAGGCGTGTCTGGATCGGATTGCGACCGAACGGGTCATGATCCTGATTACAGGAAGGCCGACATTCCAGCACGCGTTTGGAGGTCATCCAATCGTATCCAAGCTTACGTTGAACCGGTTGGGATCAGAGCAGATCCAAGCCATTCTCACCAAGATATCGGGCGGGAAATCGCTTCCCGACGAATTGATCAAGGAAATCGTCCACCGAACCGACGGCGTGCCACTGTTTGTAGAGGAGTTGACAAAAACCATATTGGAATCGGGCGACCTGATTGAAACCGAAGACTGCTTTCAGCTGGCCGGCCCCATTGATCGGGTGACCATCCCGGCGACCTTGCATGACTCCCTCATGGCCCGAATTGACCGCCTTCAACCAGTGAAGGAAATTGCGCAGATGGCCGCTTGCATCGGGAGAAGTTTCGACTGTGTGTCATTGGCAAAGATCGCTCGGGTTGATGATTTGACGCTCAACGATGCACTGGAACAGCTTGAGCGCAGCGAGCTGGTGTTTCGACGGGGGATACCTCCGGACGCAACATATGTCTTTAAGCACGCCTTGGTTCGGGATGTCGCCTACGAAAGCCTGCTGAAACGTCGACGGCTCGAAATCCACCACAGACTGACTGAACTGTTCGAGGCCGACCCGACCGCGCCTCCGGAGTTGGTTGCATATCATGCGACTGAGGCCGGGTTGATGGAAAAGGCCGTTACCTTGTGGGGCGAGGCCGCCAGAAAAGCTCAGGCCCGACCGGCTTATGTTGAAGCAAGCAATCATCTGAGAAATGCCCTTTCGCTGGTTGCGGATTTGCTGGACAAACCGGTATGGCGCGAACGAGAGTTGGCGCTTCTGGTACAACTCGCCCAAGTGCATATCGCCAAGGACGGCTATGCATCAGCGGAAGCCAGCGAGTCATTCTCACGAGCGTTGGAACGGATTGAGGCGACCACGGATCCCGAACTCAAGGTCGCAATCTACTATGGGACCTGGATCGCACCTTACATCGGCAACGATCTGAACAAAGCGTTCAATCTGGTTTCAAGACTTGTCGATGACATGGCGAATGAACCTGACCCGATTCCAAAGCTGATCTCGCGCCGGATGCGGGCCGCGACCCTGATCGCCAAAGGCTTCTCTGCCGAAGCTCTTCAGGATCTTGAAACCGCATACGAGCTTTATCAGTCGGCCGAGATCGTGGATTTTTCGACCAAGTTCGCACAGGATCCGGGTGTTCAAATCTGGTGTTACATGCTCCTTGCGCAATGGATGTGCGGCGACGCAGATACGGCGCAACAGACCTGCGACAAGGCCCTTGCCCGCGCTCGCGAGCTCAAACATGCGAACACCATTTGTTATGCGGGTCTGCACGCAGTCACTCTGTCGATCTGGAATGGCGACATAGAAAGCGCGACCGAGATCAATGAGGAAATGCGTCAGGTATCGGATGAACACGACATGGAATTATGGAAGGACTTTGTTTCTATTCATGACGCTGTCCTGGCTTGTATGACGGATATGCCTGGCGCGGCCCATCAGTTGGACAAGGCCCTGGAAGAGTACCGCGCAAAAGGGTGCTGGCTCTGGGTAACGCTCTATTTGGCCGAACAGGCGAAAGCCCTGCTCAGGGCCGGTGATCCTGACGCAGCCCACCAAGCAGTGGATCGTGCGTTGCGAGAACAGGATATCACAGGAGAACATTGGGCTGAGGCTGAGTTGCTCCGTATCAAAGGAAAAATCAGAGCAGCACGGGGCGATTCCGAGTCAGCGATTGCCGCTTTTGACCAGGCTATCGCAGTTGCGCGGGCACAAAAGGCCCAAATGTTGACCGAGCGCACGTTTCGTTCAAAACACGCTCTCTGCGACGCAAGCACTTGAGCGCGCGGATACCTGGCGTGCATCTTGATGCAGAACTCTCCTTTTAAATGGTTGAACTTCGCAGCAAACCAATAGTTCCGAGAGATACGACGCCCCAATAAATCGGATAATCTCCCACCTACAGACCCGTCGCTTCGAACTCTCGTTGCGATCACTCAATTCGAGCAAAATCGAACTTTCAGTCCCCGGATCAACGAGTTATTGGCAATTTCCACAGGTCTTTGACCACATACTGAATGGCTTCCGGATGCCTTTGCAACGTCTTTGCGGGTTTCAAAGCGCGTACAGGGAGCGAATTGGACCTATCGAGCTTTGAGGCCGCTCCTGTCGCTCTCTTTGGCAGCCATTCTTTCGCAGGCAAGGGTCTTTTCCAACCGAAAGGTGAATGCCCGCGTCGTGGATTTTAGAACCCATTGATGTGTTCGAATATGGCAACCCTCAGAGCCTCGCTCGCGCCACCTCCGACACGACAAGAGGCTGGTCGGGGGCCTGTGTTACCGACGGATCATATGGCTTGCGGGCAAAAACTTCGTGGACCATGGGCGCGAAGAAAGACAAGGGCAACGTGTCATAATCGGGGTCGAAACTGGCCTGGTCCCACCGTTCGCAAAACTCGGCGCAATCGTCGAAGTATTTATGACCACGATGACGCTCGCGTTTGTTCTGGTCGAAACCCTCCAGGTGATGACCGTAATAGAGCATCTGGAAGTCGCCATGTGTTTCCACACACCAGCGGCATTGCTCTCGAACGAACGGCTTCAGGATGGTGGCTGCATATTCATCGTGGTTATAGGGCGCGAAGATGTCGCCAATGTCGTGCAACAGTGCGGACACAACCCAGTCGATATCTGCGCCGTCGCGCCACGCTCGGGTCGCGGATTGCACCGAATGGCCAAGCCGCGTGATCTGGTAGCCCGAAAGGCTTTCATCGAGATGTTCCAACGCATGCAAAAGCCGATCCGCGGTACCTTTCGTATATTCAATTTCATGCGTGTTCAGGAATTCATATTCTTCCTTAGTGCCGTCTTTCATCTGAGTGAAATTCACACGCTCCATCTCGGGCCTTCCCTTTTTCACTGAGTCATCTTCACGTTAGCAACACAGGTGTCCTGACGCCAATAGGGCGATCGGATCAGTGCCGGTCAAGAACCCGGTATTGCAACTTCGTACACATTTGAGTGGCATAGTTTGCCTTTAAAGGAGTTGCGCGAGACCAAAACGGGTCTGCGTATATCATCGCAACTCAGCCTCGGTATTGCCTCCATCGACTGTCACCACATGACCCGTCGTCCGTTCCATGCGTGCCAGATTGACAAAACCGTCAGCGACATGGCGCGCCTCGACCTCGCGACCCAGAAGGTTGCCGCCCATATAGGTATCCGTGCTGACCCCACGCGCAGCGGCACGTTCCTTGATAAAGTCGTCAGTCAACAGGCCGGACCGGATACGGTCGGCGTTCATGCCATTAACTCGGATGCCTGAGCCCGCAAGCTCTAGCGTCAATTGCCGCATCAGGAACATGGTCGCCGCCTTGGGCGTCCCGTAGGCCCCAAAATTCTTGCCCGGGTTCACCGCCTGTTTCGAGATATTGAACAGAATCTGCCCGCCACGCCCCTGCGCTTGCATCAATCGAGCGGCAGCAGAGGCAAAACTCTTGTGAGCGAAAAAATTTAACTCGAACGCCTGCCGAAAGGCAGCGTCGTCCAAATCCAGCAACGCACCGCTGGTGGCCGCGCCCGCGTTCGAGATCAGTATGTCCAGCCCGCCAAACGCAAGGATAGCCGCGTTCATCGCCCGATCAGCCGCACCCTCAGAGGTGATGTCATCGGCATGTGTTGCATGCCACCGGCCCAAACTGTCCTGCGCCTTGTTCAGCGCGTCTTGATTCATGTCTACCAGCAGCACGTTTGCACCCCCGGCTGCAAAGGCTTGTGCCGTGGCCAGGCCGATGGCGCCTGCGCCGCCGGTGACCATGACAACCTTGCCCTGAAACGACGGCGGTGAACCTTTTCCAAGTTTTGCCTGTTCCAGCGACCAGTATTCGCAGTCGAACATGTCCTTTTCGCTGATCGGGTAAAAGCCGCCCGCGTCCTCACCAACCGCGCGCACGCGGATGTTCTGTTCGGCCAGATCGGCGGCGGCGGCGGCCGCTTTGGCGTTGCCGCCCATGCCAACAATTCCAATCCCTTCGATCCAGGCGTGTTTCGGGTCGGGCCTCAGCAACGTTTTAGGCTCTTTGGCATGCGGGGCCTGACGTTGGAAATACGCTCGGTAATCATCAGCGAAAGCTTCAACCTTGGCCTTTATGGACGCGCGGCTGACCATATCCGAGCGACGCAGCACAAGCGGACGGCCCTTGGTGCGGATAACGTGATCGGGCGATGCCATCCCGCGTGTTGCCAACGCATCCAAATCTGACCGCGCCATGAAGGCATGGGTGTGATCACCATTGCGCAGATCGAAAACAGGCATCGCGCCGTCACGATCCGCGTTCACCTCGGCAATCACGCCACGCAGGACAGGCAATACCCCAAGCCCTTCTGCAGCACGGCGACCTCCGATCGGAGTGGGTTGGGTCAGGCCCAGATAAGCGGCAACCTCGTTCGTGTGGCTGACAATCTTGTCGTAGCTTTCCCGGGCTGTGTCACCAAACGCGAAATGACCGTGCTGCAGCAGCAACAGGCCTTCGACATCCGGATTTGCATCGTAGACATCCGCCGCCGCCTTAGCAAGATCGAACCCGGGCATGATGTAAGGCACAATCCCAAGACGTTCACCGAAGATTTCGCGGCAAACCTTGGCGGCGTTGGGCAAATCAGCCAGGATCAGAAAGGGTGTGGCATGGGTATGATCCACGTATTTGTGCGGCAGGAACGCATGTAGCAGCGTTTCAACCGACGGGTTCGGCGATGCCGAACTCAGCAGGTTCGAGCGCTGGTAATCGACCATATCCTCGTCGGACAACGTGTCGAGGACCCGTGCCTTCAACAAGGGATCGAGCCAAACACCCGGCAGCCCCGGTGCCTCAATCGTATCCAGATCCCATCCCGAGCCCTTGACATGCAAGACCCGTTGCATTTGCCCAAAGAGATCAGAGCGTTCCAGTTTGACCGAGGTATTGCCGCCGCCATGCATCAACAGATCGGGGTTTTGGCCAATGAGGCGCGACGTATAAACCCGCTCGGCCAATTCCTGATCAGCCGGGTCGTCACCCGCCGCCGCACGCCATTCTGCGGCCTTTGCTGCGTCATACCGGTTTTCGATCATGCCAAAATATCCTTGTTCTGCCCGACGTCGGTCGGGATACATGCAAAACGACAAAAGAGCGCTCGTTTGCTTGGATTTCAGCACGTTTACACATGCAGCAAAGCCCTCGGGTTTGAAACGATTGTTAGTGCATGTTTTCACATTGATCCATCAACAAGATCATCTGGGGTGCGTCGGGGCAGAGAGAGATTGCATTGATCCATCTCCGCCCCGTGCAAGACGAGCTATTCAGCCGCGATTGCTTGCAGGTCAGCTGTTTCGTCGCCGAACCGCTCCCAATTCAGGTTGCCCCGATAACGCCAGGCCAGTTTGCCCTGATCGTCCATGGCAATCAGATGAAGCCAGCCGTTGTCGAACAGATCACGTACATCCGGATGTCGTCTCAATATATCGGACATGGCCTGCCGCGGGGCTTCGATGATCACCGACAGACGCAAGGGATCGTGCTGGAAGGAGATGCCGTCATGCACGGATTGCCATGGCAAGCCGGGACGCGGCGCACCGTTGTTGCCTTCCAGAACACCGATGCCACCAACAACATTGTGCAACAGTTTGTTGCCCCCGCCGAACAACGACGGCGCAACGGTCGAGCCATAATATTGAAGGCTGATCCAACTCGCGACGACCACGGGGGCAGTCATGATCAGTTCCAGAGTGCCAAACCCATCATCCTGCCGCCAGTCATAGCTGTGCAGAAACGCCCGCCCCGAAAGGTCGGATCCTTCCGTTCGGTTGCGTGGTGCGGCGACGAACGCGCGGCACCCGGCCAAGCCCCATTCGGGACGGGTTTCGGCCCAATCCTTTGCACGCCGGTAGACTTTTGACTCTTGGGACGCGCGCGGCAAGCGCTTTATACGTTCCGATCGGGCGAGCTTTCCGGCAGCGGCCAACCACACTTTCAACTGCGCAAGCCCCTCCTCACGGATGTGCCCGGACACATCCCGATCGAAAACCGTCACCTCGTCCGTTGTTGTGTGATGCAAAGCCGGAACGAAAACTGTGTCCGAGGGGATGTCGATTCCTTCAATGCGCAACTCCCGCCGGATTTCATCGTCGTTCAACAGACCAGCCAGAAGCCGGGCGTTTACGTCACCCGCGTAGCCGCCACACGCACCACATTGCAGCGCGCTTTCATGGGGGTTGTTGGTCACATCGGCCCCGTGACCAGCCAGCAATACGATCCGCGCGAAGTTGTCCGTAAGAGACATGGCCCTCAGCACCGACTGAGCCGTTTCAGTGCGCGTTTTCAGATCAACCGAACCCGTCAGGCTTGGTGCGGGGTCAGCCGACGCCTTGCTTTTCACACCCAGTGCATCCCGCACAAGTTTCGCGGCGTACAAAGGACCAGTCGCCTCGACAAAGGCAAAGGAAGACACAGCTGCCAACTTGAATCTGCCCCAGGCGCGCTTGGCCCGGGCCCCGTAACGTCGGCTTAGGTCCACCTCCTCGGGCTCATCGGCCCGAGATGTCACACCCGCCTGCAAGAGGACCGGTCCGCGCCGCTCCACAACATCCGAACCTGCCGCATTATGTGCGCTCGCCAAGCCAAAAAACCCGGCAAAGCCAAGGGTCTGTATGCCCGCATCCTGAGCTTCCAATGCGCGCCGAAACACTTCGGACCGCACATCGATGCAAAACACAGCTTGAATATCGGCTTGGCCCTGCGGAACGCGAGACTTCCCCTTATGCAGTTTGCCCCCCAATATCCGCTGTTGCGAGCGTTCCGCCGCACCTTGTAACACCGCATCAATGACATGCCGCATAGACGCTGTAACCGGGGATTGATGTTCGACAATCACCTCAGCCCAGCGATCCACGATTTGATTTTTGTAGGCCTCGAACAGCGCCTCATCAAACACCATGCGAATGGCCAAAAGTTCGGTCACCGTGCTGTCTTGTACGCCGTCTAACTCCGCCTGCCACAGAAGATAGCGCCCATACTGCGCCCAGCCTCCCAACGTCACCAACCAGCGGTGGAAAGCCGTTGTCGCAGCACCCGGATCAATGCCCAGGCGCTCCGAGGCCCGCCCCAATGCGCGCCAATGGGACCGGTTGGTTTCGCTCACAAAGGCACAGAAACCACTCAGGCCATGTATCTCGGGCGTCAGGTCGCGCGATGCAAACTCACGCCACGATCGGAATGCGCCGCCTGTGCCAGCTTGCTGCCACAGCGCCTGCCCCTGATCGAAATGGCTGGCGGCCCACGCGCCAATACGGTCTTCGATCAGACCGGGCCAGTCTATACCTGAAACATCCGCCGCAAGTTCCGCTACTGTAGGCAAAGCATCAGGCCAAGGTGTTTCACCCTCCAATGCAGCCAAAACATCTGACAAGTCAGGTCGGCCAAACGGCCCCTCCACCGCTGACAAAGCACCCATAAGATCGGATTGCGAGATTTTACCCGATTCAATTCTGGGCTTCCAATATGCACGCGGCGGAGTGATCCGAACGCCTCCGGTTCGGGCCAAGCGCGCGGCGGTGACTGCCAGTGGCTCGCCGGTCTGACCCAGAAACGGGTTCACAGCAACATTGGCGGATAGCGGAAAAAGCGGAGGAATGGCCTTTGCGGCAGAGTTGGCCTCGGCAACAAGTTCCAGCAGCGGCGCGGGGTAGGATTCGAGTTTTGCATACATGGGATATGGTCCTTTCAGACAGTCGACCGCCTGGACCAACCGTCCAGAAACCTGTCGAAAATGGCATTGGCATACAGGCCGCTTGTCAGGTGAACCCGAAGGCCGACCGCCGCCGGGTGAGACGCCCACAGCGGGAACGTCGCCTGCGCCAGGGCAACACACCCAAAACTGATAAGCGCCAGAACGATAAGCGCCCATTCAAGCGGACCCTGCGCCGGTGTGGGTGGCAACGCCCCGACCGTGAGCGTCTGGGCCACGACCTGAAGGGCGAAATAGCTGACTGACGTCGCCAGCGCATAAACCACTGTGCGTCGCATCAAAGCGCGTGGAGCGGCGTCGGCAAATCCCTGCGCCAGTAAATAAGCGACACCAAAGATCAGGATCACTCCTAAAGCAATCGCCTGTACCGATTTCCCATCAAAGCCGACAAGGGCTCCGACAAGGCCGTAGATTCCGATCGAAACAGCAAACGCCAGCAAAACGTTGCGAGCGCTTGGCACCGCGATTGGGCCGGGCCGCCGGATTGCCGCAACGTTGCGCACAGCTTCACCCGCACTCAGAAACGCGTGCGCCTTGTAAAGCGAGTGTGCCACGATATGCAGAAGGGCCAGCGGGAACAGGGCCAACCCGCATTGCATGACCATAAAGCCCATCTGCGCAATTGTGGACCACGCCAGAGACGTTTTCACGGCCGGCTGAGTAAGCATCACCAGACCTCCGAAGAGCGCCGTGAACCCTCCAAGCATAACAAGAAACGCCAGAACGCCCGGCGCAAGCAGCATCACATCCGCAAACCGGATCAACAGAAACCCGCCCGCATTGATTACGCCCGCATGCAGCAGGGCAGATACGGGCGTTGGGGCCTCCATCACTTCGGTCAGCCACCCATGCAGCGGGAATTGCGCCGATGCCAGCACAGCCGAAACTGCGATCAGAAACGCCGCAATCATGGTCGGCCAGTTTGCGGTGGCCGAGGCAAAGACAGTTTCGATATCCGTCGTTCCGTAGACTGCAATCAGCAGAACCAGCGCGCCCGCAAGAGCACCCTCGCTCAGCCGCGCGACAACGGCTTTCTTTCGTGCAGCGCGGAGGGCAGTGGCACGTTCGGGATAATACAGAAGCAACCGGTTCAGGGATATGCTGGCAAACGTCCAGGCTACAAAAAGCTGAATGAGGTTGCCCGAGATGGTGAGCAGCAAAACAGCGGCCAAAGTTGCCGACATCCATCCGGTGAACATGCCCTGACCAGCTTCGCCATCCATATAGGTTCGGGAAAAGCGTAGCACGATCCAACCGATAAAGCTGACAAGGGTCAGCATCACCGCGCTCACGGCATCCAGCCGTACCGAAAAGCCAATGCCGAAAAACCCGATCAGGGAAGATGTACCCGGTCCGTGGACGATCAGAACGATGGTCGACACTACGGCAACCACAAGAGCGGAAAGCGCCGCCGCTTCCGTCCACATCAGCACTTTGCCGGGGCGGATCCCGGGATATCGCGCGGCCAGACACGCCGCCAAAACAAGCATCAGTGGACCAAGAAGAGGTAGGAACAAGTAAATCACGGTTGATATCCTTCAGTTTCACGGCATCTGCGTAACCGGGCAGATATGGCGAAAATCGAAGTAATAAAAATTCATTGTTCTTACTCTTTCCTTCTATTAATTAGAACGATATGCCGTTGAACTATCACCACCTCAGATATTTCTGGGCCGTTGCGCATGATGGAAACCTGACGCGCACGGCGCAGCGTCTGAACCTGTCGCAATCCGCGCTGTCGGTTCAGATCAAGCAACTGGAAGAGCGCTTGGGCCATGCTCTGTTTGACCGACGCGGGCGGCAACTTCATCTGACCGAAGCCGGGCGCATTGCACTGGATCATGCCGACGCGATTTTCTCGACCGGTCAGGAGCTTGTTGCAACGCTGTCCGGCACTGTGCAAAACCGAAAGGCACTTCGCGTGGGCGCGCTGGCGACACTGTCCCGCAACTTTCAGATCGGATTTCTGAGGCCGATATTGTCTCGTCGGGACGTCGAAGTGATCCTGCGATCCGGCAGTCCGACCGAACTGCTCGAGGGGCTTGAGGCGCTGAACCTCGACGTGGTTTTAATGAACCGTCCCCCTCCTGACGATAGCCTGACACCCTACGAGACGCATCGCATTGCGGAACAGGACGTCAGCATTGTGGGAACGCCCGCCCGTTTGCAGCAAGACCAGCCCTTGCAAGACCTTCTTGCCGGGCAACCTTTCATTCTGCCGACGACGGACAGCAGCGTGCGCACGGCATTCGATGCGCTGGCCAGCCGGTTTTCAATCAGCCCCCAGGTCGCGGCCGAAGTGGACGATATGGCCATGATGCGGCTTCTGGCACGCGAAGGCATCGGGCTTGCGCTGGTGGCTCCGATCGTTGTCACCGATGAGTTGACTTCCGGCCGCCTCAAGGAAGCCAATGCGCATCCTCGCATCAAGGAAACCTTCTATGCAATCACTCTGCGACGCCGGTTTCCCAACCCGCTTGTCCAAGAGATCATTGAACACAATTCTGGGTCTGCTTTCCTGTCTTGAGCTTAATGTCCCGTTGTTCTGGTCCGAAGCGCCGCCGTCGCGCGCCATTTTGCGCGATTCACTGTTGGTATTCTGCACCAAAGCAACTCATATTCAGGTGAAGAAACCTAAACCGTAGCCACACAGCAGAACCACCTCAATGTCGAGACGCCATTACAACCTGCCGCCGCTGACAACCCTCTCTGCTTTTGAAGCCGCCGCGCGGCATCTGAGCTTCAAGAATGCTGCGTCCGAGTTATCGGTTACACCGGGGGCCGTCAGTCACCAGATAAAAGCGCTTGAGGGCGATCTGGGCACGCCGCTTTTTCAGCGCAAGCACCGGGGCGTTGATCTGACCGACGAAGGGAAAGCACTGTATGACTCACTGTGGTCATCGTTTGATCGCATCTCAAAAACTCTGACCACCATCCGCGAACGCGCGTCGGCAGCGAAGGTCACAGTCGGGTCCACTACAGCAGTAGCCGCTCTGTGGCTTTCTCCGACGATCATCCGGTTCTGGCGTGAAAGACCCGATCTGAGCGTCAATCAGGTTTCTCAGGATCGACCCTTTCACGACAGGCGGGATATTGATTTCTTCATTCGCTATGGGCGGGATCGGGATTCTTCGCTGAATCACACGCCCTTGTATCGGGATCATCTGATCCCGGTAGCCAGCCCTGAACTGGCTAAAAAACTGATCGGCACCGAGCTGCAAGATTTGGCGAGACAAAGACTTATCCATATGGACAGTGAAGATCACACTTGGACAAACTGGGCAAACTGGTTCCACCAACTTGGGTATGCGGGCGACCTGCCCGTCGAAAGCAGGGTCAACAGCTATTCCGTCGCACTGCAGTTGGCACGGCAGGGTGTGGGCATAGTACTTGGCTGGCAAAGGCTTATCCGGCCCATGCTGGCGTCGGGGAAACTGGTGGCGATCGGGTCACATCATTTGATCGCACCTAATCAGTTTTATCTGGTTGGGCGACCAGACAATGAATTGTCCGACAGCGCCCGGGCTTTGAAACAGTGGATTATCGCAGAAGTCACCAACAAGTCGGTTTAGTTCAGATCATCTGTTGATGAAGTTTTCTGATATTGAACCGGCCTGGTCCGGGTCGCTACCCTGCTTATGCATAGAAACCCATCCTTCAAGTCCATTTCAGGAGCACCTGATGAACCAGCAAACCCTGCTTTCGTCCGTCCTGTCTGACGTGAACGTGGCCAACGGCCTGCCGAACGCACATTACATCGATCCAGACATCTTTGCCGAGGAAAAACGTTCGGTAATTTACGCAAACTGGTCGGGGATCGGGTTCGGCAAGGATGTTCCTGAGGTCGGCGATGCCAAGCCCGTCGATTTTCTGGGACAGCCGTTACTGATTGTCCGCGACCACGACGGATCCATCCGGGTTTTTCAAAATACGTGCCGTCATCGCGGGATGATCCTGGTGGACAAACCTCAAAAAATCCGGGGCGCGATCCGGTGCCCGTATCACAGCTGGTGCTACGCCCTGAACGGAGACCTGCGCGCAACACCGCATGTCGGCGGCCCGGGGCAGAACACCCACGCAGATGTCGACATGAGCACACTGGGGCTGCTGCAAATCCGTTCATATGTTTGGCGCGATGTGATCTTTGTGAATGTCGATGGCACCGCACCTGAGTTCGAGGACGCCCACAGCGAATTGCTGGAACGCTGGGCAGAGCATGAAAAGCCCGTTTTTCATGGCGGCGAAGGGTCTTCGCTTCGGCTTGAAGTTAAATGCAACTGGAAACTGGCAGTGGAAAACTATTGCGAAAGCTACCACCTGCCCTGGGTTCATCCGGGCCTGAACAGCTATTCCCGATTGGAAGATCACTACAATATCGAAAACCGCGGCCATTACTCCGGTCAAGGCACATTGGTATATCGCCAGCTGACCGATCAGGGCGGCAACCGACTTCCCGACTTTGATAGTCTCAGCGACAAATGGGACGAAGGGGCCGAGTATATTGCCATCTACCCGAACGTGTTGCTGGGGGTACAACGCGACCACTGCTTTGCCATCGTGCTAGAAGCCGTCGATCACGAAAACACAATTGAACATATCGAGCTGTATTACGCCAAAAGCGAGCGCGAGACCCCCGAGCTTGACGGTTTGCGCGCATTAAATGCGCAACAGTGGAAGATCGTGTTCGAAGAAGACGTCTTTGTTGTCGAAGGCATGCAAAAAGGCCGCCATGGTGAGCTATTTGATGGCGGTCGCTTTTCGCCGGTGATGGATGGGCCGACACATAACTTCCACCATTGGGTTGCCAGCCAGGTTGAAAAGGGTCGGTCTGGCTGAGCGAGCATGATTTGGATGGAACGCCAAGAGTTGGACCGCGCGCTGCTGGATGCGCATGCCAGAAAAGATCACCCGGCTCTGGTGCGTCTCTACACAATCGCCGCCAATGGCCGAGAACAGGCTGAGGACATTGACGCTGCGTGTTTTTACCTGACCCAGGCGTTTGTCTATGCGTTGGAATCCGGTGCACCCGAGGCGGATGAACTGAATCAACGGCTGGCGGATCGCGGGCGCGCACAGAGATTGAGTTTCTGATCCGATGCGCGCCCGGAACAATCCGGGCAGATGATATCCGGCGTGGTCAAAACAACGAGTTTTGTGACGCGTTCTGAACATTTTTGATCCCCGGCGTGCCTAAAGTGAAAGGGGTCGAGGGTCTGATGAAAGACCGAAAATCGGGGACAAAAGATGCGCACAGAAGCACAGGCTGTAGTGATCGGCGGCGGGGTGATCGGGTGTTCGATCCTGTATCACCTGACCAAACTAGGATGGTCAGATGTCGTTCTGCTGGAGCGGGACGAGTTGACAAGCGGTTCGACCTGGCACGCGGCGGCGAATATCCACGGTTTGCACGACAGCACCAATATCAGCCGCATCCAGCACTATACGATGAACCTGTATAACGCGCTGGAGGAGGAAACCGGCCAAAGCTGCGGTGTGTTCCAACCGGGTTCGCTGTATCTGGCGCAGACCGAAGAGCGAGAGCATCAGCTGAAGCTGCAGGCCGCCAAGGCAAAGCTTTATGGCATGAACTTCTATGAGATCAGCATCGAAGAGGCGCAAAAGCTGAACCCGCTGGTCAATTATGAGGGCATCCGCTGCGTGATGTTCGAACCCGATGGCGGCAATGTGGACCCCTCGGGCGTGACCAACGCCTATGCGGTGGGTGCGCGCCAGCGCGGGGCCGAGATCCACCGCTTTACCTCCGTGATCGCGACCGAGCAGCAGGAAGACGGCACCTGGATCGTGCGCACGCCCAAGGGCGACATCAAAACCCCTTGGGTGGTGAATGCCGCCGGGTTGTGGGGTCGTGAGGTCGCGAAACTGGCCGGGATCGAACTGCCTCTGCAACCGACCGAGCACCAGTATTTTGTCACCGAGGCCATGTCGGATGTTCAGGCGCACGGCACGCGTTTGCCCTCGGTCTCGGACCGCGACGGTGAGTACTACCTGCGTCAGGAAGGCAACGGCCTGCTGGTCGGCGCCTATGAGAAGGACATGAAGTTCTGGGCTGAAGAAGGCACGCCGCTGGACTTCGCCCATGACCTGTTCCCAGATGATCTGGAACGGATCGAAGAGAACATGATGAACGCCATCGAACGTCTGCCCGCCGTGGGTAACGCGGGGATCAAGCGCGTCATCAACGGCCCGATGATCTGGTCGCCCGACGCCAACGTGCTGATGGGTCCGGTGCCCGAGGTTGATGGCTATTTCTGCTGCAACGGCATCATCCCCGGCTTCTCACAATCGGGCGGCATGGGCCTGATGGCGGCGCAGTGGATCATCGAAGGCGAAACCGAATATGACATGTTCGCCTGGGACTTGGCGCGCTTCGACACCTGGGCCACGAAAGAGTTCACCAAAGCCAAGGTGCAGGACCAATACGCCCACCGCTTTGCGATCCACTTCCCGAACGAGGAACGCAGCGCAGGCCGCCCGGCCCGTGTGCGCCCGATCTATGAGACACAGAAAGCCATGGGCGCGGTGTTCGGCCTGAACGCCGGCTGGGAACACCCCCTGTGGTTCGCGGATGAGCCGGGCACCGTGGATACCAACGGCTTTACCCGCCAGAACTGGTGGGGGTCTGTGGGCGAGGAATGCAAGATGCTGCGCGACCGGGCGGGCATCATCGATATCTCGAATTTTGCCAAATACATCTGCAAAGGCCCCGGCGCTGCGGATTGGCTGAACGCGGTCTTCGCCAACACCATGCCCAAGGCGGTGGGCCGGTCCTGCCTGACGCCGCTGATCTCGAAACGGGGCGGTATTGCCGGGGACTTCACCGTCACCCGCGTGGCCGAGGATGAGTTCTGGATCATCGGTTCCGGCATGGCCGAGCGCTATCACAAGCGCTTCTTCAAGCAGGTCCCGCTGCCCGACGGCACCACCTTTGAGAGCCATACCGAGGCGATGTGCGGCTTCAACGTCGCCGGTCCCAAATCGCGCGAAATCCTGCAGCGCCTGACCAACACGTCATTGGCGACCGAGGATTTCCCCTTCATGCGGTCGGCCAGGATCGAACTGGCGGGGGTCGAAGTGCTGGCCCTGCGCGTCTCGTTCACCGGCGATCTGGGATGGGAGCTGCACTGCAAGACCGAAGATCAGGCGCGCCTGTATGAGGCGTTGCTGGAAGCGAGCAAAGAATTCGACGCAGGCCCTGTGGGCAGCCGCGCACTGATGTCGCTGCGGGTGGAAAAGGGCTATGGCTCGTGGAGCCGCGAATACAGCCCTGAATATTGGCCACAGGAGGTCGGGCTGGACCGTCTGTGCAAGTTCGAGAAAGATTTCCTCAACAAAGAGGTCGCGCTGAAGGTGCTGGACAAACCGGCCCGCGAACAGCTGGTCCTGCTGCATCTGGACGAGGGTGACGTCACCGCGTCGAACGCCGACGCCACCGGCGGCGAGCCGATCTTCAAAGACGGCGAAGGCATCGGCCGCGTCACCTCGGGCACCTATGGCTACACGGTCGGCATGTCACTGGCGCTGGGATACGCCAAAAACGCCCAGCGCGGCGACAGGGTCGAGGTCATGGTCCTCGGCCAGCCCCACAAGGCCACCATCCTGCACGAACCACCCTTTGACCCAGAAGGCACCAGACTACGGCGATGACGCATACAGCACTCTGACCTACCAAACTTGGTCGGGCCTGCAACTGGCACGTCGATTTCAAACTCGCAGAGCACCGGTCCGGCGTCCACCGCTGTTCACTCGTCGCCTTTGTAATATCCAATCACATCGTTTTCTGTGGTCGCCCCAAGGCCATTCAACAAACGGTTGGAGTAATTGAAATATGCGCAGACCTGGTTGACCTCCAGAATCTCACCGTCGTCGCAGCCTGCCAGTTTTAGCGCTTCGAAATCCGATTTCACCATTTTGCCCACATCCGTCGTCAGTTTGGCAGCGTAGCGCAACAAAGCCAGTTCTTTACCTGCAAATTCATCCTCGGGGCGATGCGCTTTCAGGGCGACAAATATCCTGTCACTGCGGGGTTGGTCTTTAAGCAGATTACGCACGTTCATAAAATGGTGCGTCAGCGAATACGTGCAGTCGTTCAGGATTGATGTATAGCTCGCCACCACCTCCAGAAACCAGAACGGTAACCGGTTGTCGTCCGAATGCAGGACCGAGCGGTACAGAACCACATGCCCGTTCATCGTTTCGGGACGCAGCGAATGCACCCGCATCACTGTATCCACCGTTCCATGCGGTGTTCTGGCGTTATCCAGAAGCTCTTTCAGACGGCCGTCCGCCTGCTCGTCAGAGATCATTTCGATCCAGGCGCTCATGCCCAATCCTCCTGTCAGATGTCGAGCCAGCATATGAACAAAGCCGCCGAAAGTGTCAGCAGAAATTTCTGCATCAGGTCGTTTTTAGACAGTAACGGAAATGTGAAACTGGTGTAGTGTTCGTCTGATTCTGCTATTTAGGGGACCAGTGTTATGCGCAACTCGGATCTGCGTGCCGGCGCGGAGAATCTGCTGATCCGATGTGGCGGGCTGACAGCAGGTGACCGGTTGCTGGTGCTATGCGAAGCGCCAGAAAACACATATTACGACGCCGAAATCGCGCAGGCAGTACTGGACTGCGCACAGGCACTGGGGATTCGAGCCACTTTACAGACCATCCCCTTTGACCCGATGGGGCCACACCTGTCCGGACAGACCATTGCCGCAATGAAAGCTGCCGACCGAACGTTGTTTCTGTCGCGGACGGGGGATCAAATTCGGTTCGATGCGGATCTGGCGGATGTGCATCCGATCATGTCTTATGCGCTGGACAAGGATGCGTTAGCTTCGGGCTTTGGACGGGCGAATTACTTTGGTTTTGTTGCGCTGAAGAACGCGGTAAATGCGTTGCTGACCAAGGCCTCGCATATTCTCGTAACCTGCCCCTTAGGCACTGATTTTAGCGGTCCCGGCGCAGCGTTTCCCCAAAGTGGCGCCTCTGATGTCTTTGTCGCCCGCTTCCCCATGTCAGTCTTCGCCCCTGTTCCAGCGCAAGGATTTTCAGGCACCGTGATGCAAGATGGGTTTCTGGTCGGAACCGGCTCGAAATTCTACGAACCCTATGGCTGCGATCTGCGTGAACCGCTTGCCGTACAGTTTGAAAACAGCCGCCTTCTGGGTTTTTCCGGCCACCCGATGGACGTGCATTGCGCACAGATGCACTACGAGAAAGTCGGTCAAATGTTCGACCTCGACCCGCTGACCATGCATTCCTGGCACGCAGGCATTCATCCAGGCTGTGCCTACTCCGCACCCGCTTTCCAGAATTTCGAGAGATGGAGCGGGTCCGCCTTCGGCAATCCGCGTCTGCTGCATTTCCACACCTGTGGGCACTACGCTCCGGGTGAGATTTCACTGAATGTGCTGGACCCGACCATTCGCGTCGATGGCGTTGCCGTTTGGGAAAACGGCGCCCTGCATCCTGATCGCATTCCCGGTGGCGCGCAGATTCTTGAGGATTATCCTTGCGTCAAAGCCCTGTTCGATGCCCCGGAACAGGCCGTAGGTCAGGGCATCAACGGCAGGCTCAGCGCGTCCTGATCATCCCGTTTCTTCAGCGATTCTGCGCGAAACCCGCGAGCGGAAACGCATCGCGCCTGCGTCCAGCGCAAGGTTGATATAGCCACTCTTGCGCCTCGCCATCCCGGTCTGGACGTGCTCCAAGACCTCTTTATCCTCGTTGAACGCCATCACTGCACCTTCGAACATGCGCTGGGACATCGCCGTATCGTCCGCGTGCATGTTTCGATGCTGGAACCAGAAATAGCGCGAGGTTTCGGCATCGACCGGCGTGATGAAGTTGTATGAGATATTGATGAAGGCGTTGGGCGAGACGGGCCGATCCGCGCCGCCTTCCCCCGCCGGGGTATAGACCGACATATTGATTGCGGTCGACGGCAGTCGGCACTCGTAATGCTGCTTGCGATCGCAACCGGGGCCAAAGGGCAAGATTGGCGCATAATAAGGCGGTGCGGGCTCATTCGCGATCCAGCGGGAAACGATGACACCATCCCCGGTTTCCTCAAGATCCAGCGGGCGATTGTCCGTTCCGGCCCCGGCGAACGAAGTCAGATGCACCCAGGCCACATGGCTGGGGTCCAGCAGATTATCGATGATGTAGAGGTAGTGACACGCCATCTCCATCGCGCCCTTCTGGGTCTTGCCCCAGTCCGGGTTGTCGAAATTGGGAATGTCGATGATGTCTTCTATGCTGGCCTGTTCCGGATCGCCCATCCACAGCCACAAAAACCCCCAACGGTCCTCGGCGGGATAGGCATGGACAGCGGCGCGGCGCGGCGGATTGTCCAACTGTGTCGGCGCGCTGACGCATTCGCCCCCGCAACCAAAGGTCAGCCCATGATAGCCGCAGACCACATGATCACCCTCAATGGTTCCGCGTGACAGAGGCAGTTTTCGGTGCGGGCAGGCATCCTCCAGCGCGATGGCAGCGCCCTTGGTGTCGCGATAGATCACGATCTCTTCGTCCAGCATCCGCACAGCGCTCAGTTCGCGGCCAAAATCCTCGGACCGGCCCGCGACGTACCAGCTATTTCGGATGAACCCTTCGGCTCCGGCCAGATCAGGACGCATGGGGTTTACTCCGAAAACACATCATAGGCCTTCAACGCCTTGGCGCTATAGGCATAAGACGGCCCGCCGCCCATATAGGTCGCCATAGCCAAAGCTTCGCACATCTCGTTGCGTGTGGCCCCCAACCGGACCAGAGACTTGACGTGAAACCCGATGCAACTGTCGCAGCGGGTCGCAATAGCGATCCCGAGCGCCATGAATTCCTTGGTCTTTTCGCTCAGCGCGCCATCGGTCTTGGCGGCCTTGCCCATGATGCCAAAGCCACGCACGGTTTCGGGCACTTCTTTCGAGAAGCTGCCGATATTGGCCTCGGTTTCGGCCATGAAGGTTTTCCAATCCATAATGCCTCCTTATCCGCGCTCGTCCGCGCCCATGCGGCGCTCCAGCCAGCGCACGCCTGCGCTGATGATCAGGACCAGTATCAGGTATTCGAAGATCAAAAGCGTGTAGATTTCCAATGGGCGGTATTCGGTCACCACCAACTCGTTTGCCCGGCGGGTCAGTTCCTGCATCCCGATGACGCTGGCAAAGGCACTCATCTTGACGATGTAGATGAACTGGTTGGCCAAGGGGGGCAAAATGCGCCGGATCGCCTGCGGCAGGATTACATAGCGCATGGTCTGGAAATAGTTCAGCCCGATGGTCTGAGCCGCCTCGCGCTGACCACGGGCGATGGATTGAATGCCTGCGCGGTAGATCTCGGCAGTAAACGCGCTGTCCGAGATGGCCAGCGTGATGATCGCGCCCCAGAACGGATCAATGGGCACGTTCATCCCCATCGACTGGAACACGATGGGCAGGCCGTAAAACACCCAGAATAGCATCGGCAGCAGGGGAATGGCGCGGATGAATTCGACATAGACCCGATTGACCAGCCGCCAGCCGCGTTTTTCGGACAACCCCGGCAGCGCCACCAGCAGGCCGATGACAATCGACATCACCGCCGCGATCAGGGAAATCTGGATGGTCGCGCCCATGCCTGAGATCAGGAACTTGACGTTCGTCCAGCCCGAGGCAGTGGTCGGATTGATCACATACCAGCCCCAGGTCGACGAAGACGAACACCCGGCCAGCAAAAGAAGTGGCGATATCAGAAGAAGTTTTTTCATCGGCCCCACCTAGTGCTGCAGAATTTGAGACAGGAATTTGCGGCACCGCTCAGATTGCGGATCGGTGAAGAAATGCTCGGGGTGGCCTTCTTCGACGATCTCGCCTGCATCCATAAAGATCATCTTATCGGCCACCTTGCGGGCAAATCCCATCTCGTGGGTGACGACAACCATGGTCATGCCGTCTTGCGCCAGCTCGACCATCACATCCAGAACCTCGGAAATCATCTCGGGATCCAACGCAGAGGTGGGTTCGTCAAAAAGCAAAACCCGGGGTTCCATGCACAACGACCGGGCGATGGCGACGCGCTGCTGCTGACCGCCCGACAGCTGGATGGGCCGCTTGTCCGCCTGATCAGGGATATGTACGCGTTCCAGATAGTGCCGCGCCTTCTCCTCGGCCTCTTTCCGGCTGAGGCCACGCGCCTTGATCGGGCCCAACGTCAGGTTTTCAAGAACCGTCAGGTGCGGGAACAGATTGAACTGCTGGAACACCATCCCGACCTCGGAGCTGATCGCCGCCACGGATTTGGGATCACTCGTCAGCTCGACCCCATCCACCCGGATCGTGCCCTTCTGATGTTTCTCAAGCTGGTTGATACAGCGCACCACGGTCGACTTCCCGGACCCCGAAGGCCCGCAGATCACGACCTTTTCGCCGCTGTTCACTGTCAGGTTGATGTCTTTGAGAACGTGAAACGTGTCGAACCACTTGTTCACACCGACAAGCTCGATCGCGGCGTCTTGCATCTGCTGGCCTGCCTTTGTTTTCTGGTCAATTATTTGCTTGAGGTTATCTTTGTCTTTACGCTTAGATCAAGAAACAATGTAGCGGCAATCGCTTAACGCCACCAACGGGAGAAATACATGAAACGGTTTTTCAAAACTGCCGCCGCCGCGGCACTTGGATTAGTGCTCGGGACCGCCGCGCAGGCGCAGTCAGCCCTGAACGAGGTTCTGGATTCTGGGGTGCTGAAAGTGGGCACAACCGGTGACTGGAACCCGATGTCGCTGCGCGATCCGGCGACCAACAGCTATAAGGGCTATGATATCGACATCATGAACGCGCTGGCCGCTGATCTGGGGGTCGAGGTCGAATATGTGCCCACCGACTGGAAAACGCTGGTCAATGGTGTGGTGGCGGGCAAATACCATTTGACTGGGTCAGCCTCGATCTCGCCGCCGCGCATGAAAGTTGCGGGTTTCTCGGACAGCTACATCGCGGTCGAGCTGTTTCCCTATACAACCAAGGACAAGGCCGACAAGTTCGACGGCTACGAGTCGATCAACCAGCCGGGCGTGACGGTTGCAACCACGCTGGGCACCACGTTTGAAAAACGCGTGCGCGAATGGTTCCCGAATGCCGAAATCAAAGTGGTCGAGGCCCCGGCCCGCGGGTTTCAGGAAGTTATCGCCGGCCGCGCGGACGTGTTTATCACCTCGAACATCGAGGGATCGACACTGGAAGAGAAATTCCCCATTGAGCGCGTGAAAAATGCGGGCCCCCGCTCGCCCTCGCCCATCGCAATGCTGTTGCCCCAAAACGATCAGGTCTGGATCAACTACGTGAACAATTGGATCGAGGTGAAAAAGGCGCAAGGGTTCTTCGAAGAGAACCGCGCAAAATGGGGCCTCTGATCTGACCTGACGCCCGGTGCACTGCCGGGCGTCACCTGATCCGCAACATGAGCCTGGATCATAGACAGGGTATGCGGCTGGCGCCCGTATCAGCGAAGGGGCCGCCGATATGCTACCGGTTGGTTCAACGGAACAGCACGCCCTGTGGTTCGGATCGGTGCCCATACGATCTGCGCCCCCATGCGGGCGACCGCCACGGATCACCGGGCAAACATCGCGGCGTTTCCAGATAGGCATGCGGAATCTCATCCCGCATCGTCATCGATCGGGGCGTGGCCCGTCCGCTAACGGTGGAGGCGGAAGGGATTGCTGCCGAGTTCCTGTCTTTTTAGCGAGCGTGGCCTTCTACACAGAATTGTGTCATTGACCCGCCCGCTGCTAACACACACTTAACACTTGCGTGAATTTTCAGTGCATTAACAAAGAAGTCTTTGCCCTTCGGGTTCTCTCATATCAATACTGCGTCATCTGTTATTTTTTCGGAGCATTCATGCGATTTAGCGTAGGCGTCGCTGTCTCGATTCTGGTTGCCCTTTCCATCGGTGTATCGACGTTCCTTGTCCATTCGCTGTGGTGGACGACAGCGCGCGACAACAGCCGTATGCTTGCGGCCGAGATCAACACACAGATCGCCAATACCGTCCGCATCGAGGTCGGAGCCACGCTCAGGTCAGCCGAGGCCGCGTGGGCAGCGGTGCGAACTATCTTTGTCCAGAACGTGATCGCGACTCGTCAGGCCGACAAGCGCGAGTTTGTCTTTCTGTCGCAATTGCAGGCGCAACCCAATATCTCGTGGATTTTCTTTGGCTGGCCCGACGGCAATTTCTTCGGGTCGCACCGTCTGGGCGATGGTGGTCTTGAGATGATCGAGATCGACAAGAACATTCGCGACGGCATGTTGCGCACTGATCGCTATATTTTCATTCCCGGCGACATTCAGTTCGAAGAACGGAATTTCACGGAAACAACCTACGACCCGCGCGATCATGCTTGGTTTGGGAATTTCATGGGTCTGAACTCTCAGGGATGGATCGAAGCCCGGGATTTGCCGGACAGCGACAAGACCGTCTATGCTTTCGCTGGTCCGGTAGATGTCAATCGGACGCGTCAGGGCGTTTTGGCCGTTGCAATCGAAACGGATCGCTTGTCCCGATTCCTGGCCACCCTGCATCCCGGGGAATTTGGTGCCGCCTATATTCTGGACGCGGATGGCAAAGTAATTGCCGTGCCAGACGCCGAGGCGGACGAGATCACCCCGGCACGCATGGGCGAAGGTGAGCTGTATGAAGTTGCCATGATCTCGGGCGAACAATTGTTGGGCGACCCGGACAACAACGCGCCCGGAAGCCAGACAACCCGGGTCGTGATCGATGGTGTCCCCTATGCGGTGGCTCTGACGCCCTTGGGGTTCTATGGCTGGCGCGTTGCCACGGTCATTCCCGAAGCCGCATTTTTGTCAGGGATCGACAGAACCCTGATCAACCTGCTTTACATTCTGATCGGCGTGGTTGTTTTTGCCACCGGACTGGCAATCTGGCTGGTCCGCAAAGTGGTTGCCAACCCGTTGGCGCGCATCGCCGAGGACCTCAGTAAGATCGAGCGCTTTGATGTCGAGCGCATCTCGCGCAGGCCCTCTCGGTTATCCGAACTTGCAAACCTGTCCGCCGCCACCGCCAGCATGGCCGCCGGCCTGTCGGCTTTCCGAAAATACGTACCCACCGATCTGGTTCGGATGCTGGTTGCAGAAGGTATCAAGACGCAGCCGGGTGGCGATATGAAACAGATTTCGGTGCTGTTTTGCGATGTCACCGGGTTTACCGGACTGTCTGAAAAGCTGGGCCCCAGCATCGTCAAGCTTATGGAACCGTTCTTCAGCGCGGCCTCGGCAGCGATTGCACAGCATAACGGTACCATCGACAAATTCATGGGGGATGCTGTGATGGCATTCTGGGGCGCCCCACGGCAAGATACCGACCACGCCATCAATGCCTGCCGCGCGGCGCTTGATCTGGTCGAAGCCGTCGAACAGGCCGGGATCAAGGACGATGCCGGAAACCCGTTACATGTCAGGATCGGTTTGAACAGCGGCGAGGCTCTCGTCGGCAACATCGGATCCGAACAACGTCTGAACTATACCGCCATCGGGGATGTCGTGAATGTGGCCAGCCGTCTTGAGGGGGCAAACAAGGATTATGGCACGCTTATCCTGATCGGCCCAGAGACCCGCCGGGAAGCCGGCGATGCCATTGTCGCCCGCGAGCTGGATACCCTGACGGTCTTTGGTCGCACCAAAGAGCTTGTGGTATATGAGCTGATCGCCATGGCGGATCAGTTTGATGGCTCGCACGCTTGGATAAAAATGTATGAGGACGGGCTTGCCGCTTACCGGGCAGGCCGGTTTGAACAAGCCCTTTCGGCATTTGACGCCGCAGATCAGGCCCGTGGCGGAGATCCGGCCTCGACGGCGATGAAAGCCCGCGCTGCGGGGTTGCTGGCTAGCCCACCACCACAGGACTGGCGCGCGGTAACCAGCACCGAGAAAAAGTGACAGACAAGCTGCAGTCCCCGCACCTATCCTGACCCGCAGTCTCCTCTCGACCGCTGTGAACGCTGTTTACACGAGCTCAGTGTCGAGCATACGATCTGATAGGAATTCCCTTTTCTTATTAACCAAAGGCTTGAAGCCATGTCAGACACATTGGACCTGCACAAGTTTGAGAACCTAAGCCCGTTCCAGATCAAGGATGAACTCATCAAGCTGGCTCAGGTCGAAGCGCGCCAGATGGCGTGGCCTTACCTCAATGCGGGGCGCGGAAACCCCAACTGGATCGCCGCCAAGGCGCGCGAGGCATTTTTCCTTCTGGGCCAGTTTGCGATGACCGAAGCACAACGGCACCGCAATGAACCTCATGTCGGTTTGGCCGGTATGCCGATGGGTCCCGGTTGCTACGACCGGCTCAAGGCGTATTGCGCCAGATCTGACGACAAAGAAGGCCCGCCGGGTGCGGATACGCTGGCCGCAGCTGTGGATTTTGCAATCGACAAGTTTGGCTTTACCCCCGACGCGTTTGTATTGGAGCTGACCGACGGCATCGTCGGGGATCACTATCCGATGCCCGACCGGTGCATGAAACACAATGAAGCCATTGTTCATGAATACGTCATGTGGGCAATGTGCGCCGGGCATCGGCCGGACGCCAAGTTTGACATTTACGCGGTCGAGGGCGGCACTGCCGCGATGTGCTATATCTTCAAGGCTCTCAAGAACCAGCGGCTGCTGAACGCAGGCGATACCATCGCCCTGGGCACACCTATATTCACCCCCTATCTGGAAATGCCCGTGCTTGAGGATTACGGGCTGAACGTTGTGGATGTATCCTCGGCAGAAGAGGACCATTTTCAGCTAACCGATGACGACCTTGAACAGTTGGCCGATCCAAAGGTCAAAGCCCTGTTTCTGGTCAATCCAGGCAACCCCTCTTCGGTTGCAATCAGCCCAGAGGTCATGGCCAAGCTGGTCGACTTCGTAAAAACACGCCGGCCCGACCTGATCATTCTTACCGACGACGTCTACGGCACGTTTATTCCCAATTTTCAGTCCGTTATGGGGCATCTGCCCGAGAACACGATCGGAGTGTATTCGTATTCCAAATATTTTGGCTGCACAGGCTGGCGTTTGGGCGCAATTCTAGTGGCCGAGAACAACATCTTTGACAAAATGATCAGCGAGGCCCCGGACAACATCAAAGCCACCGTGAATGCGCGCTATGAAACGCTGACCCCAGACCCCTCGACCTTCAAATTCATCGACCGGATTGTTGCCGACAGCCGCGATGTTGCCCTGAACCACACAGCTGGTTTGTCCCTGCCCCAACAGGTGATGATGACGCTTTTCTCACTGGTGGAGCTGATGGACGAAGACAAAGGGTATCAGGCGTTTTGCTGGGGCATCCTTAAACACCGCTTTGACGAGCTGGTTGAAGGGCTGGGCGTCGATGTGCCCGACAATCCGCTGTTCGACCGCTACTATGGTATCATCGATTTCGAGTTCTGGATGCGCAAATACGTGGGCGAAGAAGTAGTCGCCTGGATCAAGGAAAATGTGCACCCGCTGGATATCTCGTTCAAGCTGGCGCAGGACCACGGCATTGTTTTGTTAAACGGGTCAGGCTTTGATGCGCCCAACTGGTCGGCACGGGTGTCCTTTGCCAATCTGGACGACAGCGCATACCGGCAGATCGGGAAGGCCGTGCGGGCCGTGGCGGTCGGGTATGTGCAGGCATATCGCGCGTCCAAAGGATTGCCACTGCACGGGTAAATGGGCGATCGCGCAAAAGCCGGGATGCTTGCGTTTACCGTACATCCCGGGTGGTTACATCAGTTGGCGACCCGGCAGGTTATTCGATCTGGCCGGCATCAGGGCACAAAGGCCACCACCAGTGGCCCCCAAAGCGTCAGGAAGATATTCGCGACCGCATATGTCATGGTGAATGCAGGCGTCGGGGTGGCGTTGCCCGCCTTTTCAAGCAGTGTCGCAAATCCCGGGTTACCGGACCGGGACCCTGTGACAACCGCACAGGCTTCCACCGGGTTCTTGATACGCAGGACAAAATAATTGATGGGAAACTGCACGATCATCGGCATCAGCGTGACGAGAATTCCCAAAAGCAACAGGGTAATTCCATATTCCTGAATAGCCTGCAGCGCAGGTTGGCCAGCATTCAGACCGACAACTCCCACAAACACGGCCAGACCAAAGCTTTGCAAAAAGTTGGCTGCGCCCCGGTTGATCCCGCCAATCTTGGGGCGACGGATTCTCAGGTATCCGATGATCAAACCTGTCACCAGACACCCCAACCCCGAGCCAAGCGACACTTTGGTGCCCGCAATGACAAAGCTGATCTCGCCAATCAGATAGCCGACCGCAACCCCGATCCCCAGCGCGATGAAATTGGTAACCGATGCGGAAGGTGGCACATATCCTGCCAGTTTCGCGACACGGTTCAGATCGTCCTTGTGGCCAACAATGCTGATTTCGTCGCCTGCATGTATCTCGGTATTGTGCAGCACCGGCACATCGTGCCCCATGCGTGTGATTTTGGTGATGTGTACGCCACGCCTTTGATCCGCAGTCAGGCTCTTGTGCAGTTCGGCCAGTGTTTTTCCGGCGAGTTTGCGGTTGGTGATCACCACATTGCGCCGTTCTTCAACAATTGTCAGTTCGGGCGGGTATTCGCCAATTTCACCGCTTGCAGTGCGGGCGAACTGGGTCAGAGTGGCGACCAGGCCAGATACAACCACCACATCACTGGTACTTACAACCGTATCCGGCAAAGGCTCAACCGGCGCACCGTCATGTAGCAGCCGCTCGACAATCAAATCGCCATCATACCGGCCTTCGATGTCTTTCACCGACAATCCGGCAATCTCTGAACCGTCACCCACCTGATACGCCCGCGCCTCGAACCGGTTCATGGGAAGGAATTCGCCTTCCTCAAGTTTCGGCCCACCACCGCTTAGTTTCTGGGCCAGCTTGATCGCCTCCTGACGCAGATCACAGCGCAGGATAATGGGGATAATGCTAACCGCCAGAATGGGCCCGATCGAGCCAAAGATATAGGTCACCGAATAACCCACAGCGATATTGGTCTTGAGCTTTTCGGCCTCTTCTTGGGCAAGCCCCAAAAGATCGATTGCGTTCCCGGCGGTGCCGATAATTGCCGATTGCGTCAAGCCCCCGGCAGCCAGACCAGCCGCCAGTCCTTTGTCCAGACCCGCCAGCCGGGCCACGACTATGACGAAGAACAAACCCCATAACGTCATCAGAAACGCGGCCAGAAGCTTGGTCAGGGCCGTCCGGTTCAGCGCCGCAAAGAATTGCGGACCGCCATTGTAACCAACCATAAAAATAAACAACGAAAAGAAAACGTTCTGGACATCCGTACTTAAATTGATCCCACCGATCTGTCCCACGCACACTGCGACCAGAAGGGTTCCGGCGATGCCTCCAAGCTCGAACTTTCCGACCCTGAATTTGCCCACGCCGTATCCCAGGCCAAGACATAGAAACAGCGCCATGATTGGAAAGGTGCGGAGCTGTTCAGTTATCACTTCCATCGCAAATTCCCCTGAATGCGAAACGGCAGGTACAGGACCAACCCTTGCATCTCAACTGTCTGAAATACCCTGAATTTCAAAATCGCCATTGTCGTGCACGATCAGGTAAGCACCGAGTTTGAGCTCTGTCAAACTGTGATGCATTGCTATGTTTGAATGATATCGGCCGCGCCGTTCGGATACCCATCGCATCGACCAGACCGCAATGCTAATCTCATGATCAAGCCTCGAGCAAGCGATGCACCTTTATCGTTGACACCAGCGCGTTCAGGGACGTGTCCAACGATTGGTCGGATGTATCCAGCATCAGACCTGCCCGCGCGTACAAGACCTCGCGACTGGCCAGAATGGACGTCAATTGCTCCATTGCATCCGCATTTCCCGCCATCGGGCGTTCATCGCCTTGCGCACGGACCCGGTCCATGTGTTCCTGCGGCGAGGCCTTGAGCCAGATGGTGTGGAAATTCGACAGCAGCTTGTTGAAAGTCTCAGGCTCGGACACAATGCCACCCGCCACCGCAAGGATCATCCGATCATAGTTTTCGATGACGCGGTCCAAAGAACCGGCCTCAAGCTTGCGGTATCCTTCCTGTCCGTAAAGCGCCAATATCTCGTCTATTGGCATTCCTCCATGCAGCGCGATTTCCTTGTTCAACTCGAGGAACGGAACATCCAGTTGTTCTGCCGCCAGTTTCCCCAATGTCGATTTTCCAGCGCCGCGCAGCCCGATCAGGCAGATCCGTTCGGCCCGGCCGGGCTGATCTGTATCGGCGGACAGCGTTCGCAGAACTTGCTCACGCGTTTCATTATCCGCCACCGAAAACAATTCGGCTACGCGCAGACTGGTGGAGTTCCAGGGATCTTCCGCCCCGACAAACCACTCGATTTTGTGGTCCAGCGCATGAGCGACACGCTGCAGCAAACCGATCGAGATATTTCCGGTTCCTGCTTCAAGCTGCGCCAGGTATCTGAGCGATACACCCGAATTCTCGGAAAGCACCCGCCTGGAAATCCCCTTGCGCTCTCGCGCGCTGCGAACACGTTCTCCAACCTGCGCCATAAGAGCCGCAATGCTGCGTTCGATCTCTGAGTCCGAGTCTATCCGGGTCGAGACGCCGCTGAAGGTTGTGATTTCCGCCATATTCTGCAGTTCCGAATGTGTATAATAATGCACATTACGTTCGCCACCGCGAAAAGGAAATCAGTTATCTCCCGATCTGCTCAACCTGTTGAAGAAACGGGGCAAGCAGGTCGCGAATGTCCTGCGGTGGATTGCGTTTGCTGAAACTGTCTGCGGTGGTGAAAACGCTGACAGTGCGGGCTGAAAAACAAAGCTGATTGTCCTGCACGCCATCGACGCGAAATTCGATGGACGTTTCGCCCAGCCGGCTGGGCCAGACATGGCAAATCAGCCTGTGCCTTGGCGTAACGGGTGCTTTGAAGTCCATCTCGAGCCGGACGAAGGGCGTTCCAACATTCCGGTCCAGTTCCAATTGGTACCATCCCTGTCCCAGATGTTTCTCCCACCAGGCGTTTATGGCGTCCAATGTGAACCATGGCAGACGACCTGTATAGGCGATGCGCGCCGGATCACAGTCGCCCCAGGTTACCCGGATATCATGGCGGAATACAGCCGCGGGCCGATCCGACATATCAGTAGGTTTCAACGTGGTAACGCCCGTCTTCGCGCATTTTGTCCCGCAAACCGGGCCAGTTATGGCCCATGTCTTCAGCAATTTCGGTCAATGCGTTTTCCACTCCGGTTTCCATGTCGCGCAGCCCGCAGATGTAGACGTGGCATTTATCATCGCGCAACATATCCGCAACGGCCCCCCGTTCTTTCAGCATCCGATCCTGAACATATTCCTTGTCCTGACCGTCTTGCCTGCTGAACACAAGATGTTGCTCAAGCAAACTGGACGGAACTTTCTGAAGCGGTCCGAAATATGGCAAGCTGTCGGGCGTTCTGGCTCCAAAGAACATTGTCATACCGCCATGAACGATACCCACCTTGCGTTGGCGTCGCATGGTGAAGGCGCGCATCGGCGCAGATCCGGTACCTGTGCAAATCATCAGAATCCGTGCATCCGGATCATCGGGCAACAGGAAGGTCGCGCCAAAGGGACCGGTCACATTCACAATGTCACCCTTTTTCAGGTCGCAAATATAGTTGGAACACACGCCCTTATCTTCGCGTTTCACCGTCAATGACACATTGTTAAACCCGGGGCGTTCCCCATCGCGGGGGCTGGAGACAGAATAAAGACGCGGCAAATGCGGCGCACCTTCGGCATTCTGTCCGGGCGGCAGAATACCGATGGATTGACCTTCCAGAACAGGCATCGGGTGCCCCTGAAAATCCAGAATAATGTGGCGAACGTCGCTGTCCGAGCCCTCAGCCGTCAAGCGATAATTGCCCTGAACAACAGCTTGCACGGGCTTACCCAGATTATACAGGTTTACCGTTGGTTTTGACGCCGTGGCCGGAGCCCTGGACTTGCCACCTGCCCCTTTGTGCGCCTCGGCCAGAAGGGCGGCCATGGCCTCATCCAGCGCTTCCATCCCTGTTTCGGCCTCGCCACCGTCCAGTTCGACTTGTTCGGGCAGCTCCTCCCACGAATACTGGTCTTCTAGGCTGTAGGGCTCGCTCACTACGCGCCATTCATCGATGGAACCGGTCGGGCATACCGGAATGCAATCCATACAAAAATTGCATAGATCAGCATTGACCACCACGTTGTTGTCATCATGTTCAATAGCCTGAAGAGGGCAGGTCATCTCGCACGTGTAGCACCGGATGCAAATCTCGGGATCGATCAGGTGCTGTTTGACAGGTTTATTCATCGCGTGCGTTGCCGGATGACGATGGAGGGGACGGTCACGCATTCGAAGATCGCGCTGCACATCCCGTCACAATCCGAACACCCAAGGCAGCAAGACAGATCAATCGAGTTCCCCCGCAGGGTCCCTGGCCCCAATCTGAACAGTGTGGATTTTTCCTCTGACATCCATATCTCCTTCGCGTTGACACAGCCAGAATGGAACATTGCCCTTCTGGCCCGATATCAGGCCATGTGAAGTTTCACATACTCAAAATGGCCCGGCTTGTTGTCGATGCCGACTTTCGGAGGCGCAATCCAACCCGCGTATTTGCCCGGTTCATAACAGGGCACCATAAGGGATTGGATATAAGCGCCATCTTCCTTGGATGGCAGCCAGTTATCGACATTGGCCGCCCAATCCGCTTCCGAGATGATATCGCCATCCGGGTTTGCCTTGATTGCCGCAAAAACACCGATCTGGCGATGGAACGCCTCGTGCGGCAGCTTCAGCCGGAAATCAATGCCCGCTTTTTCAATGATCTTATTCCAGCGTCCAACCCCGCCCGAGGCATCCTGAACGTAATCGTCCCGAAGACGCATGTTGATTGCGGTCAGCGCCGGAACGTCCTGACTGACGATCGCGCCATCCACGATGCTTTTCACCACATACGTGTCTTGCTGCAACTGATGGTCATCATCGATCCGGCTTTCCATGTACCGCCCCTTGATGCCCGCGTTGAACGCGTTGGCAGCGTTGGTCGATACCTCCTGCCCGAACAAATCCAGCGACAAAGTGTAGTGCAGATTCAGCTTTTTCTGAATTGTAGGCAGATCAATGACGCCTAGGTCGCGCACTTTGCCGACATCATAAGGATCGGTCAGACCGGCGTCATTCATGGCTTCGCAGGTGCGCTGAACGATCCGGCTGACACCGGTTTCACCGACGAACATGTGATGCGCTTCTTCGGTCAGCATGAACCGGCACGTCCGGCTGAGCGGATCAAAGCCCGACTGCGCGAGGCTTTCCAATTGCATCTTCCCGTCGCGGTCGGTGAAATAGGTGAACATGAAGAAAGACAGCCAATCCGGGGTCTCTTCGTTGAACGCCCCCAGCATACGCGGCGCTTCTTCCGATCCTGAGGAACGGATCAGCAGGTCATCCGCTTCTTCGCGCCCATCTTTACCGAAGTATTTCTGAAGCAGATAGACCATAGCCCAAAGATGGCGGCCCTCTTCGACATTTACCTGAAACAGGTTGCGCATGTCGTATAGAGATGGTGCCGTCAGGCCCAGAAAACGTTGTTGCTCTACCGAGCCCGGCTCGGTATCGCCCTGAATGACGATCAGACGTTTGAGCATATTGCGATATTCGCCCGGCACCTCTTGCCACGCTTTTTCGCCTTTGTGTTCCCCCATCGGAATGGTGCGGTCTTCAACCTGCGGGGCCAGCAGAACGCCCCAGCGGTATTCCGGCATTTTTACATAGTCGAATTTTGCCCACCCTTTTGGGTCCACACTCACTGCGGTGCGCAGATAGATCATGGATTCCTGAAAATCCCGCGGGATCAGCTTGTTCCACCAGTCGATATAGCCGGGATGCCATTTCTCCAACGCCTTCAAAACCTTACGGTCCTGGCTAAGGCCAACATTGTTGGGGATCTGGGTGTCGTAACTCACGTTCATCACGTCGACCATGTCGTACTCCTGCTGAAAGATCGGGGGGACGCGTTACACGCGCTCCATGTTGTATTCGCCGCGCATACCAGTGCCATAGCGTTGCAGCGCACCATCGGCGCCAACTGCGTTCGGGCGGTTGAAAATCCAGTTCTGCCACGCCGTCAGGCGGCCGAATATCCGGGTTTCCATCGTCTCGGGCCCAGCAAACCGCAGATTTGCCTCCATCCCGGTCATTGCATCCGGGCTGAACGAGGCGCGTTCTTCTTCAAAGATTCGAATTTCATCTTCCCAATCGATGTCGTCGAGGATCATCGTGACAAGACCCAGTTCTTCGGCCTGTTCTGCTTCAAGAGCATTGCCCTTTTGCTCTTGCGCCCGGGTGGTTGCTGCGGGGTTCCCTAAAAAGCGCGTTTGCAATCGCGTCAGATCGTTGGCCATGGGAAAGGTCCCGAAATTGGCATCGGTCAATGTGATCGTGGCAATCGGACGATTGTCGCCCTCGAACTCGTCTTCCATCATGTAGGTCCGATCCACGGCCCACAGCAACTCGGCCAGGACACCGGTAAAGCACGACCCATGTTCGACAAGCGCGGACATCGATCGAGAGGTCACATCGATCCGCTTCAGAATCCGCTTCCAATACTGCAACACTTCGTTGGCGAGCCAATGGCTGCCCCTGTTGGTCAACAACAGGGTTTCATGCGCCTGAAACGCCTCTGGGTCCCCTTGGGTGCGGAAAACAACAAGCCCCAGCTCCATCTCATTCAGCCGCAAATGCAAAATGGCATCGTCCAGTTCACGCGCCAGACGCAGCATATAGGCCTGATCGCCCTGCCCCGTAAATTCGTCCATATCAACCGGCGCAGGCATGTCTGGACCGTTGAGTGTCACAATAGCCTTGCGGGCGCTTCGGTCTACGGCCATCTCGACCAGACTGTACGTGACCGAGCCGTCTTCGGCGATCGATTTGTCCAAGGGTCCCAGCTGGATTCCTTTGACATTTTCGGCCTTGGATATTTCGGACGCGAACTCCTGCGCCCGTTCCTGAACCGTCGCATCAAATTTCGAATTCGGCACCACCTCATCCACCAGACGCCAGTCCAGCGCGCGCTTGCCCTTGACCCCTTCTTCGGTCGAACAGAACACATCCGCCAGATCGCGGCGCACCATGCGTTTGTCGGTGACTCGGGTCAGACCACCTGTGCCCGGCAAAACTGCAAGCAAGGGCACCTCGGGAAGCGCAACGGATGACGTGCTGTCATCCGTCAGCATGATGTGATTGCACGCCAGTGCCAATTCATAGCCGCCGCCCGCACAAGCCCCTTTGACAGCGGCGATATATTTCTGACCGCTGTCCTTCTCGGCGGCCTCATAGGTGTTGCGCGTCTCATTCGTAAACTTGCAGAAGTTCACCTTATGGCTGTGAGCCGCACCGCCCAGCATTCGGATATTGGCCCCTGCGCAGAACACCCGTTCTTTACCGGACTGCATGACCACGACCTTGACCTCGGGGTGTTCGAAACGCATCCGCTGGACAACATCCGCAAGCTCAATATCAACACCCAGATCGTAGGAGTTCAGCTTCAGTTGATAGCCATCGAACAAACCGGCGTTTTCATCGACATCCATAATGAGGTTCGCAATCGGGCCATCATATTCAACCCGCCAGTGGCGATATTTCGATGGGTCAGTCTGAAAGTCGATGACCTTGGTCATAAGACGCTCCTATTGTCTGATTTGCAAAATAGTGCGGGGTTGGTGTCGAGTAAAGGAATTTGTGCATGATAATTCATCTATTTCCCTGCTTCAGTGGCAAATAAGATCAGTATCCCCCTCTTTAATGCACTTTATTGCATCTTTCGAGCAAATTCCCAGCACAGCTGACCCCCCTCTCTCATAAGCCTCCCGAAACAGCTTTTCTGATTGATCCCGCAACCGCTCTGCCGCCCTGTCCCGGCCCATTTTGCGCTTCAATTCTGCATTGGCCAGTTGAATGACCGCTTGAACCATCAACCGCTCCGGCGCGTTCGGCGGGCAGGCCATCCACACGGCTTCCAGGACCTCGTGCGCCTCCCAAAAATACCCGTCTTTCAGAAGCGCCAAACCAAAGATCCAGGCGCGCGTCTCGTGCAGGCAATCCGGGGAAACGTCGTCGAGACCCGTTTTGAAACGCTCAAACAATCCCTCGGCATGACGAGGCGTCTGGCCCGGGACGTAGGCATAGGACGGCCGCCAATCCAGCGTCATGCCTCAATCGGCACAGCATGTTCAAGCCGCTCAAGTCGCATGGTAAACTCGGCAATTGCGGCCAGGGTTGCGTCTGGCTGATCAACCTGAGGCGCGTGACCACAATCGTCCAGAACGGTGACCTCAACAGGCGCGTAGCTTCGGGATTCCAACTCGTCTATCTGGGCCAAAGTGCCATACTGGTCCTGACCACCCTGTATCGCAAGTGAGGGGATACGCAGGTAGTCAATGACATCGGCAACGTTCCACTTGCGGAAATCCGGGTTCAACCAGGCATCGCACCAGCCCGAAAACGCAGACTCGGGGTCATTGTGGTATTTAGACAGCCGATTCCTCAAATCACCACTCACAAAAGCATTTTGAGCGGCAGCGATGGACTTCAAACCGCTGTCTTCAGCAAAGAAATGCGGCGCCATAAGGATCAGCCCGCGCACACGGGGGTCCGACACCGAACCAGCATAGATCGCGGCGATTGTCGCGCCATCGGAATGCCCCAACAGGACACATCTGTGAATTCCTGCTTTGTCCAGAACCTGCGGTAGCACATCCCGGGCCTCAACCGTCATATAATCCAGCGGGCGGGGTAAGTCGGCCGGGTCGGATTTTCCATAGCCTGCCCGCGAATAGGCCATAACGCCGAAACCCGTCGCCGCAACCAATTTGGCGGGAAAGTCGCGCCACAAGGCCATGCATCCCAAGCCTTCATGCAAAAGCACAATTGTCGGCGCGTCCTCGGGCGCAGGTCCCCAAGTGCCGTATTCCAAACCAGTGCCGTCAACCTCGATCCACGCGGATCCGCCATCTACCCAGGTCATGTGGTTTCCCTCAGTTTGAAACGCTGAATTTTTCCGGTTGCGGTCTTGGGAAGATCTTCCACGACATCAACCCAGCGTGGGTATTTCCACTTGCCGATCTTCTGCTTGACGAATTCCTTGAGGTCCGAGATCGCCTCTTCGTTCTGACCTTCTTTCAGAACAACAAATGCCTTTGGCTTATCAAGACCCTGATCATCTGCATGAGCAACAATCGCGGCTTCGAGAATGGCAGGATGCTCGATCAACGCCTGTTCGACTTCAAACGGGCTGACCCAGATACCGGATACTTTGAACATGTCATCGGTGCGCCCACAGTAGATATACCGACCTTCAGCGGTGCGTTCATACTTGTCTCCGGTGCGCGTCCAGTGTCCTTCAAATGTATCGCGGGATTTGTCACGGCGGTTCCAGTAGCTTTCGGCTGCCGAGGGTCCCCTCACCAGCAGCTCTCCAACCTCTCCGTCGGCGACATCCGCGCCCGAGTCATCTACCAGCCGGACTTCGTAACCCGGTACAGCCATTCCCGACGTCCCGTACAGAATGTCATCAGGGCGGTTTGAAAGGAAGATGTGCAGCATCTCGGTCGAGCCCACGCCATCCACGATCATGGACCCCATGTGGCTTTCCCATGTCTCTCCAACTTCGCGCGGCAGGGCCTCTCCGGCCGAGGTGCAAAGACGCAGGTTAGAACGTGGCTTTACGCCTGCCGAACCCAAACTCGCATTCATGGCGGCAAAGAACGTGGGCACCGCACAGAAAATTGTTGGCTTGAGGGTATCGAGAATATCAAAAGCCACATCCGGCAGCGGGCGACCGCCCAGCAAGACCGTTGTCGCCCCGACCGACTGAGGGAAGGTCAGCCCGTTTCCAAGACCATAGGCAAAGAATAACTTTGCCACTGAAAAAACAGTATCGGATTCGCGTATGCCCATGACCTGCGCGCCAAATGTGTCAGCCGTCGCCCGAAGGCTGGAATGCACATGGCGGACGCCCTTCGGCAAACCTGTCGATCCCGATGAATAAAGCCAAAAGGCCGTCTCATCGCTTTTTGCGTCAACCGCCTGCAGCGGGTCCGCACCGTCCATATAATCGGCATAGCTGACGGCTCCGTCTGGCGCGTCTCCAATCACGATCACAGACTGCAGATACGTGTTGCCTTCGACTGCGGGAGCGACCGTTTCCCAAAGAACCTCGGAAACAACCAGTGTCGTGGCGCGGCTGTCCTGCAGGGTTGCCGCATAAACCGAGCTGGACAGCAACGTGTTCAGCGGCACCGGGATGGCTCCGGCCTTTATCGCGCCCCAGAAGATCACCGGGAATTCAACCTGATCCAGAACGATCATCGCGACGCGTTCTTCACGACGAACTCCGTGTTTGACCAGGGCGCCGGCAAAGCGGGCGCTTTGGTCCGACAGCGCTCCATAGGTCAGATCACGGCGCAAACCGTCGGCCTCCTTATAGGCCACCTTGTCGCCGCGCCCCTCATCAAGATGTCGTTCAACGAACCACAGGGCAGCATTTTGATTATCTGGCACGTGTCTTCCCCTCCGCTGGCAGGTCAATTGCTTGCCGGTGTGCACAAATGATTGCAGGATTGCCGTGGTAACGGCCCCCATATTGAAATCCGCTTATGCGTTATAATGCATTATACATGCTAAATTTTGCAACATTGTTTTTCTGATTGTGCAATTTTTTGCACAAATCAACAAGATCAGCCGAACGGGATCAGGAACAACGTGATCGCCGGAAACAGCACCAGAATGATGACGCGAACGATGTCCGAGCCAACGAAGAACATCACGGCCTTGTAGGTCTCAAGCATCCGGGTGCTCTTGTCCATTGCATTGATCACAAACAGATTCATACCGACCGGAGGCGTGATCAGACCGACCTCGACCACGATCAGCACCAGAATCCCGAACCAGATTGCCGTCCGTTCAAGGGCGATGCGATCTGCCATACCCTGGGTGACACGTATGTCGATTTCTTTTTGCAAATCCCTGCTGATTTCCGATCCCGAAGCGATTAGAGCCTCAACCTGCGTCCGGATTTCCGGCGCGATATCAGCGGTTCCAGCCAATGCGGACCGGGCGGCATCATGTTGCATCGCGATCAGATCGACCAGACCGAAGTCCAGGACAGAGATGACCGGGAAGAAGATCGGGATCGTCAGCAGGATCATGCTGAGGCTGTCCATCACACAGCCCAGGATCAGGTAGAACACCAGAACCAGAGCCAAAATCATCCAAGGGCTGAACCCCTGACTCAAGACAAAATTTGCCAGTTCCTGCGGTACGTTGGTCAGGGCCAGGAAACCGTTATAAAATCCGGCCCCCAATATGATGAAGAAAATCATCGCCGTGGATTTGGCCGTGGTGGTGAAGCTGTCTTTCAGCGTCGCCAGGGTCAATCCGCCATTGGCCAGTGCGATCAGGCCCGTTCCGGCAGCTCCGACGGCCGCGCCTTCGGTCGGTGTGAACCAACCCGCATAAATGCCGCCGACGACGCCGCCAAACACCAGCAAAACCGGCCAGACGTCAAACAACAGCCGAAACCGCTCGCGATAGGGAATGGCTTCGCGTGTTCCGGCGCTTTCGGGATAGAGGCGCACATAGATGGACACGGCGATGACGTATCCCAAGGCGGCCAGGATGCCGGGAATGAACGCCGCAAGAAAAAGCTTGGCAATGTTCTGTTCCGTCAGGATCGCATAGATCACCAGCACAACAGATGGCGGTATCAGAATGCCCAGCGTCCCTCCCGCAGCAAGCGTGGCTGTCGAAAACCCGCCCGCATAGCCATAGCGCCGCAATTCGGGCAAGACGACACGGCCCATCGTTGCTGCTGTCGCCAGTGACGATCCGCAGATCGCACCGAAGCCGGCACATGCTCCGATCGCCGCCATGGCCACCCCGCCGCGACGGTGCCCCAGAAACCCTTCGGCCGCCTTGAACAGGGCCGTCGACATACCCCCAAGCGTCGCAAAATGCCCCATCAGCAGAAACATAGGTACAATCGACAAGGAATAGCTTGAAAAGGTCGTATAAGTTTCGGATTTCAGCCTGCCCAGAGGGATGTTCAGATTGCCAGTCACCAGAACAATGCCGGTCAACCCGGTCACAAACATGGCCAGACCGATCGGAACCCGTACAAATATCAGAAGCAGAAGTGCAGGAAAGGACAGCAACCCGATGGCGAGATCGCTCACAGTAGTATTTCCTTTCCTGAAAGGCATTCGCGCGTGCGGACACCCGCCATGTAAACGCCGACTATGGCCGCGACGACCGCCGCACAGAAACTGGCTGCATAGCCCCACCAAACGGGGAACTGCAGGATAAAGGTGTTCTCACCAAAACGCAGCTTGGCCATCATACCGCCCCACAGTTGCACGGCAATCAGCACCAGAACGGCGGCAAAGACGATCTCGATCAACATGCGCAACACCCGGTGAATCCGCGGAGACAGTTTTGAGGTGAAGATGTCCACGACAGCGTGACCAGAATTCAGCTGGCACAATGGCAAAAAAGCAAAGATCGAAAAGGCGACGCCTGCCTCGACAATTTCGAAATCACCATTGATGGGACCCACACCCAACCCGAGCATCCACTCGGAGATGCCAGGCATCAGCTGGCCCAGCCAACCGTGCAGAAGCGTGTTCAGCGACCGGCCCAGAACAGACACGCAAATCATGAGGATCAGCAACGTCAGCACAAAGCCACCCAGCAGGGCCATGCCCCGTGCCAATTGCTCGATAATCCGGTGCATACCGCCCCCTTCGCCGCTGTCGATGCGAGAAGAATACACCTGCCGCGCAATGGCAAGACACCTTGCGCGGCAGGCCGGTTCGAAGTTTAGCTGCCGTATTCAGCCATCAACGCCTTGGCGCGGTCGATCAAGGCCTGACCGTCGATGCCTTTTTCGCTCATCTCGGACAACCAGGCGTCATAGACGGGCTGCGCCGCTTCGGCCCAGACAGCGGATTGTTCGGCATCCAGAGTGACGACGTTGTTGCCCCGGTCCAGCGCGATTTCACGTGCAGGGTCATCATTGGCTTGCTGAACCTCGCCCGCGAAGGCCGAGAACTCGAGGCCAGAATGCTTGTCGACCACGGCTTTCAGATCGTCAGGCAACGCATCATACTTGTCTTTGTTCATCGCCAGAACAAAAGTCACCGTATACATCATGGGTCCGGTGAACTCGGTGTGGTTTTCGACCAGTTCCGGCACTTTAAGCGCTTTTGTCACTTCCCAAGGTATCGTCGTGCCGTCGATAACACCTTTCGACAGCGCTTCGGGGACAGCGGGAACAGGCATGCCCACCGGGGTCGCGCCCAACGTGCTGAGCAGAGAATTCACCTGCCGGGACGCGCCGCGGATTTTCATGCCGTTGAAATCCTCGGGCGTCAGCACTTCTTTGTTGGCGTGGATCATACCCGGCCCGTGCACCCAGCCGCCCAGAACCTTGACGTCCGAAAACTCGCGATCCGCAATATCTTCTTCGAGCAGTGTCCAGAACGCGGCTGACGCAGGTTTGGCATCGTTTACCAGAAACGGCAGCTCAAAAACTTCGGTCGAAGGGAAACGGCCCGGCGTATATCCGATCACGTTCCAGGTAATGTCGATCACACCGTCGATCACCTGATCCAGAAGTTCAGGCGGCTTTCCCCCCAACTGCATCGAAGGATATCGCGTGATTTCGATGCGCCCATCGGAATCCGCTTCGATCTTGTCAGCCCAGACATCGATGATCTGGGCGGGAATGGTGGCTTGGGCAGGTAGGAAGCTCTGCAGGTTGAACTCGTATTCGGCCGCCACCGCGCCGGTTCCAAAACCAAGTGCGACCGCGCTCAGCGCCCCCGCAAGTATCTTTGAAATTTTCATGTTTTCCTCCTCTGTATCTTTTGTCTTGATGCGATTTAATGCATTATGTGCAAAATATCGCAATATTTTTGTCGCTGTCATCGGTGATCGCGGAACCGCGCCACACGTTGCTAAACAGCATCGGCAATGCAATCTTGCTGTCAACAGGTTGGAGGGGATCAGATGCGGACACAAGTCGTTGTGATCGGTGGGGGGCCGTCCGGCCTGCTGCTGTCGCAACTTCTCCATGTCCATGGAATCGACAGTATCGTTCTTGAGCGTAGGACCAAAGACTATGTCTTGGGTCGCATTCGTGCGGGTGTTCTGGAACAGGGATTTGTCGACCTGATGACTCAGGCCGGCGTTGCTGACCGTCTGCATGCAGAAGGCTTTGAACATGATGGCACGCTGATCGCGTTCGAGAATGAAAGCTTCCGCATAGACTTTCGCGAACTGACCGGCACGCCGGTTGTCGTATATGGCCAGACCGAAGTGACCCGGGATCTCTACACGGCGCGCGAAACTGCAGGCGGCACCATCCTTTTCAACACTGAAGACGTGGAAATTCACGACGCAGACACGAGTGCGCCATACGTGACGGCCAGTGTAAATGGTCAGGAAAAGCGAATAGACGCTGATTTCATTGCTGGGTGCGACGGGTTTCACGGCATCAGCCGCCAGACGATTCCGTTGTCAGTTCGGCGCGAGTATGAAAAAATTTATCCCTTTGGCTGGCTGGGCATCCTGTCCGAGACCCCTCCGGTGCATGAAGAATTGATCTACGCGTCTTCCAAGCGGGGCTTCGCGCTATGTTCCATGCGCAATGACAGCCTGAGCCGATACTATATTCAATGCTCATTGTCGGACTCTCCGGACGACTGGACCGATGCAGCCTTTTGGGCTGAACTCCGGCGCCGTATTCCGGCCGAGTTTTCCGACCAGCTGGTCACAGGCCCCTCAATTGAAAAGTCAATTGCTCCGCTCCGGTCCTTTGTGACCGAGCCGATGCGGTGGGGTCGGCTGTTTCTGTGTGGGGACGCAGCGCATATTGTGCCTCCGACCGGGGCCAAGGGTCTCAATACCGCCGCGTCGGACGTGCACTATCTACTGAGCGCGCTGCGTGACTATTACCAGAACAATTCTCACCAGGGGATCGACAACTATTCCCAAAAGGCGCTGGCCCGTATTTGGAAAGCCGAACGTTTCAGCTGGTGGTTTTCATCACTGCTGCACCGCTTCCCGGATCAGTCGGAATTCGATCTGAAAATGCAACGCGCCGAAATCGACTTTTTGCGCACAAACGCGTCGGCGCAAAGGGCAATGGCAGAGAACTATGTGGGGCTACCCTATTGACCGGCGCAGCCAAAGGAGAAGCAATGGATCGTCACACAAAAGGCATGATCGTTCGACGCCGTGTGCTGGGGGACGCGCATGTGGATCGGGCCGAGGCCGCAAAATCCGAATTCGACGCTCCGTTTCAGGACATGATCACCGAGACCGCGTGGGGGACGTTGTGGGAAGACGACACCCTGACCTTGCGAGAGCGGTCTCTGATCACTCTGGCCTTACTGGCCGCAATGCGAAACTTTGAAGAAATCCCGATGCACGTGCGGGCCTGCGCCAATACCGGTGCATCCAAAGAAGATGTCATGCAGGCATTCATGCACGCTGCCGTCTATGCCGGAGTTCCCTGCGCAAACCGCGCGATCAAGCTGGCAAAGGACACATTTGCAGAGATGAAGGGGCAAATCGAATGAACCGGCCACAGGATTTGTATCAGCGCGATCGCGAATGGCACCCTCCGGCTTTTTCGCAGAATTACAAGACCAGCGTGTCGCGCGCGCCGCAAAACCCACTGCTCTCGCTGGAAACAACCGCCAGCGAGGTGTCGGGGCCGACCTTCGGGCACGCCGATATTGCGCCCTTGGACAACGATTTGCTCAGGAACTATGCCAGCACCGGAGACCCGATTGGCGAGCGTATTTTGCTACATGGCAGAGTGATGGACGAAAACGGCAAACCAGTCCCAAACACATTGGTCGAGATTTGGCAGGCCAATGCAGGTGGGCGGTATCGGCACAAGAAAGATACCTATCTGGCCGCGATCGATCCAAACTTTGGTGGTTGTGGCCGTACTTTGACCGACGAGAATGGCAATTACCGGTTCAGGACTGTAAAACCCGGTGCCTACCCTTGGCGGAACTGGGTCAACAGTTGGCGCCCCGCGCATATCCATCTGTCAGTGTTTGGCACCAGCTTTGCCCAGCGGCTTATTACGCAACTGTATTTCGAAGGCGACCCGTTGATCGCCAAATGCCCGATCGTAAATACGATCCCCGATCCGCGCGCGATTGACCAACTGATCGCGGCGCTGGATTTGAACGCAACCGTGCCGTTGGACAGTATCGCATATAAGTTCGACATCGTTCTGCGCGGTCACCGTTCGACCTATTTCGAAAACCGACCCGAGGGGAACTGATCATGGTTCAAAAGCTCGAATATTTGAAAGAGACGCCCTCGCAAACTGCGGGACCCTACGTTCACATCGGATTGGCACCGGGGGATGCGGGGTTTGACATCTATGACCATGAACTTGGCAGGGACATAACCGGTCCGAATGCCAATGGAGAACGGATCACGATCCGGGGCATGGTCCGGGACAGCATCGGCGCGCCGGTCAAGGACGTTTTGATAGAAGCATGGCAAGCCAATGCGGCGGGTTTCTATCCCGGCCAGGGAGAAGTCGAAACAGGCTTTCGCGGCTGGGGACGTGTCATACCGGACTTTGACACAGGCGAATGGTGCTTTGACACGATCAAGCCCGGCGCGGTCGCAGGGCAGGCAGGCGTGATGATGGCGCCGCATATCAATCTCTGGCTGGTTGCTCGTGGCATCAATGTCGGGTTGAACACCCGGCTTTACTTTCCGGATGAAGCCGCAGCAAACGCAACCGACCCGGTGCTGAACCTGATCGAACAGGAGGACCGCCGCAAAACCCTTGTCGCTGTGTCGACGCCTAACGGCTACAGGTTCGATATCCGCCTGCGCGGCGACGGGGAAACGGTGTTTTTCGATGTCTGAACAAACGCCCTGCATCATCTGTGTCGCAATCACGGGATCGGTTCCCACAAAGGCAGACAATCCAGCCGTCCCCATCACAATTTCCGAACAGATCGAAAGCACGCACGGAGCCTTTGAGGCCGGTGCTTCTATCGCCCATTGCCATGTCCGCGACGACGAGGGCAAACCGACTTCTGATCCTGCGCGTTTTGCCGCCCTCAAGGCCGGGATCGAGGCTCATTGCCCAGGTATGATTGTCCAGTTGTCCACAGGCGGCCGATCGGGCGCCGGCCGCGCTCGCGGCGGTATGTTGCCGCTGGCACCGGATATGGCGTCTTTGTCAGTGGGGTCGAACAATTTCCCAACCCGCGTTTACGAGAACCCTCCGGATCTTGTCGACTGGCTGGCCAGCGAAATGCTGACCCATGACGTCAAACCCGAGATCGAAGCATTTGACCTGTCGCACATCCTGCAAGCCGCCCGTATGCATCAGGCCGGAAAGATCAGGGATACTCCCTATGTTCAGTTCGTGATGGGCGTGAAAAACGCCATGCCGGTCGACCGGGACGTTTTCGATTTCTATGTCAAAACCGTACACAAGCTGTTTGGCGACGTGCCCTGGTGCGCCGCAGGGATCGGGCGCGGCCAAATCTTGCTGAACGAATGGTCAATCACCGCCGGTGGTCATGTGCGGACTGGACTGGAAGACAATGTCCGATTGGATCGCGACACCCTCGCCCCATCGAACGCGGCATTGGTCCGGCGTGCGGTCGATCTGTGTCAAAAGCACAGCCGACCGGTTGCCACAGCCGCACAGGCCCGAGGCATTCTGGGTCTGCACAAGGCGGCTGCGTGATGCGGCCTCATCCGCACGCCCTGCCTTTTTAAGAGGACTGTTCAACATGACCGATCTGTTCACGCATCCCTGGTTCTCTGGCCTGTTTGGGGACGACGAGGCCGAACAGATTTGGTCCGCCGAACGCACCCTGTCTCATATGTTGTCATTCGAGGCTGCCTATACGCGTGCGTTGGGAGTGACCGGAACCATCGCTGAGGCTGATGCAAAGGCCGCAGCCAAACTGATCGAACAGGCACATCCAACTTCTGATGCTTTGCGTGCCGGTACGCAATTGGACGGGCTGCCGATCCCGGCGTTGGTTCAGGCGCTCAGATCGAACGCCGGACCGTTGGCCAGTGCCATTCATACGGGGACCACCTCGCAAGATGTCATGGACACCGCACTGGTTCTGACCCTGCGGGACAACAGCAATCTTTTGCAGGCCCGCTTGGCAGATTTGGACAATACACTGGACGGCCTGCGCAAGGCTTTCGGCACACGCATGATCATGGGGCGCACGCGGATGCAGGCTGCTTTGCCAATCTCGGTCGACCACCGCCTTGCAGGATGGCATACGCCACTGGCGGCTCATCTGGAGCGCCTCGGGAACCTGCGTCAGAGGATTGAACGGTTGCAACTCAGCGGTCCGGTTGGGGACGGGCAGACCTTAGGATCCGCCCGTGTGGAATTGATCGCATGTTTGGCGAAAGAACTGCAGCTGGCCCCCTCGCTAGACACCTGGCAGGTGACCCGGACCGTTCTGGTTGAATACGCGGATCTTTTGTCAATGATTACAGGGTCACTGGGCAAAATGGGGCAGGATATCTGCCTGATGGCACAGCAAGGCATCGACGAGATCACACTTGTCGGTGGTGGGTCATCTTCCGCGATGCCCCATAAGCAAAACCCGATTTTGGCAGAACTTCTGGTCACACTTGCCCGGTTCAACGCAACGCAAGTGTCCGGCATGCATCAGGCCCTTGTTCATGAACAGGAACGGTCGGGTAGCGCATGGGCGCTGGAATGGATGATCTTGCCCAATATGGCAAAAGCCACAGCACGCGCGCTTGCAGCGGCTGAAACGTTGTGCACGCAAATCACCTCCATCGGTGACCCTTTAATCATGACTGACAAAAAGGACTGACCATGATCTTGAATGCAGGACCCGATACCTGCCACTGGGGGTTTTTTGATGCGGCCTTGTCGCCAGCTGCAACGATCAAAAGCGGGGAAGAAATAACCGTCAATACCGTGTCCGGCACACCGCAGGTTCTGCCCGGTGACGGCTACCACGTGCCGCCCGAGCTTCAGGCGCTTCACGCAGAGGGTGAGCCAGCAATGCCCGGCCACATCCTCACCGGACCCGTCGCCGTTGATGGTGCCGCGCCCGGAGATGTTCTGCAAATTGACATACTGGATGTGCGATTGCGTCAGGACTGGGGGTACAATGTGATCCGCCCCTTGGCGGGGACATTGCCTTTGGATTTCGACCGCGCGCAAACCACTATCCTGTCCCTCGATGCGGACAGAAACGAAGCCGCTCTGCCCTGGGGTGCAACGTTGCCCCTGGCGCCTTTTTTTGGCGTAATGGGAGTCGCGCCGCCGCCAGGCTGGGGACTTATCTCAACCATCGAGCCGCGCGCGCACGGAGGAAATATTGACAATAAGGAACTGGTTGCAGGCACAACGCTTTACCTGCCGGTCTTTGCCGAAGGCGCACTGTTTTCGTGCGGCGACGGTCACGGGGCTCAGGGTGACGGTGAGGTTTGCGTGACCGCAATCGAAACGGCCCTGCAAGGTCGTTTCCGTCTGACCGTGCGCAAGGATATGGCCCTGAACTACCCCGAGGCGGAAACGCCCACACATTGGATCACCATGGGAATGCACGCAGACCTGGACCAGTGTGTCGAGATCGCCTTGCGGCGCATGATCGATCTTGTGGCCGACACGGCGAACCTGTCGCGTCATGACGCTTACATGCTGTGCTCGCTGGCCGGAGACTTGCGTATCACCCAGACCGTCAACCGCGAAAAGGGCGTACATATGATGATGGCCAAACAGCATTTGGCTTCGCCCTCGGGTTAACCCTCACAAACAGTTTACTTTGCCCGAAACACCGCACCGCAGCCTTGAGGCGCAAGGAATGACCGGGCACAAACCCTGTGCAGACACTGTTGCGACCAAAGGCAGTTCCGATGATCAAATTCTATTTCCATCCAACCCCAAATCCGATGAAAGTGGCGCTATTTCTGGAAGAGGCTGGCCTGCCTTACGAAGTGGAGCCTGTGGACACGTTGAAGGGCGAACAGCACGCGCCGGACTTTACCCGCATCAATCCCAACAGCAAGTTGCCCGCGATTGACGATAACGGAACCATTGTGTTCGATTCCAACGCGATCCTTCTGTATCTGGGCGAAAAATACGGCAAGTTTACAGGTCGGGTCGAGGACCGGGCGGACCTGTTGTCATGGCTGATGTTCATCGCCAGCGGTCTCGGGCCATATTCGGGTCAGGCGGTGCATTTCCAGCATGCTGCCCCAGAGAAGCTCGACTACGCGGTGAACCGCTATCGCCGCGAGGCGCAGCGCCATTATGGCATTCTGGATGCGCGGCTGGCGGACCGCACCTATCTTGTTGGAGATGAATACTCGATCGTGGATATTGCAGCCTGGGGCTGGATTGATCGCGTGACACCGGTTCTGGGTGAAGGCGAACTGGACGCCTATCCAAACCTCAAAAAATGGTTCGATATGGTCAACACACGACCCGCCGTCGCCAGGGCGCGTGACGTGGGCAAGGATATCACATTCAAGTCCGAACGGGACGAAGTTGCGATGCGCGCGCTCTTTCCACAGAATTATCAGGACTGAGGTTAAGGGGGAAACAATGACAAAGTTTGACGGTGACGAAGCAGCCGAGGTGCATCGCCACCTCCATTCTCATCTGCCCCCGGACCCGGCCCTGCGCGTCAAAGCACTGGAAAGCCTGCTGATTGAACGCGGCATGGTCGCGACCGAGACGCTGGACGCCTGGGTCGAAGCCTATTCCGAGCATATCGGACCCAAGCGCGGCGCGCAGGTCGTGGCGCGCGCCTGGGTTGATCCAGAGTTTCGGGACCGCCTTCTGGACAACGCAGCCGAGGCAATCAAGGAGTTCGGCTTCGAAGGTCATGCAACCGGCAATTTGAAGGCCGTCGCAAATACGCCGACGGACCATAACCTTATCGTGTGCACGCTGTGCTCGTGTTACCCGTTCGCCATTCTGGGCATGTCTCCAGCCTGGTACAAATCGTCCGAATACCGCGCCCGCGCCGTCCGCGAACCTCGCCTTGTTCTGGCTGAGTTCGGCGTCACCCTTGGCGCAGAGATTGCCGTCCACGTGTGGGACAGCACAGCCGAGCTGCGGTATATCGTGATCCCGGAGCGCCCGGCTGGCACCGAGGGGTGGAGCGAAACCCAGCTGGCCGACATCGTCACCCGTAACGCGATGATCGGAACAGATCGCGACTTGCAGATCGGAGATGCCTGATGGACGGAGTTCATGACCTTGGCGGAATGCAGGGATTTGGCCCGGTCGAAACTGACCACGATGGTCATGTTCAGATGGAAGATTGGGAAAACCGCATGTGGGCCATTTCCCGAACAACCTGGTCGCCGGACTGGACGGTCGATTGGTGGCGTCACATTACCGAACGTCTTCCCCCGCATGTCTATCTGAACATCCCCTATTTTGAGAAATGGATGCTGACATACACAACAGGCCTGATCACCTCATCCGTGTTTTCGACCGAGGATATTCTGTCCAATCGCGAGGTGTCCGACGCGGAATCCAATGCCCCCGTACACGGTCTTGCGGATGTTTTGGAACAAATTCGCAGCGGCACAAAAAGCTCGCGGGCAGAGATTACTGACGCCCCGCGGTTCCAACCCGGTCAGTCGGTTACGACGCACCGCACAATAACTGCAGACCATACCCGCCTGCCGCGCTATGCCCGTGGTCGCACGGGCACCATCGTCGCCCATCATGGCGCCTATATTCTGCCCGATCTGAATGCCCGGGGGATCGCGAAGCACGAGCATCACTATACCGTCAGCTTCACCGCTCAGGAGCTTTGGGGCGAAAGCGCCAACTCTAAAGACAGTGTGAAGCTCGATTTGTGGGAGAGCTATTTTGTTTGAACCAGAAGACCCTCTGGCCCCAATCCAGCCGCACTTCTCAGAAGGTTGGCACGCGCAGGCATTGGCTATGGCGGATACTCTGGTGACAAGCGGGCAGTTCACCGCCGGCGACTGGGCAGATGCACTGGGTCACGCCTTAAAAACCGCCAATACGCAGGGTGCCCCGGACACGGAAGAGACGTATTACCGCGCCGTCATCAACGCCCTGGAAACTCTGATCGCAACTGGTACAGATATTGACGCCGGTCAGATTGCAGCCCGAAAGGAAGACTGGATCAAGGCGTACATCTCGACCCCACATGGCCAACCGGTGAAACTCTGAACCCGGCGTTTGCGTCTTGACCCATGTTCGGCACGGCTTCTGTTTCCAGACCCTGTCGTTTGCTCTCGCCCAACCAGTTTCGCATAACAATTGATGCCCGATGGGCAACACCTTTGCCACCAGGCATTCTGAAATTTGGGGCGCCGGCCATACGACCAGCTCGTTCGATTAACCGCGCAATAATCACTCAACCGCCATCTACCGGTTGCGAAACCTGTGTTCGAAAAAAACCATTTTGCCATCCGTCCGGAAACCATTAATTTCGTTAATCCCGAAGACTTTTGTAGCACGCGCTCAGATCGTCGGGATAACGGCGTTCCCAATACTGACCGACACGCTCAGGTCGTTTAACGTTTCCAAGTGACCGAAAGTGCACTGGAAACAGCTTCATTTTCGAAAGGAAAGGTCCTGATGTATTCATCAGGACCTCTACATAAACTAACGCTCACCGAAACGTACCGACTATTCAACAACCTTATGCGAATACCCAATGGTCTTTGACGCGCCGAAGTCTTTGACCCAGTCAAAGGTAAAGGCGTAATCGTCCTCGGTCAGTGGTTTGTGGCAGGCCATACAGGGCGCTTCGTTGACGCCATCCTTGTTGCTGCCGTCCACTTCAAACACCGAATAGCGCCAGTTGTCATTCTTATAGATGTCGGGAACATCATCGCCCCAGCCGCCGCGCTTTTCCATCGCTGTATAGAACTTGCGCTCGCCCGCAATCAGCCGACCATCCGCGTCTTTGAGCAAATTGCCATCGGCATCCTTTTGGGCATCAAAGACCTCGACCAGAAAATACGCACCGGGTTCAAACGGACCGCCATCGGCGACACCTGCAAGTGCGATGTCATTGCCACTGAAATACCGCACTTGCTTGCGATCATCATAATCTTTGCGGTGATAGCGGGTAAACGTGGTCTCGTGATCTTTCGGAAACGACAAAAGCGAGCCGTCCAGACCGGTGTCATTGCTGGCCGAAGCGCCCGCCTGGCCCCCGGGGAGACTGGCGAAATAAGCAGCCAGGTTTTCGATATCCGTATCAGACAGGTTCGCGGCGATGGCATTCATCAACGCATTCTTCCGGGTCTCAGACTTGAATGCCTTCAACTGAGCCTTGATGTAACCCTCTTTCTGTCCGGCGAGATTTGGGAAGTTGTCCGCCGTGCTGATGCCTGCACTGCCATGGCAAGCGGCGCATTGCCCGGCCGTCTCGCCGCCAGCCTGAAGATCACCGGCGTGCACGGCGAAACTCATTGATACACCGAACACAGAGGCCCCTAAAATTGTGCGAACCGAAGATCTCATTGAAACGTCCTTTCCCAGGCTGACCAGCACCCGCCCCTGAACCGGGACAATGCGCGCGTTGGAGCAGACAGTAGACCTGCAACAGGCCTGCGCAATTGGCACGACAATCACAAGTCAGCACGTAAACTTGAATCGCTGCTATCGCCGGGCTTAAATCCGGACACGTTTTGCATTGACGATCAAAGATAAAGCCGGGCCGTTGCTGATGGCCCAACTGAAAAACCGTCACGGTCACGCGTGCGAAAATCAGGCCGCAACCTTTGAATTGGTTCTGGCCTGTAATGTTGAAACTGCTTCAGATCTCGGCGGGGATAAACACGTGGCTGTCGCCGTCTTTCTTGATCTTGCCCGCGTTTGGAAAGCCGAAATGGTAACCGCCGATCATCATGTCCTCGGCAATCGCCTTTTCAACCAGCGCCTTCCGGGTTTTTGTTGCCTGCTCTTTGTCGGAATCAAAGCCCAGCTGCCAATCTAAATTGGCCAGGAAAAGCGCCGGGACAATAATGGCGTCGCCGATCAGAAGAACCTGTTGATCCCCTGAAGAAATGTGGAAGTTCAGATGGCCGGGAGAATGACCAAAACTCTCTTCCGCGCGCAACCCGGGCGCAAGCTCTTTCTCTCCAGAAAACCGAGTGACGTTGTCCCAATTTGGGAACGTCGCCTGAATGCGTTTGGCCAGACCCTTGCGGCGCTCCGGAAGTTTTTCAATGATTGCAGGATCGGTCCAGAAATCATACTCGGTCTCGCCCACCATAATTTCAGCATTGGGAAAAACCTGGGCGTTGGTGTCCTTTTCCATCAAGCCAAAAATGTGATCTGGATGCATGTGGCTGATAATGACCTTATCAACCTTGTCCGGAGTAATCCCGGCAGCTGCCAGCCCACCCTTGGCTCCCAGACCCGCGGTCGGAGCCAACTGACCACCGGTGCCTGCGTCCAATAGAATGGTTTTGCCGCCCGTTTTGACCGCTGTATAGGCAAATTCAATTGGCACGTAGTCTGTCGTCAGATTGGCCTTTTTAAGTGCGGCCTTGATGTCATCTCCGGCCACACCGGGAGAGATGGTATCAAAGCCATCGTTCTGCCAGATGCCGTCATAGACCGAAATCACTTCGATATCGCCGATTTTATACGAGTAATGTCCCTTTTTCCGCAAATCCGCTGCATTTGCAGGTGTCATGAATGCAAGCTGACCAGTTAGGCCAAGTGCTGCGACACCTGCGCTTGATGCCAGAAATTGCCGTCGATTAGGTGATGTCATCGTAGGTCCTCCCGAAAAAATAGGCGTATTTGTGACGTTACGCGACATGTCAGGTAGTTTTGTTCTGGCAGAATTCTAAACGCCTCAAACAACCGTGATGAGAGACAACAATACGACTGTTCGAAACTTAACCGACCACGCGGTGGTCTCACTTCTTTCCGGTGCCATATACGTCACTCTGCTGTATATTGCGCGACCGTTTTGTCATTCCACTCAAGCCCCACCCCGGGGCGATTTGGTGGGGTCACAGTGCCGTTGGCGACCTCGTAAGGGTCTTTCAGGATCGGATTCGCCCAATCGACCCATTCCAGCCAATGCGCGCCGGGATCTGAACATAGCAGGTGCGCGCTTGCCTCAGGAAACAGGTGGGAAGACACGGGCCAACCCACAGACTGCGCAAGGCTCGAGGCCTCAATCCAACCGGTGATGCCTCCGATTTTCATGACATCTATCATGACCAGATCAAGCGCCCCGGCACGCGTGGCCTTTGCCATATCGCCCGGCCCCCAATGGTTCTCGCCGCCCTGGATCGGAATAACCGAGGCCGCGCGCAACTCGGCCAGGCCCTTAAAATTGTCAAACGCGACGGGCTCTTCAATCCAGCCCAAATCACAATGGGCCAATGCAGCAAGGCGGTGTTTTGCTTCTGCCATGGAAAGACCCTGATTATAGTCTGTCACGATGGTCGCTGCATCACCAATAGCTGCGCGTACTTCATCAATGACAGCAAGATCTGTGGCCACGTCGGAGTAGCCCAACCTGACTTTCAGCGCCGAAAACCCACCATCTGACAAGAGTATTCCGGCTTCATCCGCAACCTTGCCGGGGCCAATCAGGCCCATGCCATTTGAATTGTATGCAGGAAGGGCCCGGGACGCACCGCCCAGAATGTCATACAGCGGTCGCCCAACGCTGTGCCCAACGGCGTCCCAGGCGGCCATGTCGAGCCCGGCAATAGCCATCAGCGTCAACCCTTCCGCACCCAGAAGCTTGAACTGACTTAACAGCCGCGCGCGCAACCCTCGGGGATCAGCATCGACACCATCGACGACCGGCGCTAGATCGCGCAGCAAGGCCGTCGTTGCCTTGAGTGCAAGCGGGGAATACGTGAACAGGTAGCTACGACCGACAACACCATCGCTGCGTTCAAGGTCTATAAGTACCAAAGGCGCCAGAGTGACCTGGCCGGTCATAACAACTACCGGGCGGCGCAAGGGCACCAGAACCGGGCGAGCGGTCACTTTTTTGATGGTGGGATAAGACACAGTCGGCAGGCCTTTCTTGCAGAGCTTTCGATCGTCAACGCGGACATGGGTCAGTGCACGAGAACCCAAACCCGTGAGTGATTGCAAGATAATTGCCAAACTATGCAATCGTACAGCCGCAGAATCCGCTTACACCTGCCTCTCACACCGGCAGCCTGCTAACTTTGGTTCCTTCATGCCGTCTTTTGAACATCCCCCGATCCTCAAAACGTGACCGCACCCCTGCGACGAGAGTGCTAGAGTTATTCTGAACTTTCAGGAGATACCAATGACCAGACTGCTTGTTGCGCTTGCGGCCCTTCTTCTCAGCGTCTCTGCCGCCCTTGCGGAAACCGTACGTTTCAAGGCCGCCGACGGCGTGGTCGTTACTGCCGAACTCCAGAAACCAGACAAATCCTACAACACTGTTCTCGTGCTCTATCACATGGCCGGAGCGAGCCGTGGCGAATACTCGGAAATTGCCAAGCGCCTGAACGCGCTGGGATATGCGACACTCGCCGTTGACCAGCGGTCAGGCGGCAAGTTCAACGGCGTGAAGAACGAAACTGCGGCCAAGGCGGGTGGTAATGTCGCCTATACCAATGCCATTCCTGACATGCAGGCGGCCGCTGCTTGGGCGCGACAGAACACTGGCGCGCGGAATGTAGGCGTGCTCGGGTCCTCTTATTCCGCTGGTCTGGTCCTTGTGCTCGCTGCTGAAGACAGCGGCTTCGCTGACGCCATCATGGCCTTTTCACCGGGTGAGTATTTCGGCGGCGGTTACGTTTCGAAACGATTGGGAAAATTGAAGGCCCCCGTCTTTTTGACCTCAGCCCGAAACGAAACCGGTCAGTGGAAACTTTTTGAGGCAAAAATCGCCGGACCTGTCACCGGGTTTAACCCCAAAGGACGCGGTCGCCATGGGGCTTCGGCACTTGTAAGTGGCGATGGAGCAGAATACTGGGCCGCGCTCACTGCATTTCTGGACACGCACCTGCCGCCCAGATGACAAAGAGCTGCAATCTGCAGGCGCGGCTGGTTCCATTCGTTCGCTGAGCGGCAGCCACGACCAGCTTTAAAAAGCGGCACCGTTCACATTCAGATGGACGGCATAATGAGAGCTGGTACCGGCAGCGAATAATCCGTTCAGTTTGGCGCGTCCGAAACACACATTCCCAACCATTTCAGATATATGGAGCTTGCCTATCAACACGTCTTGCGAATTCAGGCCGTGAATTCCATCCGCGGCTGAACTCCATATACGCCCTTCTCTGTCCGGGCGGACTCCATCAAACAGCCCATTGGTGCATTCGGCAAACACCGCGCCGCCGGAGAGGCTTTTACCATCACTGTTCACCATGAATTTGCGGATATGCGCAGGTCCGTTTGGTTTCATGAAGTCGGTGGCCACGGCCGCTACCTCATGTGAAGCCGGGTCGATACGATAAACATGACAGGCCCCGATCTCGCTGTCGGCGCGCACCGGTCCACAATCGTTCGACACGGGCATGCCTGATAAAGCAGGCTCCAAACTCTTTTTCGATCACTTGGATTCCGGTGCCGTCCAGAACATCAATCGGTTCCTTTTTTTGTCCTGTCACCCGGTCTGACGGTCGCCCAACCAGACTTAGCCAATTGATTTCCCGGAAACCCCGGGTCGGGCCCCCAAATGGCCTGATAAGTGTCAAACGCCCGGCCCATACGCTGCCAGCGCCCGGCCAGACAGCCAAGCAATATCCAATAGGAAACAAGAACCAACCACATCCATCGTGGAGCGTTCGCGGCCCACAGACCAGTCACAATTGCCAACACCATCAGGGGTAGCACCGCATACCCGAAACCACGATGCAGTTTTTCAAACATCTGTCGCCGAGCCGTCATGTCAAAATGATCACCAGACATGCCCGAAGGATCTGTTGGCCCACCTTTGCAGCCCCGGGACAGGCCTCCGACCAACTGCACCACACCAAGCCCCAAGACCGTAAATCCAAGCAACCGGTGAAGATTGGCGTCCGTTTGTGGGGCGAACCATGCCAATAGCAGCGCAGGCACCGACAGCAGACACACAAGACCTTGTCCAATACGGTGACAGTGCCACCAAGTCGCATTGTCCAGTTCACGAGGCCAGTCCTGACCCGGCATGATCTTGAAATACCGAGCCGCCAGGATCGCAGCAGGACAAAGAATCCCCCAGCTCAGGACCATCAAACGCGCGTGCCAGGACAGGCCAAGGCCAATGTCATGGCCTCGGCCGGGATCAATGGATGACAACAGCCAGTCTGTCATTCGCGCCTCCTGCTAACCCCTGAGATCGTCAGGCAACAACGCTTGGGGCATGTTCTTATAACTGACCGGTCGCAGCCAGCGCGCGATTCCAAGCGTTCCAACGGATGTCGCACGCACATCCGTGCTGGCCGGATATGGTCCGCCATGCATCATCGAGGAACAGACCTCAACGCCTGTCGGATAACCATTTGCCAATAGACGCCCGGCTTTTTCCTCTAGGATGGGTATCAGGTCCTGCGCCAATGCAGTATCACCATCGTTCATATGCAACGTCAACGTCAGTTGCCCCTCAAGGCATTCTGCCACCTCAAGCATCTGTTCGGTGTCATCACACAACACAATGATACCCGCCGCTCCAAACACCTCGCGCTGAAGAGAAGGGTTCGCCATCCATTCCGCCGCGCTGACCTTGAACAGCGCGGGCAAGGCGGCACGCTTGCCAGTTGCGGCGCTGCAGGATGTGACCTCGGTCATCAGACCGCGGAAGTCGCGCACGCCCTGTTCAAAGGCTTGGTGGATACCGTCGGTCAGCATCTTCCGTTCCGCCGAGTCATTCAGCGCGGTAGAGCAGGCGGTTTCCGACGCATCGGCCTCGGGGCCTTTGAGCATGACCGCAACGCCGGGATTGGTGCAGAACTGCCCGGCACCCATGGTCAGCGATGCTGCCCACCCAGCCCCTAGCTCTGCCGCACGTGCTCCCATAGCCCTGGGCAGAAAGAACATCGGGTTGACTGAACCCAACTCGCCATAAAACGGGATGAGTTGCAGACGCGCTTGGCACAGATCATACAGCGCCCTTCGCCCGGCCAGCGATCCGGTAAAGCCCACTGCCGTTATATCGGGATGCTGCACAAGGACCGAGCCGATCTCGCGCCCCGAACCCTGCACCATCTGGAACGTTGCAGGGGGCATACCACAAATCTCAATGGCCTTGGCGATGGCTTGGGCGACCGGTTCGGCAGTACCGGCATGGGCACTGTGACCTTTGACAATCACTGGACAACCCGCGGCCAAAGCTGAGGCAGTATCCCCACCCGCCGTAGAGAAGGCGAGCGGGAAGTTTGACGCACCAAAACGGCCACGGGACCGATGGCCTTGTGCATCAGGCGCAGATCAGGACGGGGGAGAGGCGTCCTTTCACGGAGCGCGCCATCTTTGCGGATATCAAGATATTCGGTCTTTTCAATCAGATCGGCAAACATGCGCAACTGACCGGTCGTGCGGCCACGTTCACCAACCAGGCGGGCCTCAGGCAGGCCGGTCTCGGCCATGCCGGTTTGCGTGATCTCATCACCCAGCACATCCATCTGGTCCGCAATCGTGCGCAGAAACGTGGCGCGCTCGGTCCCGGATTGGCCCGAATAGGAGCGGAAATCGCGCCGCGCCGCGCGACAGGCCTGATCGACTTGTTCCGCCGTTGCCTGAGCAAAGCTTTGTCCGTCAAGGTCATCTGATGCGCGCAGGGTGTCTGATCCGACCCATGTGCCGTCGATCAGGTTTTGTCCAAGGATCACGTTATTTTCCCCATCTCAGCACCATCGGGTCCAGCGGTTTCAGCAGATCTATCAATCGGTCGCGAATGGCCGGTTGCAGCGGATCAATCGGATGGCGGCAGAACTCGGATCGGATGACCCCCCCTTCGACCATCGCGGCCTTGCAGGATTGCCAGCCGCATTGGCGGTTTTCATGGTTGATCACCATCGCCACGCGGCCATAGGCGGCGGTTGCCTCATCGATACGACCCTCATGGTGATGCGTGATGACCGGCTTGATCTGGTCCACGATCATACCCGAAGTCATCGACCCGGTCGCCCCCGCATCCAGATCGGCCAGCAGGGTGATGCCTTCCTCGCCATCAAAGGGGGCTTCAATCGCGGCGCCCCCTTCGGCGATCAGTGCCCGCAGCTTGTTGGCCGCACGAGGGCATTCGATCTTGAACAGTTTCACCATCTCGATCTCTTGTGCCATCTTCACCAGCAAGGGCACAGGCAGATCGACGCCCGACAAGGGCGCGTCCTGCACCATGATCGGGATGCCGACCTCACCCACGGCGGCGAACTGATCAAAGGTCTGCTGCGCGTTCCCTTTCAGAAGCGCCCCGTGATAGGGCGGCATCATCATCACGATGTCCGCGCCCAGATCCCTGGCAAACTGCGCGCGCTCAACCGCGATTTGGGTTGCAAAGTGGCTGATCGTCACGATCACTGGAACGCGCCCGGCCACATGCTCTAGGCTCAACCGTGTCAGGACCGCGCGTTCCTCGTCCGAGATCAGGAACTGTTCCGAGAAATTGGCCAGCACGCAAATCCCGTCCGCGCCCTGATCGATCAGACAATCCAGAACGCGCTTCATGCCTTCCAGATCAAGCGTTCCGTCATCATGGAACGGTGTCGGCGCGACGGGCCAAATACCGGTATAGCTCATGGATTACTCCGTAATCTTGAAATGTTTCAGATGTTTGTCCGTGATCTCGATCCCCGGACCCAGCTTATTGTCATCCAGATAAAGGAAGCCGTCCACCGTCTCGGGGTCGGCTTGGAAAATATAGCAGAACAGCTCATTGCCAACCTCGACATCGAAGACGGGGACGTATTCGCTGATCATGCAGTTCGCGTTGGCCATGGTCAGGTGATAATTGTGCATCTGCCCGGCATGCGGTATGACGGGGATCTGATGCGCCTCGGCGATCGCGTTGATCTTTTGCGCCGCTGTGATGCCGCCCACGCGGTTGGTGTCATATTGCAAAACGCTGACGGCCTTTTTCTCGATCAGTTCCTTGCAACCGATGATCGAGAATTCATGCTCACCACCCGAGATCGGAACGATGTTCATCGCGTAGAGCTCGCGATAGCCTTCAACATCGTCGGCAATCACCGGTTCTTCCAGCCAGTGGGGTTCGTATTTGACCAGCTTGGGCAGCATCCGCTTGGCATAGTCCAGGTTCCAGCCCATGTAGCATTCGACCATCAGATCGATGCCATAGCGGATAACCTCGCGCACGGCCTCAACCCGTTTGAGGTTTTCGCGCATTCCCGCCATGCTGTCCTTTGGCCCCCAGCCAAAACGCATCTTATACGCGGAATAGCCGTTCTTTTGCGCCTCGGCGGCCTCGGCCTTGGTGGGTTCCAGGGCATTGAATTCAAGCGATTGCTTTTTCGTATTCCTTAACTCGCAACAGCGTTGGACGCCGAGGCAGCCTGTATGAGATTTTACGTAATCAGTTCGGTGCCTCACAACTCTTGCACGATCTGTCCCTGATTGAACGACGACCGACTGACGTCGGTCGGATCGGCGATATGGTTTTCGAAGTATTGCAGCAAGATGTCTTCGGTGATCGCGCCGTTGGTGGTTGAAAAGTACCCCCTGCCCCAGAACCGACGGCCCCAATAGCGCCAGCGGATCGCGAGAAACTCTCGTTGTACTTTGTGTGACGAACGGCCCTTCATCCTGCGCACCAAATCGGAGATGGCGCTCTTTGGCGGCACCGACACGAAAATGTAGACGTGGTCGCTCGGCAACACCCCACGCAAGATGTTGATCTCGTTCTCGCGGCAGAGTTGACTGGTGACCTCGCGCACGCGCAGGCGCACCCTGCCGGTCAGCACCTTGTAGCGGTACTTCTTCGACCAGATGATATGATAACGGTGATAGAAAACGCAGTGCTTGCCGGTGTCATACTGCATGACCTTAGCCTCTGGAACATTTGGACTTCCGAGCCAGATCGATCCATCCTAAATCCCATCCACCAGATGCCTGGACTGAACCATGCTATCTGTGGCGGCCAAGATCGCCCCCTGAATTTCTTTGTGACGGCTGGTAAGGTCAGTGATTATTCCGGGGCAAAAGCTCCGCTGAGCAGTCTGCCAAGTGTCGGTTAACTGCTCGGAGTTCGCGGCTATGATGCAGATTGGTTCAGAGAAGCGTTGCAAGGCAAAGGGGTACGCGCCTGCAATCCATGTCGAAAGCAACGCAAAAAAGCCGTCCGATACGACAAGCGACGATACAAACGCCGCAACCGCATTGAAATCATGTTCGCTAGACCGAAAGACTGACGGTGTGTCGCAACACGATATGACAATTGTCCAAAGGTCTGTCTGTCCGCAATCACACGCGCAGCAATCGTCTTTTACTGGGGTCGATTCAGGCTGGGTGCAGAAGAGGGCGCTCAGCACTTTCCCGAATGATCGACTTCTAATTTCTCTCTGTGGCGGTGCCCATGGCTGATCTTGGGCCGGAAAAGCCCATTGGCCTTCGAACGAAAGGTCGCTTAAGTAAGAAACCGGAGCGGCACTAAGGCTAAACTGCCCACCAATTTCTATGATGCTTAGCCGTCCAAAAAGTTTGCGACAGAACCCTTGCCACGTCTGGAAATCCGCGCAGATGTTTGTCGGGTTTCGCACGGATCAGAAAGGTGGTCTTCACCCACAGAAGTGGTCCTCCGCCATGTTTAACAAGATGGAGGAAGACCATGGCAAACAAGCGACTCTAGCCCGAAGAGATTATCACGAAACTACGGCAGGTTGAGGTTCTGACGGGGCAAGGGATGCCACGTCCGGATGCGATCCGGCAGATCGGTGTGACTGAACACTAATATTTTGCGCGGCGGTCTATATTGACAAGCACTTGTTTTGGATCTCAAGCGTGCTCCAAACGCAATCATGATCCGAAAGTGGTGTGTCCGAAGCAGAGATCGAGGTCAATATACCAGACCGGACGGGTACCAGATCCCGGCCCGTCAACCAGTCCAGCTTCATTTTGCGGTCGGGATGCGGGGTGATCAGGCTGGCACGCGTCGTATGGCCCTCGGGCGTGAACTCCCACGAATAGCCTTGTTCTTTCGCCAGATCGAACAAGGTTTCACGGCGCCAGTCGAAATCCGGCGGGATATGGTTGCCTGTGTTCAAGTCTCCGCCAATCAGAACCGGTGTATCGGGCGCAAATTCGTCGACGGCCTTTAGCAACAGATCGAACTGTGCGTGCCGGTGTGCGGCATTCGCATTGCTTTCCAGATGGGTGGAAACGACGCAGACCGGACCCTTGGCAGTCGGCACCACGGCGGCAATGGCCATCCGTCCCCCGACACGAGGTTGGCCGGGGTCTGTCGCGCCGGTCTCCGGCACGAACCAATGGCCATGATCGTCCAGACGGATAAGCGCAGCGCGGTCGAACGGCACCCGGGACAGGATGGCGTTACCATGCCAGCCGAATGCGTTGAATTCATCGGTGCAATAGGCGCGCTCGGTTTCACCGCCCAGATCAAGCTCGTGGAACTCGACACCAAATGCATAGACCATATCCAAGGTGCGCGCCATGTCCCGGGTCGTGTGGCGCTGTGCGGTACGGGCCATGCCGTGATCAACTTCGGACAGAAGAACCACATCCGGGGCGATCTGGTTCAGATGAGCGGCGGTGTCGTTGGGGAACAGACAACGCTCAACATTCCATGCCGCTGCGGTGAATTGGGCGGGCAGTTCGGTGGCCGAGGGCGACCCGCCCAATTGCAGCGCATTCATCGCCGGAAGCATGGCAAGAAGGTCACGATGCGCCTCGGCGGTGCGCGGGGCGGACAGGATCTCCTGCCGCTGGTCCGGCGTCACCGCGGGCAACGCGCTTAAAACATCAGTGATCACAAGGTTCTTCCCGTTTCCGCATCAAACAGCCGCAGGGCTTCGGGTTTGAGGGTCACGCGAGTCTCGCCGCTTTGCACCTCATGGTCCTTCCCGACCATCACAGTAAAGGGTTGATCCGCGATTGCCCCGTGCAGCAGGCGGTGGGCCCCCAGCTCTTCCAGGATGTCGACACGGAAGGGGATGTTGCCCTGCGCGTTCAGTTCCACATCTTCGGGACGGATACCCATGGTCACCGGCCCGGCATAGGAACCCGGCGCGGGCATCAGCCCGTCATAGCCGTTGAGCCGAACCTGCGCATCGTCCACTTCAGCCTCGATCAGGTTCATCGGCGGTGCGCCCATGAAGGACGCGACAAAGGTCGAGGCCGGGTTGTGGTAAATCTCGGACGGGGTGCCGATCTGCTCGATCCGGCCCGCGTTCAGAACGATGATGCGGTCGGCCATCGTCATCGCCTCGACCTGATCATGAGTGACATAGACCGCGGTGGTGCCAAGGCGGCGTTGCAGGGCCTTGATCTCAATCCGCATCTGGTTGCGCAGTTTCGCGTCGAGGTTCGACAGCGGCTCGTCAAACAGGAACAAGGCCGGGTCACGCACAACCGCCCGGCCCATGGCGACGCGCTGACGCTGACCACCCGAAAGCTGTGCCGGTTTGCGGTCCAGATATTCGGTCAGGTTCAGCATTTTTGCCGCATCCTGAACCTGGGCGTCGATTTCGCTGGCCGGGGTGCCGCGGTTCTTGAGCCCGTAGCCGATATTCTTGCGAACGGTCATATGCGGGTACAAAGCATAGTTCTGGAACACCATCGCGATGTCCCGGTCCGCCGGGTCCACATCGTTGACCACCCGGTCGCCGATTTTCAGCACCCCTTCGGTGATGTCCTCAAGCCCCGCGATCATCCGCAGCAACGTGGATTTGCCGCAGCCCGACGGGCCGACCAGAACGACGAACTCGCCGTCCTGAATGGTGAAGCTGGTGGTTTCAACTGCGTGAAAACCGTTGGGATAAACCTTGCGGATGCCCTCTAATGATACCTGAGCCATGCGCGCATTCCTTATTTGTCGGATTCTGTTAGGCCCTTGACGAACCAGTTCTGGAAAAAGACCACGACCGCCACAGGGGGGATCATTGCCACGATGGCCAGCATCAGGGCCTGGCCGTAGTCAGGGATTTGACTGTCTGTAAAGGTCAGGACGATCTGTTTGATGCCGCGCACCAGCGTGAAAAAGCTTTCGTCCGTGGTGATCAGCGTGGGCCACAGATACTGGTTCCAGCCAAAGACGAACATGATGATGAAGATCGCCGCGATCATCGTTTTGCTCAGGGGTACAAGGATGTCGGTAAAGAACTTCCACGGACCCGCACCGTCGATCCGGGCGGCCTCGGCCAGTTCTTCGGGAACCGACATAAAGAATTGGCGGAAAAAGAACGTACCGGTGGCCGAGGCGATCAGCGGGACGATCAGGCCGGTATAGGTGTTGGTCAGCCCCAGCTTCTGGATCGCCTCATATGAGGGCAAAATGCGCACCTCAAGCGGCAGCAGCAAGGTGGTGAAGATCACCCAGAAGGCCAGCGTGGCAAAACGCAGGCGGAAATAGACGATGGCATAGGCCGCCATCATCGAGATGATGATCTTGCCCACCGCAAAGCCGATCCCCAGAATGAACGAGTTCATCAGCATCAGCGTGCCATCAACCGTCTGGGTGAACCCGCCCTTTTCGAACATCGCGGCGTGAAAGTTCTTTCCCAGATCGTCGCCCAGCGTCAGTTGCAGCCCTTCGCGGTGGATCGTCACCGCGTCATGGCTGGCCGTGATCAGCGCCAGCAGAGGCGGCGCCATCATCAAAAGCGCGCCCAGGATCAGGACAGTGTGGTCGCCGATCGCCTCCCATTTGATGCGACGAGGGCGGCGGGCCACGATCGGGGTGTCGAGTGTTGTCTCAGCCATGTCCAAAGCCCTCAGGTATAGTGAATCCGGCGTTCCACCAGGCGGAACTGAAAGACGGTCAGCACCAGCACCAGCACCATCAGGATCACCGATTGCGCGGATGAGCCGCCCAGATCGTTGCCCCGGAACCCGTCCAGATAGACCTTGTAGACCAGCGTCATCGGGTTGTTGCCCGGCTCGCCCTTCATCAGCGCGTCGATGACGCCAAAGGTGTCAAACATCGCATAGGTGATGTTGATGATCAGCAGGAAAAACGCGGTGGGGGCCAGCAGCGGGAAAGTGACTTGCCAGAACCGCCCGGTGGCGGACCGGTTGTCGATCATCGCCGCCTCGCGCACGGACCGCGGAATGGATTGCAGGCCCGAGAGGAAAAAGATGAAATTGACCGGGATCTGCTTCCAGACAGACACGATGATCATCGCGGTTGCGGTCGCGTTGTAGTCGACACCCAGTTTGAAATCCCAGCCAAATATCTGAAAGAACTTGGTCATGGGGCCGGTGCTCTGGTCGAAAAACAGGATGCCCAAAAAGCCGGCCACCGGGGGCGCGATGGCATAGACCCACATCAGCAGCGTGCGATAGGTCTTGGCCCCCCGGATCACCTTGTCGGCCTTGACCGCCAACAGCAGCGCGATGGCCAGCGAGAAAAAAGTGACCAGAACGGAAAACACAACCGTGAACCACGCGATGCGCTTGTACTGATTACTGCCCAGCAGCGAGGTATAGTTTTCCGCGCCCACAAAGGTCGATCCGAACCCGAACGGGTCCTGCAGAAAAAACGAGGATTGCAAGGCCCAGCCCGCAGGCCAGTAAAAGAAGATGGCGATGATCATCAACTGCGGCAGCAACAGCGCCACAGGCAGCCAGATCGTATCGAAGCCCGCGCGTTTCATGAGTGGTCCAGTAAGAAAAAGTGTGATGGCCGCGCCCAAGGGCACGACCATTCTGGGGGTGATCCCGGGGGGTTAACCCTGGGTTTTGCCAAAGCGGGCCAGCAGCTCGTTGGCTTCTTCTTCGATTGTCTTGAACGCGGTCTCGACGTCGGTTTCACCGGTCAGGATACGGCCATATTCGCGGTTCATGATGTCGCGGATCTGCACGTAAAAGCCCATGCGATAACCTTTGGTGTTGTCACCGGCCTTGCCTTGCAGCTGGTTGACACCAACCTCGGCCGCCGGGAAACGGTCATAGTGGCCGTCTTTCTTGGCAACCTCATACGCGGCCTCGGTGATCGGTACATAACCGGTTTCCTGATGCCAGAAATACTGGGTCTCGGGCGCGGTCAGAAACCGGAAGAACTCGGCTGTCGCCTTGTTTTCCTCGTCCGACTTGCCGGACATGGCAAACAGCGCTGCGCCACCGATGAAGGTCTGAGTGGGCTCGGCGGTTACGGCTTCCCAATAGGGCAGTTCGGTCGCGCTGAATTCAAATGGCAGGTCTTTTTGCAGCAGACCGCCGAACGAACCGGACGAGCCCAGCCACATCGCGACCTTGCCTTCTTCGAACGGCTTCTGGTTGTCACCCCAACCGGTGCCGTACCATTCGAACATACCGTTTTCCTTCCACTCGCTTACAGCGGTGAAATGCGCCTTGATCGCGTCGTTGTTGACCAGGATCTGCGTGTCGATACCGTCGTAGCCGTTGTTGTGGGTCGCAAACGGCAGGTCGTGGCGCGACATGAAGTTTTCGGTAAAGATCCAGGGCAGGTGCGACTGGCTGAGCGCGATGTAACCTGCATCTTTCAGCGCCGGGGCTGTGGTCGACTGGAACTCTTCCCACGTCTTCGGCGGCGTGACACCTGCGGCGTCCAGCGCATCGACATTGTAATACAGGATCGGCGTCGATGAATTGAAGGGCATGCCGATCATCTTGCCGTCGCTGTCGGCATAGAAATAGCGTACACCGGCGATATATTCGTTGATGTCGAAATCGACACCATTATTGGCCAGCAGGTCCTGAACCGGGATGGTTGCACCCTTGGCACCAATCACGGTGGCGGCACCCGCATCGAACACTTGCATGACGTTGGGCTGTTCGCCCGCGCGGAAGGCCGCGATCCCTGCGGTCAGCGTCTCTTCGTAGCTGCCTTTGTAGACTGGAGTGATCTTGTAGTCGTCCTGCGAGGCGTTGAAATCCTCGGCGATTTTGTTGACGGTCTCGCCCAGCTGGCCGCCCATCGCGTGCCACCAGGTGATTTCGGTTTCGGCAAACGCTGCGGTCGCGGAAAAGGCGACGGCGGCAGCGGCTGCGCTCAGTTTGAAGTTGGTCATTTCGATCCTCCGATTCGGAAGCAGTCCCGGTGTTTGGCAGTTAGGCCGGCGTCAGGGGACAGGCAGTTCAAAGTGAAAAGTCTGATGCGAATGGGGAAGAACCCCAAAGCAATGCACGGGTTGTGCGCACAAGCGGTCACCTATGCGGATCGTGTGACGGTTTGGTGAAAGATTTGTTTCAGTATTAACAAATTGCGGGAAAACAGAAGATAGCTTTGGCCACGGCTGGAGCAGCAAAAAAGCCAGCATACAGGCCGCGCCCCGTGAAAGCACAAGCCGTCGCAAACGCGGCCGGGATGACGCGCGCATTTACGCCACATGCCTGTTTGGGCGCGACGAACCAACCGCCACCAAATCCTTCGCGCCTATGCCCGAGGTCGACGGTTTGCCGCAAAAGAATGTCATCGACAAAACCGCGGCGAACACTGCTGACATCAAAGCGTCCACGAGCCGCCCCAATCGGTTTGTGCCAATCACATCCTGTTTTGATCCAATTTCCCGGCTTCGCGCTTCAGGAATCCAGCTTGCGCCCCCAAAAACAGGCCATTGATGGAAGGCATGGCAAACCTGCCCGACAATGTCGGATACACGCCGTGTCTTCAGACCCGCCTCCTGCCCCACGGCGACAAAATCCTTTCGCCCGGATTCCAGCCGTTCCTGTTGACACACAGATGATGTTCATCGCCCAGCCCGATGACTGCTTCGGGCGCGGTCAAAACATCCTGAAACAGAAGAAGGATCAAACGAACAACCATCGAAACCATTGGATGCGAGTAATCAAAATGACCACTTCAGTGGGGCAGGATCAGATCTGACCCTTGTCACTACTGGCACCGGGACTCGGAATGCGTGGGATACTGGTTCTGTGGAACTCGACAATATCGACGTGCCGTCGCTGACCGAGACCCAGTTCGCGTTCGTTCAACAAATCCGAAACCGCCATTTGAATTCTCGCAGCCTGCGACCGCTGCATCTGCTCAGGGTCACCGTACAGCTTGAAGCATATGGACGCCGCGTTAGGGTCGGCAAATCTCAAACAGGACCGTAAACGACTTCTTATTCGCGCCTTGGTTGACTCTGGTGCGGTGTCGCCGGTGCTCAGAAACCAAATCATCAGAATCTTTTCCCGCGAGCTGGAACAGGATCACTCGTCGACTCTGGAGATTGCGATCGCGATGCGCAATTGGAATGAAACACGCTTGGACACCCAGTTCGCAACCCTGCTTGAAAACGAAGACGTCGATCCGGTCACTCAGTTCGTCATTCAAACCAAATTGGTATCAAAGGACTGAACGCCAATAGTGTTTCCTCAGAGTCTTGAAGCGGCGCTACTGCAGGAGAATTCGTCACGATCTGCGCAACCGTTCCCGAGTAAGCCGACCAATCTATCTGAATAGTCGAGGCTCACCCATTCTATCGTGGATCGAATTCACCATGTCCGGCTTGAGACCCGGCGCTTGTGACAGCTCATGCAGGTACCGGGCCTCTTTGTTTGTATCCAGATCGATCCCCATGACTGACATCATATAGACTTGCCCGCCTGCCCCTGCCGGAACGTCACGAACCAGCGCGGGCACATCGACGGGCTTGGCAAGCTCGGCCTTTACAAACTCCAGTTCCTCGCGATCCAGGTCGCCCAGATGCTGCGTTAGCTGTTCTTTTTCGCTCGTATCTATGCGACCATCCGCTTTTGCTGCCTGAATAAGCGCGCGCAACAACACTCCGGCCATTTCCTCCTGCTCGGGCGATGGCGTGGCTTGTTCTTGACCAAACCCCTCAAGGCTCTGGTTCAGCATGTCGCCAAGTGAGCCTTGTTTTGGCGCATCAAACGGACGCGCCGCAGCCTCTGAGCCTGAAAAACTCTCTGTCGAAATCTGGCTGAGTTCGTCCAAGGCACCGCCGAGGCTACCGCGGCCTCTGGGTCCGTTGCCGCCCAGCATTTTTCCAAGCATGCCGCCCAAGCCTCCACCCTCTGATGTAGGCATTTGGGAAGCTGAGCCGCCATAGGGCGCGCCGCGACCCGAAACACTCCCTGCTGATGCGCCGTTTGACCGGGACATCATGCCCCCTACTCCCTTTGCAATCGCGATACCAACTGCAGCCTTCGCAAGTGTCTTGACCAAACTCATTGTCGCAAATCCTCTAATAGTCTTCTGAAAAATCTCCAATATCGAATGTCTGTGTTGACGCGCCGGTTTAATTGACCGGCTGCCAATCCTCAGACGGATCAAATCCCGTTGTGCCTGCCGCCTTTTCCAGTGTGTCCTCGCCCAGAACAGACTCAAACACGACACCGTTTTCCGACACCATGAAACTGTGCACACCAGTCTCTCCGAACTCTGCCGGAACGGCCAGAAGAGCGTGACCCGCAACCATGTGACCATTGACGAAATAGTCCATGGCGCCGCCGGGTGCCGCATCGGTTTGCTCGGTCAGGATACGGAAATAGTAGCCCAAATAGGGTTCGGGCGCGTGATCGGTTTCACCGTCGCTGTAACCAAGGGCCGAGGCGCGCGCGAAAAGCTCGCCCAAAAGCGTGTCTTCATCTGCCCAAAACAGCCCATCCCGCTGATCCGCTGAGGTTGAGATAATCTGGCTTGCAAATTCCCTGACCCCGTCGCCATTTTGATCCTGCGACCGGAAATCGGCCTGGATGTCGACATAGGCCACCATCAATTCGATTACGTCCAGTTCGTTGCGGCCAATTTCGCGCAGACGCACTTCTTCCCGACCTGCATCGTTGTCAAAGGACCATGACGTGTCCGTCTTTGCGATGGGCACCGGGAACAGCCAGCCTTCTTCACCCAGCGCGATCAGGACCGAGCCATCGTCTTGCGGCACAAGCCGATAGCCTTCTTTGTAAAGGGACAGCAGGGCCAGTTTGTTGATCTTGTCCTCGACCGGGTTTCCATCGGAAAGATAGTCCGCAGCCTCTGGCCCAAAGACGGCCAAAGTGGCGCCTTCCTCTGGGCTTTTCAGCGCCGCGACCATCGCCTCAAGCGCCTCCTGAGGTGAGTCATACACGGCTGGTTCGGCCCAGACCGGGTTTGAAAACAGCGCAGCAATTGCAGTTATTTTGATCAGCTTATTGGTCATGCTCTTATCTCCTCCGCTGGGCTTTTTGGTGGCTGGCTTTACCCCGTTGCGAAGCCTTGCGCGCTTTTTGCCCGTTGGATTTCTTGGGGGTCGCCTTAGGCTAGCTGACCGCTTTGGGCTTAGTGGCCTTGGTGACATGGGACTTGGTCCCGGATGGTTTCTTAACCGCTGGCTTTTGGGCCGGTTTCTTCACTGCCTTATTCGGCGTGGCCCGATTGACCTTGGGCGTGCCCCCATCCTTCATGGTTTTCCGAACTGCTTCCGTTTTGGCCTGCGATCCGGGCCGGGAGATATCTGGCGCACCGGATTTCTGGGACAGTTTGCTTCGCAAGGCATCCGCGCTGCTGTCACCTTTGTCTATCGGCAGCTTGGTCTTGCCCCCTGGATCCTTTTTGGAGGCAATCTTGTCTCGCGCCTGATCCTTCTTTCGATCATCCGGTTTCCAGCCATTGTCAGGGCGGTTGATATTTCCGTTCCCGATATTGACGTCATTGCCGATATTCACATTGCCGTCGATATCCAGATCAATATTCGGATTTCGATAGATCGGGCCCCCACCCCAACCCCCGAAATTTCGACAACCCCAGTAGTCATTCCAGTCGTCATCATCGTCAAAAATGGCGTCGATCAGGGCGAATGTCCCAAACGCGATAGCTCCGGTGACAATGGCGTCGCCAACAAGGTTGCTGTTGTTGTCGGTATAAACGAACTGAGGGTCATATTGCGGCACATAAACAACTTCTGGGTCCGCAGGTTGGATGATGACGGTTTCGTCTTCCGTGACCTCGACAAGCTGTTCCTCGCCCGATATCAGGATACCGTTGTTGATCGCCTGGGTCCGCATGGTCTGAACGGCGACCATCACCTCGTCACTTTGGGCAAGCATGGCGTCGCCCATGGTTTCGGTCCATTCGATATGGGCCGCCATATCCTCGATCACTTCCGGGAAGGCAACAGCCAGAACCTCAACGCTTTCATCCCATTCTTCGGCTTCTACAGCAGCTTGAATGATCTCAGGCTCTTCACCGTCCATGCTGGCCAGCAACCGGTCGCTTTTGACGACTTCCATCGGACTGGTCGCCGCAATCAGGATCTGAATCAAGAGCGTGTCCGGAAATAAGGCAATCGGTGCGACCAGATTTTCCAGCTCGGCCTGCGTGAGCAGATCATCGTCTGATACAGGCTCGGCTACACCCTCCTGTTCGGTCTGTGCGCCGACAAGTGTCGGTGCAAAAACCAGAAACACGGGTACAATCCAACGAAAAATACCGGCCATAATTCCCCCCTTACAATCACAATCATCCGACGCGCAATTTAGCACGGGCACACCGGGAGAATTCATCCCGATATTCGAATTTTCAAATTTCTTGCATGTTGTCGCGGGAGGAACGGCTGTGTAAAGAGTCTTTGGCTCAAATGGTCTTTTTCAATGTTTTTGAAGGCTTAAACCGGCGTCAATAGTCCCTTTTGGGAAGTTTCCCTACATATTCTGCAGGCGTTTCATACTCTCTTCTGACCAGACCTGTCTGAGATCGTAGAAAGCTCCGAAAGACGGCACTCCGTTTTTAAGGATCGCATGGGGCTGTTTGCTGTCGGTGTGAATATAGACATCGGGCGGAAGGTGGTGTGGTTGGTCCAAAGTCCCTGCGCGGATGAACAGGATGGGGGACGGCACGCGTTTGGCGAACCGCAGGTACTCGCTCCAGACCGCCACATGACAGTTTGCACAGCGAGATATCCTCTGCCCGCTGCCGGACGGTGTTTCAGCCATATCCTCGATGATATTTCCGGACAGCAGCAGGACATTACTGCCCTCGATCAACGCATTGACCGCATGCGTGCTGTCGGTTTGCCGCTGGCACCTTCGACAATGACATCCATGCACGATCAAGGGTGAGGCCAAGAGCCGATACCGAACCTCACTGCAATCGCAGCCGCCTTCCAGCTGTTCATTGCGCATGATCAATCCTCCTGCATTCGGGTTTCGAAGTGCCGCAAGGTTTCGGTCACGCGGCCAGCGCGCTGTCCTTCAGATACGGTGACAGGCAATCTGCAAAAGCCTTCGCCATTGGAACAGCATGGGTCAGCGGGGCCATGTGCCCGTGATTAGGCAACAACAATTCGACAGCCTGTGGATGCGTCCGTGCGAAAGCCCGGCACATGGTTGCGGTTACGTCTGGGGAAAGACCGCCGCGCAGAATGGTGAGAGGGCCGGTATAACGGACCTGATCCAGCGTCCAACGCCCCGAGAACACCTCAGTCATGTCGCGGATCATCCCGGGGTGATGTGCCAAAAGACGGTTTTGCTGATCAGGACCCAATCGCGCCCAACTCCCCTGCCCTGACCAGAACTCGATAAACGCGCGCATCAAATCCCTCGGAGCAAGATGACGCGCTTCGTGCCACAGAGCGTCCAGTTCGGGCGACAGGCAGTCAGCGCCGTCCCGTGACGGGGTGATCGGGTCATATAGCGTAACACTGCTCACCCGTTCGGGGCAGGTATTGGCCAGCTTCATGGCAACCGCACCGCCAAAGGAATGCGCCACAATGTGTACCCTGCCCTTCTGCGCGGCCAAAACCTTAGCCAACATTTCCAGCCGGTCCGATTTGTCCGCAGCCGCCGAGCCATAGCCCGGCAGGTTCGGTGCAAGCACGGTCGCCTGACCTGTGATCTCGCCCGCCAAAACGCACCACTGTTTGCCGCTGCTGGTCGAGCCGTGAAGGGCCGGAAAAACGGGAAGATCCTGTTTCATCGCTCAAACTCCACGGC
>NZ_JBQFXP010000015.1:0-116120 GCF_056540905.1 Ruegeria sp. AL1
GGTTCGCGGGGCCTGAAACCGATCTGACCGACATGGGGTCGCAACTGGCCGCGCAGTTCGTCGCGTCAGGCACCGTGGAGTGGCAGGGCACCCGGCTTGCCATTTACACCGAGCTTTCGGATGCACGCTCAGGCCAAGTGATCTGGAGCGACCGTGTCACCGGAGCCATCGCGGATGTATACGACATGCGCGCCCGTATTGCGCGCGACCTTGCCATGGCACTGGAACTGCGCCTACCGTTACACGAGGCTGACCGTCTGACGCACATCCCTTCGGAAAACCTTGATGCGTGGGGGCATTACCACCTCGGGATACGGCATATGTACCGGTACAACCGTGCTGATAACGAGATCGCGGCCAGTCACTTTCGCACTGCCATTGCTCAGGACCCCGGATTTGCGCGCGCCCATTGCGGGCTGTCCTATACCGAGTTCCAGAACGCGTTTCAGCATTTCGCGGTCGATACAGGCCTGCACGCCAGATTGGCGTTGGGACATGCCGAAGATGCCCTGCAACTGGACCCGTTGGACCCGTTCTGCAACCTGATCTACGGACGCGCAAAATGGCTTCTGGGCGACGCTGAACAAGGGTTGGTCTGGGTGGACCGATCCATTGATCTGAACCCCAACTATGCGTTCGGCTATTACAACAACGCCACGCTGAACACCGTGCTGTGCAACGGTCAAACTGCGGACGAAAACGTGGAGACGGCGTTAAGGCTAAGCCCCTTGGACCCGCATCTGCAATCCATGTACGGCACGCGCGCATTGGCGGCGTTTGTCTCTGGCAATCTGGCTGCGGCCAGCGCCTATGCCGAGCACGCTCTGAGTGCGCCCAACCCCCACCTTTATGTCTTCATGATCGGCGCGGTCGTACACGCCGAAGCCGGGAATGACACCAAAGCCCAGACCTGCGTCGAGGCCATCCGCGCCAAGAACGTCCCCTTTGGCAAGCCCGAGTTCCTGACCCATTTCAACCTGCGCCAAACCGATCGGTTGCAGGCCCTGACCTCATCGCTCAACAAATTGTCCTTGTAACGGTGGTACAAGCGTTCTGTTTTCAAAGTCGATATTGTGTGCCGCCTGCACTTGATCTTTTAGGAAAATGCGGCCCTACACAGGTCTTGCTGACCCCTCTGGCGATCAAACAGCCCCCTATTCGGGGTTCTCATGCGCAGCAAATGCGTCTGAAAAATCCGGATGCCAGCGCGAAAGAGCTGGGCGATTGTTGATGATATCGCCCAAGGCCCATTCAATGCGTTTGGTATCACGCGACTGCGACACGTCATTGTCCGGGCAGAGAATATAGAAATCTCCCGCTGACATACGGCTTACCAGATAATCGACTGCCTGTTCGCTGGTCCAGGCAGCAGCGGGTTTCTCCGGCATGAATTTCTGAATCATACCGGTGTAGGTAAACCCAGGCACGAACAGGTGGGCCGTGATCGGTGCCTGACGCAGGTCATAGGCCAACATCTCGGTCATGACCTTCACCGCCGCTTTGCTGGTGTTGTAGGCCGGGTTTCCTGGCGGGGTCGTGATGCCTTGTTTAGAGCCGGTGTTAATGACAACGGCCGGGCGATCTGTCTGGATCATCCTCGGCAAGAAGGCATGTACGCCATTCATGACGCCAAATAGATTTACCTCGATCAGCTTGCGCCAATTCCCGGCATTTTCCCAACTGCCGGTCGGCAGGGCAATTCCGGCATTGTTCATCAAAACCGCAATATCACCCAATGAAAAGACCTCATCCGCCAGCGCGGTTACGGCTGCGGCGTCGGTCACATCGGTGGGAACCGCACGGACCAGAGCCGAGTGTCCAGCCATGCCGCGCAGCTCCGTTTCGGCTGCCTCCAAGGCTTCCCCCGGAAGATCGACCAGAATGACCCCCAATCCGTCTTGCAGAAATCGAACCGCAGCGGCCTTTCCGACACCGCTGGCCGCCCCTGTCACCACCGCCAAACCGCCTTCTTTGACAACATTTTTGTACATGTGCCTTCCCTTCCAATTCTGCTTCAGGACGCCATTTGCTTTTTGAGGCTGCCGATAAAGGTTGCGTCGTCCTGTGCCTTGCGTGCATCAAGCAGCCTCTCTGCATCGGGTCCTGCGCGAAAGCGCAGGCGATCACTGGTCTCGTTTGCAGCGTCCCAAATGACCCCAGCAACAGTTTCCGGGGCAGATGGATCCGAGGCCAGCCTGCCGAACAAACGCCCCATGGCATCGACGGTGGGCGCATAATCGGTCAGGCCTTCGTCCATAGCGAAATCAAAGGAACTGCCGCCAAAATTGGTCTTGATCATGCCCGGCTGGACAATCCGAACATGGATACCAAGCGGCTCCAGTTCGTAATGCAGCGCCTCGGACAGCCCTTCCACTGCGAACTTGGTGCCGTGGTAGAGCGACCCGAGCGGAAAGGTGATCTGACCGCCAATGGAAGAGATATTGATAATTGTGCCGGAACGGTTCTGCCGCATATGAGGCAGAACGGCCTTGGTCACCTCCAGAAGCCCGATCACATTGGTTTCGAACTGGCGCCGGATCCGATCCATCGAGAACGCTTCAAGCGCACCATAGGCGCCGTAGCCCGCATTGTTGAGCAGAACATCAATCTGTCCGAAACGGTCGATCCCTTCAGCCACGGCGGTCGAGATCGAGCCGGGATCGGTCACATCCAACCGGGTCAGATGAACGTTCTCAGAAGTAGCGAGATCCGTTTCGGCTGCGGGATTGCGCATCGTGGCAATGACATTCCAGCCGTTTGTCTGAAAATACCGCGCGGTCGCGGCCCCTATGCCCGAAGAAGCCCCGGTGATTAGGATGGTCTTCATATCCATTTTCCTCCAGTTCATGCTTTTACGATAGCTGTAACTTTCACGGTTTTCGTCGCTTTAAGTCCTAATTACTTACACGATCCCCCAGAAATCAGACTTTTCGATAAATTCTTGAGGAATATCGTGCTAAGGCTGGGCACGGCGAAGGAGGCACCTATGACGCAGGCGGGATTGTTGGGCTATGTACAAGCCCTTCTTGAACGGGAAGGGGTCGCGCACGGAGGGGTTTCACACGAGCAAACCGGGACGCATCTGCTGATCCAACCCTCAACCACCCGCTTGGAATCGAGCGTGTATCGCCCTTTGTTCTGCGCCGTTCTGCAAGGGGCGAAAGAGGTCGGGACAAGCACCAAGAGCGTGACTGTCCGGGCCGGACAGTCGCTGATCGTTAGCCACGCCCTGCCGGTTGTGTCGCGGATTACTGAGGCAACGACGGAACAACCTTACGTAGCACTTGTTTTTCCTCTGGATATGGATGTGCTGCGCAGCCTGGCCCCTTCGGTGCCGATTTCCGCCACCGCTCGGGCGCCTGACCCATTTTCAATATGCCTTGCAGAGACAGATACCGACATGGAGAACGCCATCACTCGCTATTTTCGCCAGTGCGAGACAGACGAGATGCAGCAACTTCTGGCCCCGATCACATCGCGCGAAATTCATGCCCGCCTGCTGTTAGGGCGTCATGGCGGCGTGCTCCAGAAGCTTTTGTGGAATGACACCACCGCCAGCCGGATTTTTGCCGCGACGCACGAAATTCGATCCGATCTCGCCAAGCCACTTATAGTCGGAGATCTTGCCAGGCGCATCGGTATGAGCAGTTCGGCTTTCTTCGAACAGTTCAAAGCCGTCACCGGAACCTCGCCCCTGCAATATCAAAAGGATCTGCGACTGTTGCAGGCACGGGATACGCTTCGAACGACCCGTTCCAAAGTATCCGATATCGCCTTCGGGGTCGGATACGAAAGCCCCGGACAATTCTCCAGGGAATACACTCGTAAATTCGGACGACCTCCCCGGCAGGATCGTGTTTTCGACGCTGCCAGCTAAGAAACCGGATCGATCAGTTCACGTCAACCAGCGCCAGTCTCTCGGCGATTTCCCGGCTTCGTACTGCCGGAACACCACCGGCATCTGCGTAGGCCAGCCACTGATGGGTGACCTCGCGAACCCGTTCAACGATTTCAGTGATGCGGCGCGGCTTCAGACCCGCCCCCTGCCCTACTGCGATCAGGTCTTGATGCGTTGGGTTTCGCCCATTGCCATTGACGCTGAGATGATGCTCGCCGCCGGGGCCATCCGAAAAGCTCAGGTCATACGCCGGAGACAGACGCCAAGTGCCATGCTGGTCCATCAGAAAGGCGTGGTTCTTGATGTGGTCGTCGCGATTGTGGCTCAGAACGTTGAACACCATCCGCCGGAACATCTCTTCGACGTCTCCTTGGTGATTCGTCATAAAATAGGTCAATTTCAGAAGGGTTTCATAATCAACAGCCGGAGCAGTGAAATCCGCATTCAGGATGCCCGCGACCGTATGCATGTGCAGCCGCCGACCGCTGGGCCGGTCGAATCGAAGGGTGGCGAACAGATCATCCCCCTCACCGGTCGTCAAAACCTGCGTGTCGGACATATTGATCCCGGCTGCGCGCGCCATTTCGGCATAGGCCTGTTCCTCGCGAGCTGCGCTGACAGGGTCTGACGAGGATCGGAATTTTATCAGGTAGTGACTGAATCCCTCCTGTGCCGCGCTGCGATAGTCCCGCAACACCCCGGTGTCAGCGTTCACCAGTGCCACGAATTTCGGTCGTGCTCCCGCCGAGCCGCCACTGCCTGCGCGCAAGCGGCGCAGGTCTTCGACCGCCACATCCTCTTCGATGTGCTGCACCGTTTCAGCGAACCAATCCAGATCGATACTGTCCTGTTTCGTCAATTCTTCTTCGGGATGATAGCTCAGCGCCCCCATACCGTGCTGGCCCACGATGGCCAACCGGTCGACCGGTGTCAGGTCATGAACCGCCCTGCCCTGTCGCGCCAGTTCGCGATCAATCAGCAGATGACCCCAACCATCGGGCAATGAGTCCCCCAACAGACCCGGCAAGCCGTCAAATGGCGTGTGCTCCCCGAAATGCAGCCCCTGCCAGGACCGGATCGAATAAGGCGATATCGGCAGCGGGCGTGCAACGAAATCGTTCGCCCATTCTATGGCCGCACGACGTTGGTCTTTGACCCAAGCGACCTGTCCGACCTCACGCCGGTGATCGCCAAAGTCCAGTTCGATGTTCAGACGATCCACCATCACTTGCGCCTTTTTCCAGCACGCTTGCGGTCAACGCCGACCGATTTCAACTGATCCAGAGACATGGCCGTAGGCTGTGGGAACAGATAGCCAAACGCATCCAACGCACCTAACGCCCCGGCGATCTCCAGAAGCGAAGCCAGCGAGATCTCACCGCTTTGTTCAAACCGCTTGAGCGTCGATAGCGGCACACCCGATTTTTCGGCCAGAGCCTTCTGTGTCATGTTATGAGCCAGACGCAACCTGCGGGCAGCAGAGCGAATCTCATCCTGTGCCGCGCCTGGCGTCTGTGACTCAAAATTAAAGATCAATATAGTATCCTTTGCTTAACTTTTTAATTCGTTAAGATCAATATATAAGTCTTTATTTCCAATGCAAAGCAATCAATTCACCTCGCGCACCCCGGGCTTCAGAAGGTTCTGTCGCAAACTTTTTTCCCACCTGTCAGGCTGAGTGTCGTTTTGGCAGCGCATGCTCAAAATGACAGGAGCAGACCGTGACAATCTCATTTAAGGGTGCACATTTTCCGAAAAACGTGATCTTACACGCTGTTTTCTTCTATCTTCGATGCGGAGTGCCATATCGGGATCTGCAAGAAATCATCGTAGAATGTAGTGTTGAACTGGATCACGCGACCCTGAACCGCTGGTTGAGCCGATACGTCGGTCTTGCAGCTGATGCTTAACGGTACAAAAAGCGCCCTGCCGACCGTTCGTGGCGCATGGATAAGACCTATGTGAAAGTGAAGGGCGAGTGGGTTTATCTCTATCGCGCCATGGACAAACACGGCAAGACCCCGGACTTCATGCTTTCCAAACGCCGGAATAAAGCTGCGGCGACGAAATTCTTCGCTCGTGCGCTTAAGGTGATCGGTTTGCCGCGAAAGATTGCCATCGACAAACGCGGAGCCAACACTGCCGACATCAAAGCCATAAACAAAAAGGATGACAGGCTTTGGTTGTCCGGCACCGATTGAGATGGTCAGGCGGAAATACCTCATTAGCATCATCGAACAAGACTATCGATTCATCAAAACGACGGATCAGGCCCATGATGGGTTTCAAGTCTTTCGATTCCGCTGCATCTGCCCTGGCAGACATAGAATTGGTCAACATGATCCGCAAAGGCCAATTCACGCCCCGATTCTCTGCATTTCGGCAGTTTCCTCAACTGGCAGAGTCATCAACCCGACTGCGCCATCTCCTCAGCCTTCAAAGGAATTTGCCACGAAACCCAACAATCACTGACTGACGGATCATGCGAAACGAAGACGGCACCTGCCTGTGCAGGTGCCGTCGATCTTTCATTTACGTCGGTAGGTTACCGCTCAAGCTTGCCGACGCCCGAGAAGCGGAAGGCTTCTTGTTCAAGGGCGTCGATCTCGTCGATGGACATCTCGTCATGTGCCACGGTGATGCGGCCCAGGAACACCAGCGGCAGTTCGTCCTGACGACCTTCCAGGTGGTACTTGATCGCCTCGGCAGTGGCCGCGCCCACATCGTCGCCCATGCGCATCGGGGTCGCGTCAAGCTCACCCCGGCGGATCGCCTCCAGCTCAAGACCTGTGCCGCCCCAGCCGGTCGAGAAGATCTCTTTCTCTTTGCCGACCGCCAACTGCGCCTCGACCGAACCCATGGACATGGCGGTGTTGGCGTTGTGGATCACGGTGGCCTCGGGATAGGCCTGCAGGATCAGCTGCGTGCCTTCGAACCCGCCTTCGCGCTGGTATTCGCCGTAATGTTCATAGACGACATCCCAGTTGCCTTTCTCGGCCACACAATCCTTGAAATCGCCTGAACGCTGGTTATCGGTGATGCCTGGAATGCCACGGTTCATCGCATAGACAACGTCATTGCCCAGTCGTTCCACCATGTAGTCGCAGATCTTGATCGCACCATAAGCGGACGAGAAATCCAGCCACATATCCGGCTGGTTCTCAAGATACTGCAATGGCGTGTGGAACGCCCAGACAAAGGTGGTCAGATCGGGATTGGCCGACAGTTTGTCGATATTGTCGGCTTGCGTGGCCAGTTCCGAGGGTCCGAAGATCACGAAGTCATAGATATCGGCATCCTGATCCACCTGCTGCGCATAGGTCGATTGCAGCGAATGTTCGATCTGACGAGAAGCAAATTCGCGCGTCTCGTAGTTGATACCCAATTCATCCAGACGCTTGGTCGTTGCCAGATAGGAACGCGCCCAGAAGTCCGAGACATCAGCCGATGGGTAGATAAAGGCGATCTGAATCGGATTTTCCTGTGTGCCCTTGAACGCGACCGCCTCGGCCCCTGTCACATCCTGCAGGGCTTCCAGTTTGCCCGGCTCATTCACCTGTTCAATCAGCCAGAAATCCCGCTCTCCGTCATCGGGCAGCGCCTTGAGCGGCAACTCCTGCGCCATGGCTGCGGATGCGACAAGGCTGGTCGCAAGAACCGTCGTATTGAGTAGTTTCATATTATCCTCCCTAGGTTTGATTACTTTTTTGGTGTTAGCCGCTTGGGTTCGGATCCCCTCCGAACAACATGCCCAGAACAACGACGGCCACGAATGCGGCGACCAGAACCGCGATCAGCTTGACGATACGGCGGTTTTCAGCGCTGGCGAACAGCGCGCCGATGCTGCCGCTGCCATCGCGGTCCTTTTTACCGATCCAGGTATAGACGGCGACGGACAGGATGATGACCACGCCCGAGGCGACCGATTGCCAGAAGAATTCAATCCGCAACGTCACCAGAGCGTTGACCATCATCGAAAGCAACAGCACGCCCGCAAAAGACCCGATGATCGACGCTCGCCCGCCGAACAGCGAGGTGCCGCCGACGACCACCGCAGCGATGACATGCAGGTTGAAGTAGGGCGCTGACGTCGCCTGCACCGCGTTCAGCTTGCCGGTCAGCATCAGCCCGGCCAGCCCCGCCATCGCGCCCATCAGCACATAGGCGTAGATGCGATAGCGGTCGACCGCGATCCCCGTCATCTCCGAGGCTTCAGGGTTTGAGCCGATGGCGATCGTGTAGCGCCCGAAATAGGTGTCACGCAGGACGAAGTAGCCGATCACCAGCGTCAGTATCCCGATGACCACCGGCGTGGGCAGGATGACAAACATCTGGCCGCGCCCGATCTCGGTGATCAGCTCGGGGAACCGGGCCAGCACCAGCCCTTTGGCCAAAACCAGCGCAAAGCCCCGGTAGACAAGGTCCATCGCCAGTGTACCGATCAGGTCGGGCACGCGGAACACGGTAATCACCAGTCCATTGACCAGACCCAGAAGCGCGCCCAGCGTGATGCAGACAAGAACCCCGGCCCAGGGCGCAAGCCCCCATTGTTTGACCATAAAAGCCATGCAGATCGCCGACAAAGCGGCGACCGAGCCGATAGACAGATCGATCCCGCGCTGCGTGATGACAAAGGTCATCGCCATTGCCATCGGCATATACAGCGCGGCATCCAGCAGAATTTGGTTCAGGTTCGACAGGCGGAAATACCGGGCCGGTTCCACCGCAGCCATGAACAGCCCGATCAAAAGGATCATGGCAAGCGGACCCAGAACGCCCATATAGGCATCCAGCCTTGCTGTCAGGGATTGGGGACGAGTGGCAGTTGTGTCGTTCATGTCTCTCTCCCTCAGGCAGCCGTCTTGGTGCCGACAATCATGCCCAGCACATCTTCGTTGGTGACCTCGGCGGTTTTGACAACGCCCACGCATTCGCCCCGCCGCTGCACATGGATGCGGTCGGATATTTCGAACACGTCATCCAGCGAGTGTGAGATCACGATCACCGCCAGCCCCTGATCGCGCAGCGTCTTGATCAGCTTCAGGGTTCGCGCGGTTTCCTGCGGTCCAAGGGCGGCGGTGGGTTCATCCATGACCAGCACGCGCAGATCGTCATGCCGGACTGCGCGCGCAATGGCGACCGCCTGGCGCTGACCACCCGACAGGCTGTCGGTTTCCACTTCCATCGAGCCCAGATTGACCCCCAGACGGTCCTGCAGAACGCGGCGCGCCTCGTCCCGCATACGCCGGTTGTCGAGGATTTCTATGCCCAGTACCTTGCGCGTCAGCTCCGAGCCCAGAAACAGGTTTTGCGCGGGCGTCAGGTGATCGGCCAGTGCAAGATTCTGATAAACCGCATCAATGCCATTTGCGATGGCGTCGGAATGGTTGGTCATGGCGAAGGGCTGACCATCCAGCAGGATCTGACCTTCCGTCGGCTGGTACACGCCGGTCAGAACCTTGATCAGCGTCGATTTACCGGCCCCGTTATCGCCGACAATGGCCAGAACCTCTCCGGGGTAAGCGTCGAGATCGACGCCCTCCAAAGCGTGGACGCCGCCAAAACGTTTCGAGATTCCGCGCATGGAAACTATGGGTGACTTGTCCGTCATGAAGGTGCCCTTTTTCGTGTTGGTTGTGTCCGGCGCACCTGCGGCGCGCCGGACGATAAGGCGGTTCGGGGAGACTTAACCGCCTACACCCCAGATTTTCTTGTAGGCATCGCGATAGCCGTTATCGGGATCGAAGGTGTTGTTGGGTCCGCCATCGAATTCGATGTTGTCCGGCGTCACCACATGCAGCGGTGAGTTGAAGCCTGACCAGTCTTCGCCCGCAAAGGCGCGGTTCAACTCGTCGATCATCTGCCAGCCCTGCAGGTTCAGCGGCTCGGCCACGGTAACAGCCTGATACTCCTGCGTGCGCACGCGCTGGTATGCGGCCTGACTGCCATCACCCGCTGCCACGGCAATCGGCCCGCCATCCCCGGGAATGCCCGCAGCAGCCAGCGAGGGGCCCATGAAGTCGAAATACAGGTCGTTGATGGCCAGACTATGAGTCCATTTGGCCCCATGGCGCTGCAACAGCGAGGTGGTCAGCTGCGGCATCCGGGTCGAGGTTTCGGCAATCGGCGTATCGACATATTCCAGCACCGTGCCGCCCAGCTTTTCGATGGCTTCCTTCATCCAGTCGGCCTTGTCGATGGCGATCTGATAGGTCGAATCCGTGAAGATCACGACGGCAGGCTGTTCATCCGCATCGACAAAGGCCCAATAGGCCGCCGCCAGCGATACATCGCGCGCATTGGTCGTGATGTTGGCAAAGATACCCACATCCGGCGCAGGGCCATTGTCGGACGTGGCGTGCCACGAGACCATCGGTATCCCCGCCTCTTGCGCGGCAGCAATCCCCACCTGCTGCTCCGTCGGATTGAACCCGTTGATGATGATGCCGTTGGGGTTCAGCGCCAGCGCCTGACTGAACGCGCCAGTGCGGCCCGAAACGGTGCCGCCGCCCTCGATCACGCGCAGGTCCCAGCCGATGGCCTCGGCGGCCTCTTGCGCGCCTTCAGCCGCGCCCAGAACACCTCCGTTCGTGAGGTCCGAGGCCAGCATGACAACCAGCTTGTCCGGCTGCGCTGCCGGACCCGTGGTCGGGCCGGTCCAGCTGTCCTGTCGTGATGCGAATTGAGCGATGAAGTCCTTCGCTTCGTCCACCGATTGCGCCCCTGCGCCTCCGGTCAGTGCCAATGCCGCGACGGCGCTGGCCAGCAGAGTTCTTCTGAACATATTATATCCTCCCGTTTATCAAGTTTCCGATGATTTCTCCGCAGGCCCCTCCTCGGCCCCGGCGGCCCCGAAATGCGTTGCGGCCCGACGGCGCTGTGCCAGACCCGCGATGCCGATCGCGACCAGCAAGGTCACACCGTTGAACATCGGCTCAACCCAGAACGACCCGCCAAATTGCTGGATCCCCGAGATACCGACGGCAAGTATGATGACACCGATGATCGTGCCCCATACGTTCACCCGCCCGGGTTTGATCGTGGTCGATCCAAGAAAGGCCCCGACCAGCGCGGGCAGCAGAAACTCAAGGCCGACACTTGCCTGTCCGATCCTCAGTTTCGACGCCAGAAGCACACCGGCCAGCGCCGACAGGGCCCCCGACGCAATGAAGGCCAGCATGGTATAGCGCGCAACCGGGATACCATTCAGCGTCGCCGCCTTAGGGTTTGCGCCGATGGCGTACATGTAGCGCCCCAGCGGCAGGTATTCGAGCAGCAGCCACAGCAGAACAGCCAGCGCCAGCACGTAATAGGCGGTGATGGGCAGGCCAAACACAAAGGTGGTGCTGAGCTTGTAGAAACCCGGGTCCAACTGCGCTACGACCTGCCGCCCGCCCGTATGCCACAGGGCCAGTGCATAGATGATGGTGCCGGTTCCAAGCGTGGCAATGAAGCTGTCGATCTTGGCCACTTCGACCAGCAATCCGTTCAGGAACCCCACAAAGGCCCCTGCGATCAGGATCAGAACGCAGGCCAGCGGCCATGGTACACCGGCGATCTGCAGGCTGATGACCAGAATATGCCACAACACGATGCCATATCCGACGGTCAGGTCGATCTTGCCCGTCACCATCGGGATCATTGCCGCCAGCGACAGGATCGCGATAATCGCCTTGTCCGCCAGGATCGACCGCAAGTTCAACATGGTCGGGAAGGTGTCCGGTAGCAGGATGCTGAACAGCAGGATCAGGGCGATGGTCAGCACCACAAGGCCATAGACCGGCACCAGACGCCCGAGGCGCGCGGCCACTGACAGGTTCTGCATTTCGGCCTTAGTCGGCTCCAGCGCGTTGGATTCAATGGACTGCATGCGGTGTTTCCATCTGGGTCGTTACATTGCCTGCCGAGGCAGACTGGATCAGTTGTTCGGTGTTCAGGCGATGGTCGGACAATTCGTCGACAATCGTGCCCTGACTGAAAATCAGGGCGCGGGTACAAATCGCGGCAACCTCTTCGAAATCGGTCGACACTACGATGACCCCCACGCCTTCGCGCACGGCGCGTTGGATCAGAGCGTAAATCTCGGCTTTGGCGCCCACATCGACGCCTGCGGTGGGATCTTCGCAGATCAACAGCTTGCGATCTGTCGCCAGCCAGCGCCCGACAACAACCTTTTGCTGATTGCCGCCCGACAGCGCCTCGACATTCAGGCCCGGATCATTGGGTGACAGCCCAAGGGCCGAGCCGATCTCGGCCGCCTTTCCGGCCTCGGTCCGGGCCGACTGGACGTTCCAGAAACCGCGCTGGAATGCGGCGGGGTTGAGAAAGGTGTTCTCGCGAATCGTCAGCGTACCGGCCACCGATTCCTCGGTCCGGTCGCGGGCGACAAGCCCGATCCCGGACTCCATCGCGGCCTTTGGCGATGACAGATCGGGACGGTCACCATTGATCTCGATGTCGCCCTGATAGGGTTCCGACCCGAACATCGCACGCGCGATGGCCTCATGCCCCGCGCCGCGCAGGCCCACAAGCCCGAGGATTTCGCCCTGATCCAGATGGAAGCTGACCGGCCCCACCCCTTCGCAGGCCAGATCGCGCACCTCGGCCACACGCGCACCCGGCACCACGTCGGCCTTCTGGACCGCGCGGGTTTTGCGGCCGACAATCATATGCACCAACTCTTCCGGCGTGGTGTGGCCCGTATCGCGCATACCGACCATCTCGCCGTCGCGCAGCACCGCGACGCGGTCCGAGATCGCAAATACTTCGTCCAGACGGTGCGAGACATAGATCATCCCCACACCCCGGTCTTTCAAAGGGCGGATGGCATCGAACAGCCCCTCAACCTCATCCGCCGGAAGCGAGGCGGTCGGTTCATCCAGAACCAGAAAATCGCATTCCACTGCCAAAGCGCGCGCAATCGCGATCAGCGACTTTTCCGTGCGCGACAGGCTGGATACGCGCGTTGTCGGATCGAAATCGCACCCCACCTTGTCCAGCGCCTGACGGGCGAACTTTTCAACACCCCGCCAGCTTACAAAACCAGCCTTGCGGGCAAATCCAAGGGACAGGGCCATGTTCTCGGCCACGGTCATCCATTCGATCAAACCCAGGTCCTGGTGAATGAAGGCCACGTTCTGACGCTGACCGAAACTGCCCGGTGAATGGCGATAGGGTTGGCCGTCAATGCGCACCTCGCCGCTGTCGGCCGTATAAATGCCGCCCAGCACCTTGATGAGTGTCGATTTACCGGCACCGTTTTCGCCCAGCAACGCGACAATTTCGCCGCGCGCCACCCGAAGCGACACGTCCTTCAACGCATAGTTCCCACCGAAGTGCTTGGCAATACGGTCAAAAACCAGCCCGTTTAAAACGGCCTTCGACACTCATGTTCCTCCCTGAAGCGTACCGACATTTTTGTTGAGTTACCGGTATCTCTCCCTTACGCTGCGTTCAGATCAGCGATGAGTCAACAAAAAAGTTACGGGTAACTCTCGGAGCCGGAATGAGCCCAAGAAAACGAACAAGAATAAAACTAGCCGAGGTTGCCGAGGCCGCAGGCGTGTCGAAAATGACTGCCTCGCGGGTGCTGAACAAAGGCAAGGGGTTTTCCGAGGACACCCGGGATCGCGTCATGGCCGAGGTCCGGAGGCTGGGCTATGTCCACGACCGGATGGCGGTGGCGTTCTCGTCCGAAAGCACTTCAACCTTCGTCGGTGTGTCCATTCCCGATCTGGGCAATGAGGTCTTTGCACAGGTTCTGGAAGGGATCGAGCGGCGGTTGAACGCCTCGGGATATCAGGCGGTTCTGTGTGTGTCGCAATACGATATGGAATCAGTCGAAAGCTGGATCGAAACGGTTCTGGAATGGCGCCCGGCGGGGTTGATCGTCACGGGTCGCAATCATTCTGAACGCACCCGAAAACTGCTGCGCGGGGCGGGTGTTCCGGTGGTCGAACTGTGGGATCTCAACACCTCACCCGTCGATCTGAGCGTCGGGCTGAACCACTATGACAGCGGCTATGCGATGGGGCGGTATATGGTCGAACGCGGCCACCGCAGGATGGGCTATATCGGCACTCATCATGACACCGCCCATTCCGCCGAGAGCCGATTTACAGGGTGGAAATCGGCTGTATTGGATGGCGACGGCTCAATCGCCGACAGCTATGTTCTGAAAGATACGCCCGGATTTTATGCCGGGTATTATGCGACGGAGCAGATGCTGAGCCGCACACCTGATCTGGATGCCATTTACTACCAGAATGACAACATGGCCGCCGGGGGGCTGATGTTTGCCCAATCCCGTGGCCTCAGCGTGCCGGACGATATCGGAATTGCAGGTTGGGGAGACCTGCCCATCGCCTCAATCCTGCCGCAGCGGCTGACGACGATGCATGTGGCGCATCTGAAACTGGGTCAGCAAGCCGCCGATTCCATTCTGGCCGCGATCAACAACCGACCGGTCAAGGATGTCACACCGGTCAGTTTCCGCTTCGTTCCGGGCAGCACAATCTAGGCGCACTCGGGCACGGGTGTCACCAGCGGACGACCGCCAAAGAAAGCCGCAAGATTTTCGCGTTGCAGGGCCCCCATCGCGGTGCGCGTCTCAATCGTGCCCGAGGATTGGTGCGGTTGCAGCAACACGTTGTCCAGTTGCAGGAATCGTGGATCGATATTGGGTTCGTTCAGGAATACATCCAGCGCAGCTCCGGCGATCTGGCCGTTCTCCAGCGCTTCGAGCAGTGCGCCCTCGTCAACGGTCGTCCCGCGTGAGATGTTCACCAGCAGCCCCATTTGCCCCAGTGCCGCAAGGGCGTCAGCCCCCACAAGACCCGCCGTTTCCGGGCCGCCGGACACGCAGACGAATAACACATCGACCTGCGCGGCCATGGTTGGGATGTCGTCGAAATAGGTCCAACCCGGCGTGTCCTTTTCGGTCCGCGCAAAATAGCTGATGTCGATATTGAAGGGCACCAGCCGTTCAGCCAGCGCACGACCGATGCGGCCCAGCCCGACGATCCCCGCCCGTTTGCCCGACACTTTGCGCTGCAGCCGGTATTCGCCGTGCTGCGCCCACTCGCCGGATCGTATCCAAGCCTGCGCACCCGGAATGCCGCGCGACCACGCGATCATCATGCCAATGCCCAGATCGGCAACATCCTCGGTCAGGACATCCGGAGTGTTGGACACCAGAATGCCGCGTTTCACCGCGTGGGCTACGTCGATTGTGTCGTAGCCAACACCCAGATTGGCAATCATCCCCAGATTGGGAAACCGGTCCATGACCTCACCGCTCAGGAACGAGTGGCCGCGAAAGGCGATGGCGCGGATCGCGGTCAGCGCCTCGGCTGGCAGATGGTCTGGCGTGCCGCCTTCCTCCATCGGCCAGACAGTAAAGGCTTCGTCCATCGGGACCTGATCGTAGTCAGCATAAGACCCTACAACGAGGATATCTGGCTTGGTCATTTTTTCCTATCCCTTAAGCAGGCTTTTGAGTGAAATGGCAGGATCGGCAAGGGCCGCGCTGTCCACCAAACGCGCGCTTTCTATCAGCTTCATCGCAAGACGCATATCTTTTGCAATCTTGACGCCTTTCGCGATGCCTACGGCAAACGCCAGTTTGCAGTCTGACAGGCCGAAGGAAATATGGTGGTCAGGCCCATACGCGCGGTCGATGATCTGGTGATCCGCGCTTTGCAGTCCAGCGCTTTGCAGCACATAGTCATACTGATCCGACCAGACCCAGGGCGTCAATTCACAGGATCGCAGGTCATCGGGGCAGGCCATGTTATGACCTGCGATTTCGCCTTGCTGGCCAGCGGCAGTCCAGGCCTCCAGCCGGGTTGGCTGGTCTCCCGTGACCGGCGCCGCACAGCAATCGCCGGCGGCGAAGATATTTGGGTGCGAGGTGTGCAAATGGCGGTCCACCAATACCCCGTTCTCAACCGATAGCCCGGCCTGCTCGGCCAATTCGACCATCGGGGTCGAGCCGATACCGGCAATGACAAGATCGGCCTGCGCCAGTTCCTCGGGCGTTGTTCTATGGTTCAGACTGAACACGACGCCTTCCGCGACGTGGCGGTCTTGCACAATAGCGGCGACCGCCGGAGTCGCGCCACGTGCCAGAATACGGTCTGCCTGCTCGACCACACGCACAGCAACACCCATTGCACGCAGGCTGGATGCCAGTTCCAAGCCGATGAATCCGGCCCCGATGATGATGGCGGTTTCGGCACCCGTCGCCCTTTCGCGGATCGCATCCTCATCGGCTTTGGTACGCAGGGTCATGGCATCCGGAAAGGCGCGCGCCGCTGCGCCGGTGGCCAACAGCAGTTTGTCAAACCCAAGGGATGCGCCGCCGGACAGCGTCAGAATCCGGGCGTCGGGATCAATCGCCGTGACCAAATCATGCCGGAACGTCACCCCCGCCGCATCGACATGTTCAGCGGGTACAATAGGGCGCGCTTCCACCCCATCCTCTCGCCACTTTGAAAAGGGGGGGCGTTCATGCGGTGGCCAGACCGCATCCCGGTCGATCAGCGTTATCGGACCCTCGAACTCCGACTTGCGGGCCGAGGTCGCCGCGCGCAGACCCGCATGGCCTGCGCCGACGATTACGATACCGCTCATGCCTGGGTACTGCGCATGGCTTTAGTACGCTCGGTATGCAGTTTGCGGAAATGTTCATCGGCCTCGGGCGTGCCGTCGTGCAGGCTGCCGAACCACTTGTCGAGGGGCACGTTGCTCTCTCCGAAATTCACATTGTGATAGCGATGATGCAGATAGTGCATATAGCGGTCATTGCGCAGCGCCAGCTCATCGCCAAACACGATTTCATCAAATCCCGAATGGCTGACGGCGGGGCCAAGCGCGGTCTGGAACCCGTTGAACATCATATGCAGCGGATGGCTGGGCACGATCACGTGGATCAGCATACACGAGAAATAGATCAGATGCTCGACCGGGTGCATTGCCATCCCGGACCATGGGCCGACATTTACGTTCTTGTGATGAAGGTAATGCACCCAGTCATACAGCGGTTTCCAGTGGATCAGGCGGTGAATCCAGTAGAAGTGAAAGTTGCGCCAGAACGGAATCGCCATCATCAGCAGGCAGAACAGGATCGGATGCTCCGCCGGGTCAAGATAGGGCATCCAGCCATTTGCATAGCCCCACCACAGGAAACACTCATATCCCGTCCAGATCAGCGTGCCGACCTGCGCCCAGAAGATGTTATCCCAAACCTGATCGCCGAACAGGAAAGTGGGGTTGTTCTTGGCCTGCATATTGGCGTTGTACTTCTTGAGCCGCCCCTGCATCTTATAACCGCAGAACCACAGGTGGAATATCCCGGTCCAGACCCAGATCAGGACCAGATTGCGCAGAAGGATCTCGGCCATCCAACCAAGTTGGAACGTTTCCATGCGCGTCAACTCGGGCGTGAACCAGACATAGCTGACCCCGATCAGCACCATATAGATGGCAAACCACGGCAGGAAGAATCCCGGGAAACCCGTCAGCCATTTGAATATTTTCGGGAAGTTCAGCGGATCGTCAAAAAGTGGCTCAAGATAGACCGGGCGGCCCGACCACCACTCACCGCGGCGGTTTCGCTCCTGGCCATGTTCGTCAATCGTGATCTTGGGTTTCTTCGCCATGACATGCCCTTTCCTTGGCCGAATCCGTGCCAAAGTGCGTTTCCGACCACTTAATCGGATAGACAGGCTCCACCGTTCCGTCAACAAAAGTTTCGAAACTTTTTAGGTTTGACGAAATTGCGAGCGTCTACCAAAATTTCCTTGACCTGCCGCCGACCTGTCCTTACGCCTGTTGGAATGGATGCCTCCTCTGCCCCGAAACCGCCGCCAGATATCTACGACAGCCTGCGCGACGGGCTGATCTGGGGGCGCTGGAAATCCGGCGAACGGCTTAAACCCCAACACCTGAAGGTCGAGTTCGGCTGCACCACCGCCGCCCTGCGCGAGGCATTGTTGCGGCTGGCCGGAGAGGGCTTTGTTGAAAACGAAAAGAACCACGGGTTTCGCGCCGTACAACACTCGGAAGAGACATTCCGGCAAGCGGCGCATCTGCGACAGTTGCTGGAAGGCGAGGCGGCCGCACTGGCTCTGAAACAGGGTGATTTTGAATGGGAGATGGCATTGAACGCCGCCCATCACAACCTTGACTATATCGAAGCGCGTATGGAGCAGGCCGAAGATATCACACCTTTTCTCAGGCGCTGGTCACGGCAGGACTGGTTGTTTCACAGCACGTTGCTGGGGGCATGCGATTCGGACCTGCTGATGCGAACCTACAAATCCGTCTATGACACGTTCCGGATGTACGCAGTGTCCCAGATTGACGGGTTTGGATTCTCGCCGGTGACGCGGGCCGAGCATCGGGCGATTTATGACGCTGCTATTGCCCGCGACCTGCCCGCCTGTCTGGACGCCATACGCGGCCATCTTGCGCTGTATGAAGACAATAACCGCCTGCCCGCGCGGCTGGCACCCAAGGGAGGAAACGAAACATGAGCAAGATTGCTTTGGTGACAGGCGGCGGCTCGGGCATTGGTCGGGCCTGCGCGGTGAAACTGGCCCAGAACGGGTACACGGTTGCGGTCACCGGACGACGGCAGGAGCCCCTGGACGAGACCGTTGCCGCCATGGGTGGGGGTCAGGCCATCGCCTGCGATGTGACGGACCCAGCGCAGGTCGATGCCCTGTATGATGCGATCAAACAGACGCATGGGCGGCTGGATGTGCTGTTCAACAATGCGGGCAACAACGTGCCCGCAGCACCAATCGGGGATATCCCGCCCGAGGATTTCATGACCGTGATGAACGTGAACCTTTACGGTGCGTTTCTCTGCGCGCGTGGGGCGTTCAACGTGATGCGGGATCAGGACCCGCAAGGCGGTCGGATCATCAACAACGGATCGATCTCGGCGGCGGTGCCGCGCCCGGGCTCGGCGCCCTATACCAGTTCCAAACACGCGATCACGGGCATGACCCGGTCGATCTCGCTGGACGGGCGACCGTTCAACATCGCCTGCGGGCAGATCGACATTGGCAATACGGCGTCCGAGATGACCTCGAAAATGTCCGGCGGTGTGCCGCAGGCGGACGGGTCGCTGAAGCCCGAACCGGTGATGAGCGTCGAGAACGTGGCCCTGTCAGTGCTGCACATGGCCAACCTGCCGCTTGAGGCGAATGTTCAGTTCATGACCGTCATGGCCACCGCCATGCCCTTTATCGGGCGGGGTTAGGCGCGTGAAATCCATCTACACTTTTGCTGCCCAGCCCGCGCAGCGCAGGGTGACGATCCCCTGCATGCGTCAGGCCAAGGCCGAGGGGCGCAAGCTGACTCAGGTCACCGCCAACACTCCGGACGAACTGCGCGCCGCCGAAGAGGCCGGGATCGACATGATCGTGTCGGACGCCGCCAGCATGGACCATGTCCGCCAGAACAACAAAACCAGCTTCTGCACAGCAGCGATCAAACTGACCGAGGTCAAGACCACTGATGACATCCTGAGCGCCGCACTGGATGCGCTGCATCTGGGGGCCGATGCGGTGATCACCCCGCGCAGCTTTGACGTGGTCGAGACGCTCAGCAAAGAAGGCATCCCGGTCATGGGCCATCTGGGCCTTGTGCCGCGCAAATCGGTTGCGACGGGCGGCATGCGGGCGATGGGCAAGACCGCCGATGAGGCGCTGGAGCTTCTGCGCGATTTCAAGCGGCTTGAAAACGCCGGGGCTTTTGCCGTCGAATCCGAGGTGATCTGCGGCGAGACCATGACCGAGATTGCCCGCCGCACTGCACTGATCTGCGTCTCGCTTGGTTCGGGTGGCGGAGGGGATGTGAATTTCCTGTTCCAGAACGACCTGACCGGCGAAACCGAGAACCCGCCGCGTCATGTGCAGGCCTTTGGCGATCTGGCCCGTCTGCACCGTGAACTATACGCCGCCCGCGTCGCCGCCGTCAGCGCCTTTCGCGATGCGGCCGCCAATGGCAGCTTTCCGCCGGACAGCATCACGCCGCATATGGCACCGGGTGAATACGAAAAGCTGATGACCGAAATTGACAGAATCTGAGGACTGATATGGCCGAGAAAATCCGCGTCTGTTCAACAGGCGACATCGAAGAAGAAGACGTCATGCGCTTTGACCATGGCGACAAAAGCCTGATCATCATCCACGGCCCGGACGGGAACTTCCACGCGGCTGACGGTTATTGCACCCACGAAAAGCAGCACCTGTCCGACGGGTTGGTGGACGAGTTCGACATCGAATGCCCGCTGCATTTCGGGGCCTTCGATTACCGCACAGGCGATCCCACCGTGCCTCCGGTCTGTGTGGCGCTGAAAACCTATCCTGTCGCTGTTGAAGGCGACGATGTTTATGTCGAGATCTAAGCCATGACCCTATTTGACCTGACCGGAAAAACCGCCCTCATCACCGGATCCTCGCAAGGGATCGGATTCGCGCTGGCGCGGGGATTGGCCGAGGCCGGGGCCTCAGTTGTTCTCAATGGCCGCGACACGACCAAACTGGATGCCGCCGTGGCCAAGCTGTCCAGCGAAGGCCACAGCGTCACGGCGCTGCCCTTCGACGCCACCGATCATGCTGCGGTTATGGCTGCGGTGGACGGGTACGAAGCCTCGGGCCAGATCGACATTCTGGTCAACAATGCCGGGATGCAGTTCCGGACTGAGCTGGAAAACTACCCGGCCGAGATGTTCGGCAAGCTGCTGGAAACCAATATCACGACGGTGTTCAACGTAGGGCAGGCCTGTGCGCGGCATATGATCGGGCGCGGCGCGGGCAAGATCATCAACATCGCCAGCGTGCAAACGGCGCTGGCCCGCCCCGGCATCGCGCCTTACACCGCAACCAAAGGGGCGGTGGGCAATCTGACCAAGGGCATGGCCACCGACTGGGCCAAGCACGGGCTTCAATGCAACGCCATCGCGCCGGGCTATTTCGACACGCCCCTGAACGAAGCGCTGGTCAATGACCCCGAATTTTCAGCCTGGTTGGAAAAACGCACTCCGGCAGGCCGCTGGGGCAAAGTCGAGGAACTGGTGGGTGCCTGCGTGTTCCTGTCTTCCCCGGCATCCAGCTTTGTCAACGGGCATACGCTGTTCGTGGACGGCGGCATCACGGCGAGCCTGTAAGCCATGCGCGCCATCGTCATCCACTCCGCCCGCGACCTGCGTATTGAAACCCGCGAAACGCCCGAGCCCGGACCCGGTCAGGTCCGCATCAAAATGGCCGCTGGCGGCATCTGCGGGTCGGATCTGCATTACTATAACCATGGTGGCTTTGGCACGGTGCGCCTGCGCGAGCCCATGATCCTGGGCCATGAGGTGTCAGGCCATATTGACGCCCTCGGCGACGGTGTTGACGGGCTGGCTGTGGGCGATCTGGTCGCGGTGTCCCCGTCCCGCCCATGTGGTGCGTGCCAATATTGCGCCGAAGGCCTGCGCAACCATTGCGAAAACATGCGCTTCTATGGTTCGGCCATGCCCTTCCCGCATATTCAAGGTGCCTTTCGCGAGGTACTGGTGGCCGATGCCAGCCAATGCGTGCGCGCAACAGGCCTAACCGCGGGCGAGGCCGCAATGGCCGAGCCATTGTCGGTCGTGCTGCACGGCACCCGACGCGCGGGCGAAATCCTCGGCAAGCGGGTCCTGATCACCGGCAGCGGCCCCATCGGCACTCTGGCGGTGCTGGCCGCGCGGGCGGCGGGAGCGACCGAAATCGTCGTGACCGATCTTGAGGACAACGCGCTTGGCTTTGCCTCCCGGGTGGGCGCGGACCGCGTGATCAACGTGGCCCGGGATACCGACGCGCTGAACGCTTATCAGGCGGGCAAAGGCACGTTCGACATCCTATATGAATGTTCGGGCAGCCCGCAGGCGCTGGCCGCTGGCATCGCGGCGCTGCGGCCGCGCGGGATCGTTCTGCAACTGGGACTGGGCGGAGACATGACGATCCCGATGCAGATGCTGACTGCCAAGGAGCTGGACCTGCGCGGATCGTTCCGCTTTCACGAAGAATTCGCCACCGCAATTGCCCTGATGCAAAACGGCAGCCTGGATGTGAAACCGCTGATTTCGCATACGGTCCCTCTGGATCAGGCACAGGCAGGTTTTGACCTGGCGGGGGATCGGACGCAGGCTATGAAGGCGCAAATCACATTTGGATAGGAAACCCGAGTAATGTCCTTTTTTGAAGCCCACGACCCGGTATTTGAGACGTATGTTCTGGGCAACGCGCCGGTCAAACAGCTTGCCACCGGGTTTGACTGGGTCGAGGGGCCGGTCTGGTTCGGCGATGCGGGCTGTTTGCTGTTCTCGGACATTCCGAACAATCGCATCTTGCGCTGGACGCCGGGCAGCGGCATCACCACATATCGGCAGCCATCAAACTATGCCAATGGGCATACCCGCGACGGGCAAGGCCGGTTGGTATCCTGCGAACACGGCACACGGCGGGTAACGCGGACCGAGCTTGACGGCTCGGTCACGGTGATCGCCGACAGTTTTGAGGGGAAAAGGCTGAACTCGCCCAACGATGTTATCGTCCACTCGGACGGCTCGATCTGGTTCAGCGATCCGCATTACGGGATCATGACCAACTACGAGGGGTTTGCGTCCGAGCAGGAATTGCCCTGCAATGTCTACCGCGTCGATCCGGCTACGCGTGAGATCGCAGCCATGGTCACCGATATGGACTGCCCGAACGGTCTGGCCTTCGGCCCGAACGAAGACACGCTATACGTGGCCGACACCGGCAAGATGTACGATGCCGACGCGCAGCGCTGTATCCGGCGCTATGATATGTCGGGCGGCGCGCCCACGAACGGGGCACATTTCTTCACTGTGGACGCTGGCGCGGCAGATGGGTTCCGATTGGATTCCGACGGAAATATCTGGAGTTCGGCTGGTGACGGGGTGCATTGTATCTCGCCCGACGGCAGGTTGCTGGGCAAGATTCTGATCCCTGAAACCGTGTCCAACATCTGTTTCGGAGGCCGCGCCAAACATCAGATGTTCATCACCGCCTCGACCAGCCTTTATGCCATCACCCTGAACAGGTCCGGCGTGCAAATGCCTTAAGTGGTCATTCCCACGACCAGCTTGTCGGGCACCAGATCAACAGGGTTTTGCAGCGCCTCCCGATCCACAATCAGCTTCGCGGCACAGCGTCCGATTTCACGTCGATCCACATCCTGCGTGGTCAGGCTTGTCCTGACCGCGTGATCCCGCGAGGTTCCGTTGAACCCGGCAACGGCCACATCCTCGGGAATCCGAGACTGGACCAGAATAGCAAGTTCAAAAGCCCCAAGCTTGAGAATTGGCAAACAGCTGTCAATGACGTGCTCTATGGGTTTGGCTTTTCAATTCGATTTCGGATGGTAACACGGGGATTTCCGAACAAAACCATGAGGTATGACCGTCGCTTCATCGCGGCACGCATCCGGCCAATATCGGAGTACGGGGCATTTGCTTCAGCGGCGCCGACGATCGATGGCATAAAGGGCACCCGCAGGGTCAAAGCCTTGTCCCGAAAGCCGACGATTGTCGTCCTCAATGGCACAAAGGTGAGCCAACTGCCCAAATGCTGCTCTGGCTCAGAGGTCGGTTGTGGGGCCGATCCGCCTTTTGGAACAGCTTTGAGCGGTTCGGATCCATTGCTCCTGCGTCAAGGCACGAAAGGTCGTGAGATAAAACCGGCGAATTCCTGACGCGCTTCGCTACGTGGAATGTTATGGGTCACGGACAGACCCAAGACGCTGCATTCCACTGTATCGACCCAGCTTTCGTTGATGTTGTTCCAGAGCTCGAACAACTGAATTGCCATATCATCATTTGGATTGCTGAGGTTCCATTCTGTCGATTCTCCTGCCGTCGTGCTGCCTGACACGGTCGCCGCGGTTCCGTTACCTTCGCCGGTGACTGAGACACTGCCCGTCGCTGAGGCTGAGGTTGTCCATTTCCGGCTGCCCCCGGCAGGTATGACGGGTCCCGGGACTTCGAACGTTTCGGTCTCGGATTCGACGTTCGAACGACCCTGAAATGTACAGGGCCAAGGTGTCGGAATGTCGCCCAGACATACGCAGAAGGCATGCGGGCTGGAGCGACGCACGAGCGATGGCACTGACCCTAATTGCATACATGCGCCACAGGGCGACCCAAGTGGTCCAAAGGTCCACTGGTAGACCGTGACTGATGAGTTGTTTGGGGGAGGTGGCGGGGGCATGGCGGGTCTCCAGGATCAGATTTGCAGGGGCTCGCCCTGCATCAGGGTAACGCGGGCTTCAAGGCTGGTAAGGCCGGTGTCCACAAGCGCGCCGCCTGACCAGAGCAGAAGTGCGCCGGGGTTGGTTTCGCCGGGCAGGTCGTCTTGCGACACCGTGGTGATTTCGATCCGCCACGTTAGTTTGAACCGTTTGCGCAAGAATACCGTAAGAACGCCGTTGCTGTCGTGGATCCCCGAAAATTCCAACAGCGTGCCATCGGCCAGATCAGCAAGATCGAAGTGCGGGCGGCTGGCGGGTACAGCCATCGCGACGGGGCCGTCGATCGCCTCATCATGCGTGATACCATCCGGTGCATCGCGGTCGAGTACCAGCATCAATGACCGTGCTTGCGCCGTCAGCGCCATCGGCAGATAGGCGGCACGATCATCGGCAAAAGCGAGGATCGCGCTTTGTCCAGCCGCGACCATTTCAATCAGGGCATAGCCGTGTTCATTGGTATGATAGGTCCAGGCGACTGCTGTACCGCTCGCGGGCGGGTCGATGACGAAAACCTCGGCATCGGCGACGGGAAGTAAGTCCGGGTCAACAACACGCACCAGAATTGTGCCTTTCTGATAGCGCTGTGCTGCACCGAGTTGAGCTTGCAGCAAGTCTTGCAACACAATCGGATGCCCTGCTCCGTCAAGCATGGACATGAGGTCTTCGCTGTCTGACAGCATCAGTGTGCCATAATCGTGTCCCCGTTCGGCAAGTTCCAGCGCTTGTGCAATGCTCAACCCGTCCAACCGCAAAAGCCGCGCTTGCGGGATGAATTCTGCCATCAGGTTTTCGATCGTGAGCCCGCTCAGATCGGCCAGGCTTTGCGCAAGGACGATATCGGGATGGCCCAAGAGCTGCTCCGTGTGGTGAATGCCAACACCAGCGAGTTCTTCGGCCATTACCGGGCCGATACCGTTAAGCGCTTGGGTGTCATGCCACGTCGTGTCGGCCATTATGTCCTCCTGTCATGGCTGAGTTGGTTAATTGATTGCGTCCCCCAATCCGCTTTCGATCAGAAGCGTCGTGAGCGATGTCCAAGCAGTACCGGAAACGGTTTCGACGCCATTGGCGGGGTCTGCACCGGGCTCGGATGGAACAAGCACAGTGCCAACAAAGCGGTCGAATGATCGCGCGCCCTTGCTTGTCCGCAACAGGATTTTACGCCCCAATGCCCGATCACGCGTCAGCGCGAAGGCTGCAACAGCCCGTTCATGGGTGGCTCCACTGGTGCCCCGCAATTCCGGCGTATCTACGCCTTTGAGGCGGATTGGAACATAGCTGTAGGTGAGAAAACCCAAATCAACGACGACATCAATCGTGTCTCCATCCACGACATGTTCACACACACATCGAAAGTAGTTCGCCTTCGACGCCTCGGCGAAAGAAACGGGGAAATCTTCAAACTGAAATGGCTCGCGGCTCATGTTCTGGCCCGTCCACAGTATGGATCAAAATAATGTCCGATTATGCACTTCTCGGCCGAGTCGAAGCAATGAAGTTCTGTTTAAGCGGGTTGTTCGGCAGAAAATAGCCGTCAAAAACGAGGCGTCGTTCAGGGCTATCCTGAATATTGTTTCTTGGGGTCAGTCGCTCTGACGGCTTGATTTGGCGGGTCATCTGCGGTGTTCCGCTTTGAAACCAAACGATTTATTGAACAAGAACAATCTCAACACCAGTTCGCAGACAAATTTTGCACAGCGCGCGTAAAAGTGCTTGTTTATGAGTTGTTTTATGGTCGTCGGCGCCGGCGGAAGTCTGATCCGGGCACGTCCCACTCACTAAGAATTTCTCCATGACTTGAGATTTGCCGACATGCCTCGAAGGACCGCAGTGCTGCTTGAAATTGAACTTGTTTTTGTGACCAGGGGTTGGGTCACAGGGCGTTTGAGTTAGGACGTTTACGACCTGCTCTATCGTGGCATCTATCTGCTGCACGGGCAGGCCAATTTCTTCCTCTGCAGGAATGTCGCTCGTAGATCGATAAAATCAGAGATAATTCCGCTTTTTGGTGATCCAGAACAGAATTTCCGCCAACACTGAAATTGCCCCTGCTTCCTCGGCGAAAACCAAACCAGTACCCGACCCGCCCAGTTGGGTCATCTTTGCACTTTGGTCGTCCGGGATTTCTGCAACTATGATATCGTCCGTCGCCCCGGCCGGTTCGCGCAGCGACGGAAGACCCGTTCTGGCATCCAACGCTCCTTCGCTGGTGGCAGACGGAATGTCCGAGATCGTCGCTTCAATCTCCGACCCCCGGCATACGTCGCAAGGCAACCCGAATAGTGCCGCTACCGGATATGTTCTGCAAGCTGCTCTTTCGTTGCAACGGCCCCCTGAAGCTGGAATTCGGTCGATGCTCCGCGTTTGGCAAGGCGGACAATGTCATCGTGTCGCGTCACCCCAATCGTTTCATCAAAAGACTCACTTGGTCAAAGCTGGACTGCGAGGCTTTCGTTTGAGCGGTGGTGAGACTTGCGAGTTTCTAAGTGGCGCAAATGATCCTCACTCAAAAAATTGCCGGGCAGTCTGACTGTTTCCAACAAGATCGCCCAAGATGTTTAACCTTCCAAAACCACGCACAACCTGACCCTCGGGCGAATTTCGCAGGAAGCTCGGGGGTTAAGTTTGGTTTGTTATCTGACTTAAATCTTGCCAAGCCGGGTCAAAACAGGACTTACTGATTTGCCGGTGATACGTCCGGTTATTTTCACGAAGAAAGCCGTGTTGTCCTTTCCGGGGCAGGATGGTCGAGCAGCAAGTCAGCAATGACCAGGATCAACCTAGAGCAGTTGAAAACGTTTCTGACCGTCGTCAGGCACGGCGGCGTTCGAAAGGCCGCGGCGGCGCTCAACATCACTCAACCCGCGGCCACGACCAGGATCAAAAATCTGGAAGACACGCTGGGATGCGACCTGTTCGAGCGCGAAGCGGGTGGTATGCGTTTGACCAAGCGCGGTGAGCTTTTGTTGGTGCATGCCGAGAAGTTTGAACACCTGACCGAACTTGTCGAACGGGACGTGATCGATCCTGCCGGTGTCGAGGGGCGATTGAGGCTTGGCGTTTCCGAGACCATTGCCCAATGTTGGCTGCCGGATCTCGTGTCACGGTTGCACAGTTGTTACCCCCGCCTTGAGATTGAGTTCAACGTCGATATCTCGGCGCATCTGCGCGAAGGTCTTCTGAGCCGGGACATTGATCTTGCGATCCTTTTGGGGCCGATTTCCGAACACAAGGTCAACAATATCGAACTGCCGGGGTTCGATCTGGCCTGGTATGCCTCTGCATCGCGTGGCGACCTGCCGGACGTGAACGATCTGAACCGGCCGGTTTTGACCTATGCCCGCAACACCCGACCCTATCGCGAACTGAAAGAGATGCTGTTTGGCCGCGTCGGGCCGGATGTCTCGCTGTTCCCATCCACTTCGTTATCAGCCTGTTTCCGCCTCGTTGAGGCCGATCTGGGCATCGCCGTTCTGCCACGCGCCTTGGGGGCGGAACATGTTGCGGCTGGACGGATTGTCGAGTTCGATCCGGGATGGGTGCCCTCGCCGCTGCAATTTACAGCCTCGTATCTGGGAGAGCCCAAAAGCCACATGATAGACACTGCAGCGAAGATGGCGCTGGATGTGGCGAACAGATATCATGGTGATAAAAATTTTTGATCGCATGTGACAAATAATATCAATTTGATTTTATAGTCTCGAATTGTGACCCTCCGGGCAGTCGAGGAGGTTCCTGTGACCGGGTCTTACGAATTGCTCAAATCGCGCCCGCTGGGCGATCAACGCACGGCGATACGGGCCGGGGACTACTGCGCGCATACTGCGGGGCTTGGGCAGGGCTATCTGCAAGCGAACCTCGCAATCATGCCCGAAGCCTATGCGCTGGATTTCATGCGTTATTGTCAGCGCAACCCCAAACCGTGTCCTTTGACCGGAGTGTCCGATACAGGCAACCCGATGATGTTCACGATGGGCCGGGATATCGACATCCGCACGGATGTTCCGGCCTACAATATCTATCGTGATGGCAAGCTGGCAAACTCGGCCCATGATATCCGGGACATATGGCGCGACGACCTTGTGGCCTTTGCGCTTGGCTGTTCCTTCACCTTCGAACACGCGCTGATACGGGCCGGGATTCCGGTCTGGCATATCGCAAACAACACCACTGTGCCAATGTTTCGGTCCGATATCGATACAGTGCCCGCAGGGCCGTTTTCCGGCAAGATGGTGGTGTCGATGCGGGCAATTCCGGAAGACCGGATCGATGAGGTTGTCGGGATTTCCCGACGCTTCCCGCTGGCCCATGGAGCCCCGATCCATTGGGGCGATCCGACCGGGATCGGCATCGAAGACGTCTCAAGACCCGAATGGGGTGACCCGGCCCCGGTCGCACCCGGCCAGATCCCTATGTTCTGGGCCTGCGGCGTGACCCCACAGGTCGCGATCGAGGCGGCGCGCCTGCCGCTCTGTATCACACACAAACCCGGGCACATGCTGATCTCGGATGTAGCCGAGGACGCGGAAAACCCGGTTCTGACTTTCGACTGACACAACCAAAATGTTCAACAAGGAGACACAGATGAAACGAATTTCAGCATTCCTTGCCGTCACCACAGCGCTGGCTGCGCCGGCACTGGCCGAAGACTTGTCAGTGGTCGGCAGCTGGTCCGGCCTGCCGTTGCACAAGGAATATGAGGCGCCGTTCTGGAGCGAGACGCTGCCAGCAGCTTCTGGCGGCAGCATTACCGTCAACCTGACCACGCATAACCAGATGAACCTTGGCGTGGGCGACGTATTCCGCCTGTTGGGTGATGGTGTCTATGACGTGGCGATGACCGTCGCAGACTATGCCGTTGCCGACGCGCCAGAGCTTGAGGGGCTGGATGTTCCGCTTCTTGCCCTGAACGCTGACGATGCGCGCGCCATGGTCGATGCCGCCCGTCCGATGGTGGTGGACATCTATCAGGATCGCTTCAACAGCCATGTTCTGGCCATCGCGCCCTATCCGCCGCAGGTGGTCTTCTGCAATGCCGAGGTCTCGGGGCTGGATGATCTGCAGGGCCTTAAGGTGCGCGCCTCGGGCCGAATGACGGCCAAATTCCTTGAAGCCTTGGGCGCCGAAGGTGTGAATGTCAGCTTCTCCGAAGTACCCGGTGCGCTACAGAAAGGTGTTGTGGATTGCGCGGTGACTGGTGCGGGCTCCGGCTATTCCGCAGGTTGGTGGGAAGTGTCCACGCACCTGATGCCGATCCCTCTGGGTGGCTGGGACAGTGTTGTGACCGCCATGAACCTGGACAAATGGAACAGCCTTGATGCCGACACGCAGGCTTTGATCTCCGAACAGGTCGCGGCTGAATTCGAAGACCCGGCATGGGCCAGTGCGCAGGACGCGTTGGTGAACGATATCGCATGTCTCACCGGTAATGGGGAGTGCCCTGCGGGTGAGGCGCGCGGCATGACACTCGTCGATGTTTCGGATGCCGATTTTTCCAAGGCGCGTGAGGTACTGGTGGGCGAGGTTCTGCCTGACTGGGCTGAACGCGCGGGTGGCGACTGGGCAGATCGCTGGAACGCCAGTGTCGGTTCCACCGTTGGTGTGACCATCGCGAACTAAGTGTATTGGGTGGGTGCGCATGCGCCCATCCAGCCCTTGGGTTTGCAACGTCTGGATCTGAGCATCGATGATCCAGCCCGTTATTTGTGAGCCAACAGACAGGTCAGAGGCCCCGCATGGAGCATACGGTTCTTGATAATCTACGTCGCGTGAACAGGTGGGTTGCCATTCTGACCGGGATCGTTCTGTTGGGATGCGCGTGTGTTGTTTTGATGGATATCGTGCTGCGTCAGATCGGATCCTCTTTTGGCGGAACGGATGAGATATCCGGCTATGTCATGGCCATCGCCACCTCTTGGGGCATGGCATTCACGCTGTTGGAGCTGGGGCATGTGCGGATCGATTTTCTGCGCGCCCGCACCGGGCCGCGGACCCGCGCCCTGTTCGATCTTTTTGCGATGACGGTGATGGCGGGAACGGTGACTCTGATCGCTGTCAAATGCTGGCCGGTTCTTGCCCGTTCTTTAGCCAATTCCTCGCGGGCAAACACGCCGCTGGAAACACCGCTGGCCTTGGTGCAGGCCCCTTGGTTCGCCGGTTGGGTCTGGTTCGCGATCATGTCGTGGCTGACATTGTTGGTTGCTTTGATCATGGTCGCGAAAGGCCGCTTTGACCAATCCGAGGCCGCAATCGGCTGCTTCGGTGAAGAGGAGGCCGTGAAGTGATCACCTATATCTCGATCGGGCTTCTGGGGCTTTTGTCACTGTCTATTCCGGTCGGCATCGTGCTGTTCCTGCTTGGTTTCGGCGTCGACGCCTTTTTCAGCCCGTTTCCGCTGATCCGGGGATTGGGAAATCAGGTCTGGTCGACATCGAACAACGCAACCCTGATTGCCATTCCTTTCTTCGTCCTTCTGGGCGAGATTCTCGTGCGTTCTGGTATTGCTATGCGAACCTATGCCGCGCTCGATCGGTGGGTCAGTTGGCTGCCGGGTGGTCTGGTCCATGCCAATGTCGCCACGGCCACGATGTTTTCGGCCACATCGGGGTCTTCGGTGGCCACCGCCGCCACGGTCGCGACGGTCGCAATGCCGCAGGCCGAGAAGCTGGGCTATGATCCCAAGCTGTTCTCGGGCGCCATCGCGGCAGGTGGCACATTGGGCATCATGATCCCGCCTTCGATCAATTTGATCGTCTATGGTTTTCTGACCCAGACCTCTATTCCGCGCCTGTTTCTGGCGGGGCTGGTGCCCGGCCTGGCACTGGCTTTGGGCTTTATGGCCATCACAATGCTGATTTGCATGATCCGCCCGGGCTTGGGCGGCACCCGGCGCGTGTTTCCCTTTGCCGAAATGCTGCGCGCGCTGCTGCAGTTGATCCCCATCGTCCTGCTGTTCACGATCATCATCGGAACGATCTACAAGGGCTGGGCCACCCCGACCGAAGCCGCTGCTGTCGGCGTCGCCGGGGCGGTGGTGATTGCGGGGTTTTTCGGCGGGATCAGTCTGAAAATGTTCACCGAGAGTATTTTGGGTACGGTCAAGATCACCTCGATGATCATGCTGGTCGTGATCGCGGCCTCTTTCCTGAACTTCACGCTGGCCTCCGCAGGATTGGGGCGTGAGCTGGAAGCCTTCCTTGGCGGTCTGGGTCTGTCGCCTCTGGGCACGATTCTTGTTGTGGTGCTGATCTATATCGTGCTGGGGTTCTTTATCGAGACATTGTCGCTGATGGTGGTCACTATCCCCATCATCGTGCCGCTGGTGGTGGCGCAGGGCTTTGATCCGATCTGGTTTGGCATACTGATGATCGTCCTGATTGAAATGGCCCTTATCACGCCGCCTGTGGGCCTCAACCTCTATGTGGTTCAGGGCGCCCGCAAGTCGGGCAAAATGAGCGAGGTGATGCTGGGCAGCATCCCCTATGTGGTCGCGATGCTGATTATGGCGGGTCTGTTGATCGCCTTTCCTGACATCGCACTTTATCTTCCGTCGGTTCTGGGTGGGTGAGACATCATGCAGTTTTTCGCAGGTAAGACAGCGATCGCGGGCCGGATCGATCACCTGATTGTTGCCGGTTGGACCGGGCGGGACGCCGAAGCGGTTCAGCATCACATTGATGAACTGGCAGCCATCGGTGTTGCCCCGCCCAGTCAGGTACCGCTGTTCTATCGGGTCTCAACTGCGTTGCTAACCCAATCGCCTGAGATCGATGTTCTGGGAACGGCCACGTCGGGAGAGGTCGAGCCGTTGCTCATCCGGCAGAACGGCACGCTTTATCTGGGGCTCGGCTCGGATCATACGGACCGAGAGCTTGAGGCCGTATCTGTCGCAGCCTCCAAACAGGCCTGTGCAAAACCGGTCTGCCGGGACCTGTGGCGGTACGACGAAGTGGAACCCCATCTCGACCAGTTGATCCTTCAATGCGAGGTCGAGGAAGGTGGTAAATGGGTGCTGTATCAGCATGGTCCACTGGCCGCGATCCGACCCTTGCAGGATCTGATGGAGGGGGCCGGGCTGTCCGACGGTCAGGCGATGTTTTGCGGCACTCTCGGGGCGATCGGTGGGGTACGCCCCGCCACCTCCTATCGCATGAGCCTTACCGACCCGGTCAGGGCACGCGCGCTGGAGTTCGAGTACCGCGTCCGAATCCTACCCGTCATTGCCTGAGGAAGTGAATGGAATGCCTGAAGATGCGTCTTCGAAGTGGCCCCGGATTCGGACCGCGGGGTATGACGGGTTCGTCGTCAGCTTTGCCGACAGTTTGAGCGAACCGGCGAACCGGGCAGCGCTTGCGTTTCGGTTTGCCATCGAAAAGGCCAGTTGGACGGGCGTCGAAGAAAGCTCGACCTCGCTGGTGTCCGCCTATCTCAGGTTCGACCCGCTGGAATGCGACCACAGCGCGATGCGCGCGGCGTTGGACGGGTTGCTGGCCGAACAAGACTGGTATGCCGCGGCGCTGCCAACGGGGCGTAGGTTGTGGCGCGTGCCGACGGCTTATGGCGGCGATCTGGCGCCACAACTGGCTGAAGCCGCCCAAGCGGCAGGCCTCAGCGAGGCAGAGGCGATTGCGTCGATTTCAACAACCCGCGTCCGGGCGCAGACCATCGGTTTCGCTCCGGGTATGCCGTATCTGGGTGAATTGGCCCCCGAATGGAACATCCCAAGACAAACCGAGTTGACGGCTCAAGTGCCCGCCGGGGGGCTGTGCGTTGCGATCCGCCAACTGGTCTTGTTTCCGGTGGCGACCCCCACCGGGTGGCGTCATATCGGCCAAACCGCGTTGCGCCTGTTTCGACCGGACGCCGATGAACCATTTCTGTTTCGACCCGGAGACGAAGTTCTGTTTGACCCGACGAGTCCAGAGACTTTGGAGGACTTGAGACACGACGAGAATGGTGGCGCAGTCTACGAGGTCATCCGATGACGCGCGCCCTGACCGTCCATCGCATAGGCCCCGGTGCGACTGTGCAGGATCTTGGCAGACCCGGGTACCTGGCCTTTGGTTTGTCGCGCGGCGGTGCTGCGGACCGGTTGGCCTTGGCGGAAGGCGCCGCTCTGCTTGGGCAGACGCCGGATCAAGCCGCACTGGAAATGGTCGGAATGGGCGGAGAGTTCGAGGCAAGCGAAGACATGCGCATTGCGCTGACCGGCGCCCCGATGGCAGCGAGCATCGATGGCGCGCGCATCGCCTGGAACGCAAGTCATCTGTTGCCCAAGAGTGCAAGGTTGCAGATCACGTCGGCGCAAACCGGAACATACGGGTATTTGCATCTGGGCGGGGGGATTTCGGGGCTTCGGCAGTTAGGGTCATGCAGTGCCCATCTTGCAGGCGGCCTCGGGGGTCATGTCGAAGCGGGCGCTTGCCTTGCGGTCGGTATGGACAAGAAAACAGAGACAGGTCTGAAACTGCCCATTGAAGACCGGTTTGGCGGCGGGGCCATCCGAATTGTCGCCAGCCTTCAAACAGAGCTGTTTCCGTCTGACGAGCTGGCCCGTTTTGCCGAGACACGCTTTCAACGCGATGCGCGCGGCAACCGGATGGGTGTGCGCCTGATCCCGGATGGTGCGGGTTTCCAAAGCGAGGCCGGCCTGAGTGTCTTGTCCGAGGTGATCGTGCCGGGCGACATACAGATCACCGGCGATGGCACGCCGTTTGTGCTTCTCAGCGAATGTCAGACGACAGGCGGGTATCCTCGCATCGGATCGGTCCTTCCCGCCGACCTGCCACGCGTTGCACAGGCACGCCCGGGCGAATGCCTGCGATTCTCCTTCGTGACGCTGGAACAGGCCGTCGCTATCCAACGGGGCGCCAGGACGGCTAAAGAAGCCCTGCGGACACAGCTGACACCACTGGTCCGCGATCCTGCCATGATCGCCGATTTACTGTCCTACCAGCTCATCAGCGGCGTGACTGCGGGTCATGACTTGGATGACTGAACTTCATGGCACTAACAGTCGATTGGGTCAGAGTTTTGCAAAGTGGCACATGTGCGACGAATTTGCCTTGCTTGACGGTGTGACCCCGACCAACATCACCTGCGGTGTTTATGGAAGTGACCAAGCAAAGGTTTAAAGCTCTTGCGTCAGCAGTGGGCACCTTCCCTGATGTCGGAGCGGCTGAGAAGGCCCGCCATGGCCTCCTTAGGTCCTCAAACCTATCCGTTCTCGGCCTTGGACGCGTAAAAGAATGCAATCGCCTGCGCGCGATTTCTGACCGATAGCTTTTCGTAGATGTTCGAAAGATGGAACTTCACCGTGTTGGTCGAGATATTTAACTCTTTCGACAATTCCAGGTTCGACATGCCCGTGGCGAGCGACTCGAGGATTGCAAGCTCTTTGCGCGACAGAGTTTGCAGCGGGTTCTGCTGCATTTTGCGCACGTCGATGAAAGGGAAGACCATTTTGCCTTTCGCGACGTCCACACAGGTTTCCAGCAAGCCTTCGACCTCGCCCGAGCGTGGCGCGAACCCTGCCGCCCCAGCCTGCATGGCTTGTCGCGGAACATCTCCGGCCTCATCCCCATAGACCACAAAGCGTGGTGCGTTGGCCTGTTCTCGCAAGACCTCGATCAATTTGGCTGCGCCCAAGGCGGGCAATTCCCATGATACAATTCCGACCTGAACCGGCACCCGCATGACCGTGCCCAGAAACCCCTCGGCAGTAGACGATGTCGCCACCAAAGAGAATCGCGGGTCGCGTTCGAAAATCTCGGACATGGCAGACAGCACCAGCGGGTTGTTGTTGGCCAGCATGACATCGATGGGGCGCTGAGATATGTCGGACATTGTTTTCCTGTCTGATTTTGCCCAAACCTACCCGTTCGGGCGGGTTCTTTATTGGTATACTTTCGTATTTTTACCCATTCGGGTAGGAAATCACCCGCCGAACTAGATATGCCAAAGCTGTAGTAAGTTACGTTGCGCCCGGACGCAAGTTTCGGTTTTCCTCACGTCAACGCGATCGGCGGGATTGGACATCCCCGACTCACAGGAGGAACACATGACGTTTCAGATCTACCCCACGCTCGACATCCCCGAGACGCTGGCAGCTGGCCCGGGGCCGGGCAACACCGACGCCCGCGTGTTGAAAGCCTTTGCCAGCGCCGGTGTCGCCGACCACATGCATGGCGATGTTCTGCGCGGCATGATCGAATGCAAGCATATGCTGCGGCAGATCTGGGGCACGGACAACACCTATACCTTTGCCGTGGCCGGAACGGGCTGGAGCGGGCTGGACACCATGTTCTCGGCCGTCATGCCCGGTGACAAGGTTGTGGCCTTCACCAACGGCACTTTCTCGGGCATCGACGCGCTGACGTTGCGGATCAAGGCGGCAACGCCAGAAGAACATGCCGCGAGCCCACTGGACCCACAAGCCGCCAGCGTGACCGTGATCGAAGTCCCTCATGGCCAGCCGGTTACTGGTGAGATGGTTGATGAGGTTTTGGCGCGGCACAAACCCAAATGGGCCTTCATGGCGCATTGGGAAACCGGCTCGGGCCGCGTGAACGACATTCAGGGCTTTTCGGATGCTTGCGAACGCCACGGAGCGATGGGTCTGATCGACGCTGTGTCGTCGCTGGGTGTCGCGGACTTCCGCATTGACGACTATCCGGGTGTCGCCGGTTGGGCCTCGTGCCCGCAGAAAGGCCTGTGCTGCCTGCCGCTGACTTACGCCCCGGTCAGCTTCACCGACGCTTACATCGACGCACTAAAAACCTCGGGCGCCTATACCTATGTCCACAACCCGATCTTCGAGGCCCGCCACTGGGGTGTCGTTGACGGGCAAGACGTAGAAAAAGGCACCTATCATCGCACCCATTCCGGCTATGCCGTCGCCGCTTTCCATGAATCGCTGCGCCTGACCCTGCAGGAAGGGTTGGCCAAGCGCGCGCATTCCTACCGCACGCACGAGGCTGTTCTCCGCGATGCCGTCACCGCGATGGGCTGCCAGGTCACCTCGGACATGCCCAGCCTTGTGGTGCTGAACCTGCCCGCAGAACTAGCTGGGCGCGAGATGGAACTGGTGCAGAACTGCCGCGCCCGTGGCTTTGGCATCTGGCCAACGCTCAGCGCCCCGGTTCAGGTCCGCATCGGCATTCTGAACCAGCTGAACCACCAGTCGATCAGCCGCATTATCCGACTGTTTGCCGAGGCGATCCGTGAAATGGGCGGCTCGGTCGATTTCGAAGCCATCGAAGCGCTGCTGGAAAGCCGCTACGGCACATCTATCGCTGCATAAACGGGAGGGAATGCAGATGGATATCCATGAATATCAGGCGAAAGAGCTTCTTTCGAAGTTCGGGGTCGATGTGCCCGCAGGTGCCTTGGCTTACAGCCCCGAACAGGCCGCCTATCGCGCCCGCGAAATGGGTGGCGACAAATGGGTTGTAAAGGCGCAGGTCCACGCAGGTGGTCGCGGCAAGGCTGGTGGCGTGAAACTGTGCAACTCGGAAAGCGAGATCAGCGCGGCCTGTGACGAGATGTTCGGACGCAAGCTGGTGACGCATCAGACCGGGCCTGAGGGCAAGGGCATCTATCGCGTCTATGTGGAAGCTGCCGTGCCGATTGATCGCGAGATTTATCTGGGCTTCGTGCTGGACCGCTCCAGCCAGCGCATCATGATCGTGGCTTCCTCGGAAGGCGGGATGGAGATCGAGGATATCTCGGCCGAGCGTCCCGACAGTATTGTGCGATCCATTGTTGAACCGGCGGTCGGTCTGCAGGAATTCCAGGCCCGTGAAATTGCCTTTGATCTTGGGCTGGAACCACGCCTGATCCAGCACATGGTCCGAACTTTGCAGGGCTGCTATGCCGCGTTCAGCGAGTTGGACGCGACCATGGTCGAGATCAACCCGCTGGTCATCACTGGTGACGACCGGGTGCTGGCGCTGGACGCGAAGATGAGTTTTGACGACAATGCTCTGTTCCGCCACCCCCAGGTGGCCGAATTGCGCGACAAAAGCCAGGAAGACCCGCGCGAAAGCCGCGCGGCAGATCGCGGTCTGTCTTATGTCGGTCTGGACGGCAATATCGGTTGCATCGTGAACGGGGCCGGTCTGGCGATGGCGACGATGGACACGATCAAGCTGGCCGGGGGCGAGCCTGCCAACTTTCTGGATATCGGCGGCGGGGCCTCGCCCGAGCGGGTGGCCAAGGCGTTCCGTCTGGTGCTGTCAGATGACAATGTTCAGGCCGTGCTGGTTAACATCTTTGCGGGTATCAACCGCTGTGACTGGGTGGCCGAGGGCGTTGTTCAAGCGCTGCGCGAGTTGGAGATTGACCTGCCGGTCATCGTGCGCCTGGCGGGCACCAATGTCGAGGAAGGCCAAAAAATTCTGGCCAAATCGGGTCTGCCGATCATCCGCGCGACAACTCTGATGGAAGCCGCCGAACGCGCCGTGGGCGCATGGCGCAACGATCTGTCCCAAAACACCAAGATGAGGGCCGTGTAATGAGCATTCTTCTGGACCGAGACACCCGCGTGATCGTTCAGGGTATCACCGGACGCATGGCGCGCCTGCACACCAAGGACATGGTGCAATACGGCACCAATGTCGTCGGCGGCGTTGTCCCCGGCAAGGGTGGTGAAACCGTCGAAGGCGTGCCGGTATTTGACACCGTGAAACAGGCGGTCGAGGCCACCGGAGCCGATGCCAGCCTTGTTTTTGTGCCGCCCCCGTTTGCGGCAGATTCGATCATGGAGGCCGCAGATGCGGGCATCCGTTACTGCGTCTGCATCACCGACGGCATCCCCGCGCAGGACATGATCCGCGTGAAACGCTACATGTACCGCTATCCCAAGGATAAGCGCATGGTGCTGACCGGCCCGAATTGCGCCGGAACCATCAGCCCCGGCAAGGCGCTGTTGGGGATCATGCCGGGTCATATCTATCTGCCGGGCAATGTGGGCATCATCGGACGTTCGGGCACGTTGGGCTATGAGGCCGCGGCGCAGCTAAAAGAGCGTGGTATCGGTGTCTCGACCAGCGTCGGTATCGGCGGCGATCCGATCAATGGTTCATCCTTCCGCGATATCCTTGAGCGGTTCGAACAGGACGAAGACACTGAGGTCATCGCCATGATTGGCGAGATCGGTGGTCCTCAGGAAGCCGAGGCGGCTGAATACATACGCGATCACGTCACCAAGCCCGTCGTGGCCTATGTCGCGGGTCTGACCGCGCCCAAGGGCCGGACCATGGGCCATGCGGGTGCGATCATCTCGGCCTTTGGTGAAAGCGCCAGCGAGAAGGTGGAAATCCTGTCGGCAGCGGGTGTGACCGTGGCCGAAAACCCTGCAGTGATCGGCGAAACTATCGCCCGTGTCATGGGAAAGGCTGCGTGATGGTCAAACCTTCGGTCCTTGTCACCCGTCGCTGGCCTGCCGCCGTCGAGGCGCAACTGGCCGAGAACTATAACACTGTACTGAACACCGGGGACAAGCCATTGTCTCCGGCTGAACTCCGCGACGCGTTGAAGACATACGACGCGGTTCTGCCCACCGTCACCGACACGCTCAGTGCCGAGGCGCTGGACGTACCCGCCGCGCAGACCAGAATTCTGGCCAATTACGGTGTCGGCTACAGCCATATCTGTGAACCAGCGGCGCGTGATCTGGGCATGACCGTCACCAATACGCCGGATGTTTTGTCCGAATGCACCGCCGATCTGGCCATGACGCTGTTGCTGATGGCCGCCCGTCGCGCGGGCGAAGGGGAACGCGAGCTGCGTGCAGGTGGCTGGACCGGCTGGCGTCCGACCCATCTGGTGGGCACCAAGGTCAGCGGCAAGACGCTGGGCATCATCGGCTTTGGCCGCATCGGTCAGGAAATGGCCCGCCGCGCTCATCACGGATTCGGCATGAAGATCCTCGTGCAGAACCGCAGCGCCGTGTCGCCCAATGTGCTGAAACAGTTCAACGCCACGCAGGTCGAGACGGTGGACGCTTTGCTGCCGCAGTGCGATTTCGTCTCGCTGCATTGCCCCGGCGGGGCCGCGAACCGGCATCTGATCAATGGGCGCAGGCTGGACCTGATGAAACCCGACGCCTTCCTGATCAACACCGCGCGCGGTGAGGTGGTGGACGAGCGCGCTTTGGTGCAGTCGCTTATGTTTGACACGATCGGCGGTGCCGCGCTGGACGTGTTTGACGGCGAGCCGCGCATCAACCCGGACCTGCTGCAATGCGACAATCTGGTGATGCTGCCGCATCTGGGCAGCGCCACAAAGGAATCGCGCGAGGCCATGGGCTTTCGCGTGCTGGATAATCTGGGCGACTTTTTCGCAGGCCGCCCACCCCGTGACCGCGTGATTTGACGCACCTTCTTCAAAGGACCAAACTCATGAGCTTTTATGCCATCGAACAGGCCCCCGCGCGCCTGAACCGCAGCGAACTCGCCGTGCCGGGCAGCCAACCAGGCATGTTCGAAAAAGCCGCCAAATCGGATGTCGACGTGATCTTCCTTGATCTCGAAGATGCGGTCGCTCCGGATGAAAAAGAACAGGCCCGCAAGAACATCATTCAGGCCCTAAACGATATCGACTGGGGCACCAAGACCATGTCGGTGCGGATCAACGGACTGGATACACACTACATGTATCGCGATGTGGTGGATGTGGTCGAACAAGCCGGTGAGCGGCTAGACCTTATCATGATCCCCAAGGTCGGCACCGCTGCGGATGTCTATACCGTCGACATGATGGTCACCCAAATCGAAGACGCGATGGGCCACAAGAAACGCATCGGGTTCGAACACATCATCGAAACCGCCCTGGGCATGCAGAATGTCAGCGAAATCGCAGCCGCCTCGAAACGCAACGAGAGCCTGCATTTCGGCGTGGCGGACTATGCCGCCTCCACCCGCGCGCGGACCACGATCATCGGTGGTGTGAACCCCGACTATTCGGTTTTGACCGACCCCGATGGCGACGCGGCCCGCGCAACCCATTGGGGGGACATGTGGCACTATGCGCTGGCCCGTATGGTGGTCGCCGCGCGTGCCAATGGCTTGCGCCCGATTGACGGCCCGTTCGGTGATTTCCAGGACCCCGAGGGCTATAAGGCCGCCGCCAAGCGGGCTGCCGTTCTGGGTTGCGAGGGCAAATGGGCAATCCACCCCAGTCAAATCGCGCTGGCGAACGACGTTATGTCGCCCAGTGACGCCGAAGTCACCAAGGCGCAGCGTATCCTCGTTGCGATGGCCGAGGCTGAAACCGCAGGCAAAGGCGCGGTCTCGCTGGATGGGCGTCTGATTGATTATGCCTCGATCCGGCAGGCCGAAGTGATGGTTGAAAAGGCGCGTCAGATCGCTGCGGCGTGATCGACCGAATGCTGCGCGACAGAGCTAAGACAGTCTTTGAAAACGCAGTGGTTTCAGCAATTTCTATGGATCGCGCTATCAAAAAGCGCGGTCCCTTGACGTGCCAGCTGTCGAGAAATCAGGACGAAAAGATCTGACCGATTGAGCCAAGAACAGGCAGTAATCAAACCCTCTCCAACAAGCTTTTTTGGCAGCGCAGAAACTTCTTCCCGAAGCGCAGAAAACCGGCTCCGGCCATGTCTTTCTGACAAGATCCAGAGTTTAGATTGGCGCCAACCCAAGTATTTCTCGCGCTTGAGCTGGGGTGGCGACCGGGCGGTTAAATTGGGTGCAAATTTCTACAGTGCGTTTCACCAGAGCCGCATTTGATGGAGCTAGTGTTTTACCGTCCAAACGAACGTTATCCTCCAAACCTGTCCGGGCGTGGCCTCCGGAGGAAATTGCCCAATCATTCAGGACAATTTGGTTCGCTCCAATCCCAGCGGCACACCAAGGTGCCTCCGGGAACAGCCGGTTAACTGTTTTGACATAAAAGTCAAAGACTTCGCGATCGGCCGGCATCGCGTTTTTCACCCCCATAACGAATTGGACATAGGGCGTTTCTTTAATTTGCCCTTTCTGATGCATTTCTGCGGCCTTCAGGATGTGACTCAAATCAAAGGCTTCTATCTCTGGCTTGACGCCGTAGTTGTTCATCTCGTCGGCCAGCCAGTCGACCAGATCGGGTGGGTTTTCATAAACGCGTGTCGGAAAGTTGTTCGACCCCACGGATAAAGAGGCCATATCCGGCCGCAGCGGCAACATGCCTCCGCGCGTCTTGCCTGCCCCTGAACGCCCGCCTGTCGAAAACTGGATGATCATACCGGGGCAGTGTTTCTCAAGCCCCTCTTTCAACCTTGCGAACTTTTCCGGGTCGCTTGACGGTGTCTCGTCATCATTTCGAACATGGGCATGGCAGATGGATGCCCCTGCCTCAAAAGCTGCCTGTGTGCTTTCGACTTGTTCTTCAACCGTTATGGGGACAGCCGGGTTAATGGCCTTGGTTGGCAAGGACCCGGTTATTGCAACGCAAATGATGCAGGGGTCGGACATTTCAGGCCTCTTTCGGTGCGAGGACAAAGTCGAATTCGACATCCCAATACGGACCTTCAAAGCCAACTTCCGCAGATCGCGCCGGATCATCGACCTGGTTGAATTCGGCGATCAGGCTTTCTTTGACGCCAAATACCGCATCCGAGTTGATATATTGGTCATCGGGATCGAAGATATGCGTGGTCAGGTCGTCGTAGCCGTCTTTTGAAACGATATAGTGTAAGTGTGCTGGTCGGTACGGGTGTCGACCAAGACGCTTCAACAGATCGCCCACCGGCCCATCATCCGGGATCGGATAGTTCTTTGGCCGCACCGCACGGAACCAATAGGCTCCATCAGCACCGGTCGTGAAGACGCCGCGCAGGTTGAAATCAGGCTGAATGCCTTTCTGCTGTACGTCGTAAAACCCGTCATCATTGGCTTGCCAGACATCAATCTTGACACCTTCCAACGGGTTGCCTTCCACATCCGTAACACGACCCCGCACCACCATGTCCTCACCCTTTTGGTCGAGGCAAATGTTGTGGCCCATCTTGTATTCCGGGGCACCTCCTACGTGGAAAGGGCCCAGCACGGTGTTCTCGGAAGCTCCGGTTGGGCGACGAGAATTCACCGCATCCACCAACATCGACACGCCCAGAACATCGGACAGAAGAATGTATTCCTGCCGCCAGTCGTCACACATGTGCCCCACCTTGGTCAGGAACATGATGGCTTCGAACCATTCCTGCTGCGTTGGTTCGATTTCCTTCACTGCTTCATGGAGCTTGCGCGTGATGACTTCCATCACCTGCTTCAGGCGTTCGCTTTCAGCATTTTTGTTCCGTGCGGTGACGACCTCGGAAGAGTTTTCCTCGGTGAAGTATCCCTTCTCATGCGCGTGCATTTTGGCCTCCTGACTTGTATAAGCTTGCTCCAGATTGGCTCATCGCGAAAGTACTGTGGTCAGCGCGCGTCGCAGTTCGGCTTCGGCATCCGCAGCCATATTTGCTGAGCGCCATGCCACGTGTTGATCAGGGCGGACCAACAAACAGCCCGTATCCGAAACCTCCGACGCCCGCGCCCAATCCCCGGTGTGGTCGACATAGGTCTGGCGCGGGCCGATGACGTGACAGCGAATGGGCATTCCCAGTTCCCGAGACACAGCCTCGGCTGCGGTTACCCAAGCCTCGCCTCCGATTCCCGTAAGCAGTGTGAATTCTCCGCGACCGCACAAGTCCAGCGTCGAATGTTTGTTGCCCGTATTGTGATCGAAAACCCAGACATGTGGAATTCGAGCACCCGGCCAAGTCGTGGGCTGGTAGTGCAGCTCAGCATCCTGATCAAAACCGGGATTGGGTTGACCATCCGTTTCAATCGCGCAGGAGTCGTAGCGTTGGTTCATTTCAACGCCATGTGCATCGAACTCGTACTTCTTGAAGGCAATCGCCTCGCGAATGGCCTGTCTTTGTGCCGCAGCTTCCGGTGTTGAGCCTGTGCGAGCCTCAAGGTTGCTTTGCATGACCTGCGGGTCAACGCCTTCAGCCATTCCCAGCGATTCAAAGATCGGTCCGAACTCGCCAATCGACTGGTTCGCGCGCGTGACGATCTGTTTTGCGACAGGCGCGCGTTCCTCGCTGTAGCTGTCCAGCAAGCTCTCACCCGCATGACCTTTCAGGACAGCTGCCAGTTTCCAGGCGAGGTTAAAGCTGTCTTGTATCGAAGTATTTGACCCCAGCCCGTTCGACGGCGGATGGCGATGCGCGGCGTCGCCCATGATGAACACGCGATCCTTTTGCATATGGGTCGCGTACATATTGTTGACGGTCCAGGTGTTGGCGCTGATCAGTTCGATCTCAAGCTCGGGGTCGCCAACAAGCTGGCGCGCAACCTGTGTGGCCATGGCCGCGTCAACTTCGGGCGCAGGTTGGTTGATGTCATAGCCCCAAACGATGAGCCATTCGTTCCACGGGCGGACCATGCGGACCAGACCCATGCCGATGCCACCCACATTCGCACCGGGCTGCATCACCCAATAAAGGACCGATGGCCGATGCGCGACGTATTTACTGAGGTCCGCACGGAACAGGATATTCATGGACCCGCCGACACCCATCTGACCTTCGAACGGCAGACCGACATGTTCGGCGACCAGAGAATTACCCCCGTCCGCGCCGACCAGGTATTTCGATCGGATCGTGATTTCTTCGCCCGACAAACGATCCAAACAGATCGTCGTCACACCATCTGCGTCTTGCTCATGACGCAGGTATTCGGTGCTCATCCGCGCTTGAGTCCCACGGCGACAGGCCGTGCCGAACAGGATCGGCTCCATGAAAGTCTGAGGCAAATCGTTCATCATGGTCGGGCTGGACAGCAGGTGTTCGGCCTTGGAAAGCGGATGATTGCCCCAGCTTTTCATCCGTCCAATTTCCTCACCGGCGAGGCTTTCGCAGAACACGTTTTCACCCATCAAATCCTGATGCGCGGCGTGCATATAGGCCTCGGCTTCGACCTCGTGACCAAGGTCGCGCAACACCTCCATGGTCCGTTGATTGGTGATATGCGCGCGCGGTGTATTGGCCAGCCAGCGATAGCGGTTGATGACCATGTTCTCGACGCCATAGCTCGACAGCAAAGCCGCCGTTGCAGACCCCGCCGGTCCGGTCCCGATGATCAGGACATCCGTTGTGATGGTGGCCATAAACTCTCTCCCTTGTTCTTTGAATTTCTCAGGACCGTGGGTCCCAGAGGCGCCCGTCATATTCGGTCTCATAGGCTTTGCCGTCCGGGTAGCTGACCAGTTCCAACTGCATGCCCCAGGGGGCGAGGAAATAGACCCATGTTTCACCGGCGCTTGGGCCGTCGGTCATGGTGGTCGGGTTGCCGAGGACCTGAATACCCTTGTCCTGCAAATAGCTGACGGCACCTTCCATATCGGTGGTGTAAAACGCGATGTGATGCCCGCCGATATCCGAGTTGCGCGGCAGTTTCGTATCCTGATCGGGTGCGGTGTATTCGAAGATCTCGAAATTGGCGCCATTGCCGCAGCGCACCAGCCGCATCGTCGGGATCTCGGCCTTGGCGTCCACGTTCAGATGGTCTGCCATCCATGTGCTGTCGCCGCCCGAGAACGGACCGAGCGGGTAGAACACATTGCAGCCGATCACGTCCTGAAAGAAGGTAACGGCCTCATCGACGCTCGGGACTGTAAACCCCACGTGGTCTGTACCTGTCATTCCCGGCAGTGAACTGCCAGCAAATGCGCCAGTTCCCAAAGCTGTGACTGCGACCGTCAATGCGAGTGTTTTCATGGATCAATCCTCCTTGTTCAACTGCGCGCCAATCACCAGACGACGGCGCACGGGGAATATTTGAAGTCCGGTCTTCTCAGAGATCAGCCCCCAGATGCCGCGCGGTGCGAAGAGCATGACGGCGATGCCGATCAGCCCGAGCACCATGAGATACCAGGAGCCGTAGTCGGCCAGCAGGCTTTGCAGGATGAAGAAGATCAGCACGCCCAGGATCGGGCCTTCGATGGTGCCGATGCCTCCGATCACGACGATGAAGATCACATAAGCCGTCCAGTCGGTGACCGAGAACGCGGCATCAGGCGAAATCCGCAGCTTCTGAACGTAGATCAGCGCACCCGTCAGCCCGGTTCCTGCGGCTGAGACAAGATAGACCAGCCATTTCATCCGCACCGCATCCACACCGACGGATTTCGCGGCTTCAACGTTGTCTCGGACAGCAGCCAGTGCCAGCCCACGTTTTGTTCTGAGCAGCCAGTAGATACTTGCGATTGTTGCGATCACCAGCGCCAAGGCCAGCCAGTACGTCAGAATATCCCGCGCGGCCGCACCGCGAACGTCAAACGTCGTCTGAATCCATTCGGTCGCCCACATCTCACGCGTAGCCGTGCGCGGCAGAGAGGTTCCGGTGCCACCGCCGAGCACTTTCCATTGCGCCACCAGCAGGCGCATGACCTCGGCGATGACCCATGTGCCGATGGCGAAATAGGCCCCTTGCAGGCGGAAGGCGAAGAAGGCTGTGGGTATGGCGACAATCAGGGCTGCAACGCCGCCCAGCAGGATCGCGGGAACCGGGTCTATACCCCACAGGATGACACCTCCGAACATGGCGTATGCCCCCATGCCAACGAACGCTTGCTGGCCGACGGACACAAGCCCGCCATACCCCGCCAGCAGGTTCCAGAACTGCGCCAGTACAAGCATGGTGAAGATGAAGAACAGGTCTTGAATCAATCCTCGGCTGGCAAATGTCGGCAGCAGAATGAACAGGATGATCAGAGCGATACAGACAGCTCCGGCACTGTAAGATGCGCGAGTCTGAGTCTGGACGCGGTACATCGAAGTATCTGTCATCAGTCCACCGCCCTTGGAAACAGGCCTCTGGGTTTGATCAGAAGCACGACAAGAAACGCCAGGTGGCCAGCCAGGATTTGCCATTCGGGGTTGATTGCAGCCCCGACAGTCTGAGCGACGCCGATGATGATGCCCCCGATCAGCGTGCCCCACAGGCTGCCGAGGCCACCAATGATCACGGCCTCAAAAGCGTAGATCAGGCGCGCAGGACCAATATTTGGGTCAAAGTTGGCCCGCATTCCAAGATAAAGCGCCGCCAACGTGACCACGAGCATTGCGATGGCGGTCGCAGTGGCGAAGATACGTTCTGGACGGATACCCATCAGACCCGCTGTCACCGCATCGTCCGAGGTCGCGCGGAACGCCCGCCCCAATTCCGTGCGATAGAAAAGCTGGTTCAGACCGATGATGACAAGGATTGCCGATGCAAAGGTCAGCAGCGGCAGAACGCCGAGGTTCAGCGCGCCCATTTGAACGGAAGCCGTAGCGATCTCACCCGCTGGCAAACGTTGGCTATCGGCTGAGAACCCTTCGAGCAGAGCATTCTGCAAGACGACCGACAGACCGAATGTCACAAGCAAAGGCGGTAGGATATCAGGTCCCAGCACGCGGTTCAGCACATGTCTCTGCAAGGCCCAGCCGACGCCAAACATGATCGGTGCGGCAATGGTCGCTGCCAGGAACGGAGAAAGCCCAAGCAGTGAGACCAGCAGAAGGATCAGATACGCGGCAAAGACGATCAGATCCCCGTGGGCCAGATTGACCAGCCGCATAATCCCGAACACAAGGCTCAGACCTGCGGCGAACAGCGCATAGAGCCCGCCCAGCAGCACGCCCTGAATGATGGTGTCGATCCAGATCATGCCGCGGCCCCTCCGAAATAGGCGTCGTGTATGGCCTCACGGCTGAGCGTGTCTGCGGTGCCTTCCAGCGTGACGCGGCCTTCCATCATGCAATAGACGCGGTCTGCGACTTTCATCGCCTGGCCAATGTCCTGCTCCACCACGATCAGGCTGGCTCCGGCCTCCTGAATGCGAGGGACTGCGTCGTAGATGTCCTTTATGACCACAGGTGCGAGACCAAGGCTGATCTCATCACACAACAGAACGCGCGGATTGCTCATCAGGGCGCGGCCAATGGCCACCATCTGCTGTTGCCCGCCAGACAGGGCTGTGCCCGGGTGGTTGCGGCGCTCTTTCAGGATCGGGAACAGGTCGTAGATTGTTTGCAAAGACCAATGACCCGATACCTTTCGGCCATAGGTGCCGATCAGCAAGTTTTCCTCGACGCTTAGGGAAGGAAACAGGCGACGCCCTTCAGGCACCATTGCCGCCCCGCGCGCCATGATCTCATCTGCGGGCAGATCGCCGATGGGTTGCCCGTCAAAGCGCACCTGATCAGACCCGTTGGTCAGAACACCCGAGATCGAGCGCATGAGGGTCGATTTCCCGGCGCCGTTCGCGCCGATGATCGCAACGGTTTCGCCTTCGTCCAGGTTGATATCCACCTCGAACAGGGCTTGGAAATCGCCATAATGGGCGGTCAGCGCGTGGGTTTCCAGCAGGCTCATCAGACTTCGATCCCCAGATAGATTTCTTTGACTTCCCGGCTGTTCATGATCTCGTCCGGGTCACCCAGACCGATGACCTTGCCGAAATCCAGAACCAGCAGCCGTTCAACGACCGAAGTGAGCGCATGCAGGACGTGTTCGATCCAGATGATCGTCACGCCACTGCTGTGTAGCCCCTTGATCGTGTTGATCAGGGCGGTGCATTCCGCGTCAGTCAGGCCTCCAGCGATTTCATCAAGCAACAGCAGCTTAGGGTTCGTCGCCATTGCGCGGGCCAACTCCAGCCGCTTACGTTGCAGCAAACGCAAGCCGCTGGCCGGGTCATTCGCCACGTCCAGCAATTCCGTTTGCTCCAGAATTTGGGCACAAGCCTGTTCGACCTCCTGTTCAGATTTGCTCTGACCGTGCGTCGCCGCCACCAGCAGGTTTTCGAACACCGTCAGGTGATCAAATGGCTGCGGGATCTGGAACGAACGACCTATGCCCGACAGGCATCGCTGCATGGATGGCACGCGCGTCACGTCAGCCCCGTCGAAATGGATTGATCCAGTATCAGAGGTCAGGTTGCCGGTAATCAGATTGAACAAAGTCGACTTTCCAGCCCCATTCGGACCAATAATCCCAAGGGCTTGCCCCTGTTCGACGTCAAAGCTGACATCGTCCGTAACGGTCAGGGCTCCGAAGCTTTTGGAGACGTTTTTGAGCGAAAGAATGGTCATACCGGTGTTCCTGCCCCGGACTTGGGTCCGGGGCTCTGGTTTCATTGCGATCAGGAGATTTCTTCCATCACGCCCGCTGTGGGAATCTCGGGCGCAGAAGAGTTGTCGACGATCACAAGGTCATAGCTTCCATTGTCGAGCAGCCGCCATTGCCCACCGACCAAAGGCGTTTTTGCCACGTTCTGTGCCGCAAAGGGCGGCAGGCCCGCCCCATCAAAGGCGATCCGGCCGACAATTGAATCCAGTTGAGTGGCCGCAATTGCTTCGGCGACTGCATCCCCGTCACCCGCGTCATCCACACGTCCCATGACGTTGGCAGCCATTTCAAACAGCGCATGCACAAAGCCGATGGGTTGGGTCCACTGGCGACTTGTGGCGGCCATGTACCCTTGCGCCAATTCAGCCGAGCTTGCGCCAGTCAGCGACGATGAGAAGGGATGCGTCGGCGACCACCAAACTTCGGAGCTCAGGTTGTTTCCGGCATTGCCCAAGGCTTCGACTGCTTGCGGAAACAGGATGGCTTTGCCAATACTTGCGGCTTTCGGGTTAAAGCCTTGCTGCTTGGCCTGGCTCCAGAACGTTGTGAAATCAGGCGGGATGGGAACGCCGGTGACGATTTCAACATTCGCCTGCCGGAACGCGTTGATCTGGGCCGAGAAATCGTCGGTCAGGTTCTGGTACCGGCCGGGATCTGTCAGAGAATACCCCAACTCGGACAGAACCGGAGGGAAGCCGACATTGGGATCACCCCAGGCGTTGCCGTCGCCGTCATTCGGGAACAAAGCGCCGACCTGTTTGTTGGTCTCCAGCTGGTTCCACATCGCGGTGAAGACTGAGATCACATCCTCTAGCCCCCAGAAGAAATGATAGGCGTAGTAGAATGGCTCCCAACTGGCTGGATCGCCCGGGTTGCCTTGCTGGCCGATGAACCACGGCTGCCACGGGGCAACGGTCGAGATGCAGGGCAGTTCTTCGGCCTCGCAGGTGGCCGCAACAGGGTTGGTTGTTTCGGGGGTCGAGGCGACCAACATCAGGTCGATCTCATCATCCACGATCAACTCACCCGCGACGTCTGCTGCCCTGTTCGGGTTGGACTGGCTGTCCTTGACGATAACTTCGAAATTCGCGCCGGCCTCGGATGCGGCGAAGTTGTCCAGAATATACTTGTCTGCCTCGGAAAACGCGGCCAGCGGGCCAGATTGCGGGCTGACATAGCCCAGCTTGATCTTCGCTCCCTGCGCGATGGCGGGTGCGGCGAGCGCGCCGGCGGCCAGCCCGAGGCCTGTTGCGGCGCTGGATTGCAGCAATTTGCGACGTGTGATCATGTGTCCCTCCCTTGACACGGTGAACTCAAACGCTTGGGGCGGTGCCCGCCCAAGCGTTTTGCAGAAGCACCCGCAGCCCGTCAGCCGTGACGGGACGCGGATTCCAATACGGGTTCTTGAGTGCGATTTTGGTGGCGCGATCCAGATCGGCCTCGGCAAGCCCAAGGTCTTTCAAAGCCATCGGTGCGCCCATTTTCTTAGCGAAATCCCAAAGCGCCTGCCCCGGTTCGGTGCCTCCCAGAGCCTGCGAGACAGGGGTTAGAAGGTCTGGCTCACCCTCTGCGTTATAGGCGATTGCGTGAGGCAGAACGATCGCATGGGTTTCCGCGTGCGGCAGGTTGAAGGACCCACCCAGCGTGTGGCACAGCTTGTGATGCAGCGCCATTCCGACCAGGCCAAGCACTGTGCCGCAGGCCCATGCGCCACGCAGCGTTTCTTCTCTGGCTTGCAGGTCGTTGAGGTTTTCGACAACGGTTGGAAGACCCTCTGCAAACGCCCTCAGGCCGTCGATAGCCAATTCTGTGGTCTGCGCTGTTCGGTCCTTGGCATACAGCGCCTCGGCGGCATGAGCCATTGCGTTCAAAGCGCTGGTCACAGTCATTGCGGGTGGCAATGACGCCACAAGTTCGGGATCGTACAGAATGACCCGCGGCAGAACCGTCCGGTCCGTGACTGTGGTCTTGATACCACCTTCGGTCTGACCCAGGATCGGAGTAGCCTCACTGCCGGCATATGTGGTCGGAATGGCGATCTGTGGTAGCCCCGTGCGCAGTGCTATCGCTTTTCCCAACCCAATGGTCGAGCCACCTCCGATGGAAACGATGCTATCGGCTTGAACGGACTGTGCATGTTCGACAGCTTCGGCGGTCACGTCGACCGGGGTGTGCATTGAAGCGCGGGTAAAGACACCCGCCGCACGATCACCGATCGTGGTTGCCAGTTCCATCGCCATGTCCGCTTGTTGCGGCGTCGAAAGTACCAGCGTCTTGTCAGACCCAAGCTCGGCCAGCTCAGTGCAAATTGCATTGCGTACCCCCTGCCCAAACTGGACTTTCTGTCCGTTGATGCTGGTTATGTTGGGGGCCATGGGACGGGTTCCTGTCCTGCGTGAAATTGCGGGTTGGTGCGACGCTAGCAGGCCAAGAATGCGCGCTTGATCGAATTCTCTACGCTCAATATAACTTCGGGTTATGAAGCTGGACCCAAGACACCTGGAAATTCTCGCCGCCATTGTCGAAGCGGGCGGTTTGACAGAGGGCGCTGTTTTACTTGGAAAATCCCAACCGAGCGTATCCAGAAGCGTGTCTTTACTGGAAGAGCGGGTGGGAGAACCGCTCTTCCTGCCGACGCGCAGACCGCTGCAACCAACCGAGTTGGGGCTTGCACTGGCGCAGGAAGGTCGTCGCATTTTGGATGCAGGTCGTATTGCCAGCCGTCTGGTAGAGGAATACCGTCAGGGTTTGGCGGGCGCGGTCCGTGTCGCCGGAACTCCGATCTTTATGGACGGTGTGATCTCAAGTGTGATTGCAGAGTTTCAGGCCGATCATCCCAATATCAGGATTGATCAGTCTTACGGATATCCAGCCGAACTTTTGTCCCAGCTTTCTGGTGAAACTCTGGATGTGGCAATCCTGCCAATTCGTCCGGCAGACGTGGCTGACGAATTCGAGTTTCGTCAGATTCTACCGGGCCGCAATGTCATCGCCTGCCGTGCTGGCCACCCCTTGGCGCGCAAAAAAGAAGTCAAGCTGGACGACATCACCGAATATTCCTGGATAGCACCACCAGCGAACAGCCCGCTGTTTCGGGACTTGAGGAACACATTGGACGGCATTGGAGTTCGCGATCTCAAAATCAGCTTCACCGGGGGATCACTGAGCGCGGTCGCCAATGTTCTGACAGGCTCGGACTCGCTTACTGTGCTGCCGTTTTCTGTCGTGTTCATGATGCAGCGCCAGAATACCCTGACCTCACTTCCAATTAAGATCGGTGACCCTGATAGACACTTGGGCTGCCTTACACTTCGCGATCGCGTCATGTCGGCTTCTTCGAACCGGTTTCTCAGGTTTGTCGAACGTAAATTCCAGATGCTGGATCGATTAATTTGTAAGGCCTGAGTGTTTTCAGGACGTTGGTATTTTCGGACGAGGCGAAGCCTGCCGTTTAATGCCAGACACATTCGAACCAGTCTTGGTCACACTCCTACCATCACACATTCTGTCGGTCATCATCGACCTTCACAGCACCATTTTACGAAAGCTCAGTGAGCATGGCGTTGCGGGGGATAAATGCCCCAACGAACGGCAGGACGCGAGGTTTCTACAGTCAGTGACAAATTTCGCAACGCACTCTTTTTTGGCCTCAATTCTGCCGAATGGCCGATAGACGCAACGATCCCTCGTTGTTTGATAGCTCCGGCAGATGAACATGCGGATCACTCCACACTGCATAATCTCCGGCAGTTCGGGTATGGGTCCAAAACTGCTTAACTATCCTCAGAAAGAATGATCTTCGCGGATCATGTCGCTGGCCTTTTCGCCGATCATGATCGCCGCAGCATTGGTGTTGGATGATACAACCGTCGGCATGATCGAGTTATCGACCACGCGCAGACGTTCGATCCCATTGAATCGCAGGCGAGGGTCGACAACGGCACCCTCATCCGCACCCATTCGGCAGGTTCCCGCGCAATGGTGCGAGGTTTTGGAGTGTTCGCAGATGTGGTTGAAGTATTCCTCATCCGTCTTGACGTCTGGCCCCGGCAAACGGATGGCTTTGACGTACGGGGCCAACGCGCTTTGCGAGAGGATCTCTTGTGTCAGTTTCAACCCCCGGATCGACATCTCTCGGTCTTGTGGATCTTGCAGATAATTGGGATCCAGGAGCGGCGCTTTGCCCGGGTCAGCGCTTTTTAGACGTACGGTGCCGCGGGACCGTGGCCGCAAGTAGCAAGAGTTAAGAGTGACGCCGCCGTTGGGCATTGCCTCAACCCCTTTTTCGATGCCTGTGCCCAGCCCCAGATGAAACTGGATATCTGGCGAGCGCGCGTCGGGGTCTGCGTACCAGAAGCCACCGGTTTCAAACAGGCTGGATGCCACCGGGCCTGTGCGTGTCAGCAGGTATTGAAGACCTGCAATCAAGCTCAAATGCGGCTTGGTGTACCGGTCATAGGTATGTGGGCCGGTCACTTCGGCGATACAATAGAGGTCCAGATGATCCTGAAGGTTCTCGCCGACATTGGCCTGATCCAGTACCACGTCGATCCCCAATCCGCGCAGATGATCCGCCGGACCGATCCCTGACAGTTGCAGCAGACGCGGTGTACCAATGGCACCGCTGGAAAGGATCACCTCTTTGTCCGCGTGCAGGGTTGTTCCGTCCATCAACAGCACGCCTCTGGCAACCCCATTTTCCACCACAATCCGGGCGACCTGCGTCCCCAACCTGCGGGTCAGGTTTCCGCGCCCCCGGATCGGCGCAAGATAGGCCATCGCCGCCGAGGACCGGCGCGCATGTTTCTGATTCAGTTGATAGAAGCAGACGCCATCCTGCTTTTCGCCGTTGATATCCTCATTCCTGGGAATACCCAGCTGCCCGGCGGCCTCAAAATACGCCTCGCAAATCGGCAGTGGAGCCGAGGGCTGCGAGACGCCAAGTGGTCCGCCTTGCCCGTGGTATTTGTTGTTGTAGGTGTCGTTGTCCTCGGCCCTGCGGAAAAAAGGCAGGACATCGTCATAAGACCAACCCTCGCACCCCATCTGACGCCATTCGTCATAGTCCTGTGCATTGCCGCGTGTGTAGATCTGTGCGTTAATGGCTGATCCACCGCCAATGACCTTAGCCTGCGTATAGTTGAACACCCGGTTCTGCATGTATCTTTGCGGGACCGTTTCCCAACCCCAGGACCCGATCCCCTTGGTCATCTTCGCAAAACCTGCGGGCAAATGATAAAACGGATGCTGGTCGCTGCCGCCCGCCTCCAGCAACAGAACGCGCACATCCGGGTTTTCTGACAACCGCGCGGCCAGCGCACAGCCGGCCGATCCACCGCCAACGATGATAAAGTCATATGCAGCTGTCATAGCAATTCACCCCTTCAACCGGTGGATGGACAGGCCTCCAATCGGTATGACGGCCCCATTGGTAAACATCTTCAGATTCTAGACAAGAGGAACCAAAGCCCCGGCAATACCGTCCGACGCACGAACGCCAGGCGGGACCTAGCCCCTCTTCGCAGTGCACGTGATCTTGAAGCCTGCAGCCATGTCAACAGAGGTGATCCGGGGCCGCAGGTTCAACACCCCTACTCCTTCCTCCCCCAGATGGTGGCCACGACACAACTTTGTCCAAGTTCAATTAGCTGTATGTTTTGTTGTGAGCCAGAAGCCGTTTCCACGTTGCGACGAACTGGTCTTCTCTCAAGAAGCGAGACTCCGTGCAGCTATCCGCGTGGACGATTGCGCTCAGTATCAAATCCAAAGTCTTGATACGCACAGCAGAAACTAAAAAACCGCAGCACTCAGAGCAAAACATCCAAATTGCCACACTTTCTGCACATAGCTGTGACATCTCATTGAACCCAACACAAACGCTCAGATACGAAGTTGTGGCATAGCAAAGCACAAACCGCTTGTATGTGATGTGGTTCAAATTTCTTACGTGATTACAAGGCTCTAATTTAATGAACGAAGATTGGCACGAGCTGTTCTTTTGGGAAACCCTTGAGACGTTCGGAGACAAAATCGCCCTGATTCACTGTTCCGGTTCGATGACCTATCTCGATTTGGCAGAACAGGCCGACAAATGGGCGGTCGATGCGAAAAAAGTTTGTGGAACAGAACGCCCGATCGTTTCGCTGGAAGCATCAAACCACCCTATGGCTGTCGTCGCCTATCTTGGCGCTTTGCGGCAAAACTGGCCAATCATACTGACAGAGCCCAATCGCCCATCGGCGCGGGATAGCATACAGCGCGCATTCGAGCCAAACCTGACGGTTTCTCACCGCGACGGCAAACTCAATACGCAAGTTGGTTCGAGCCTGCAGGCCGAGATGTCGCCCGAGCTTCGGATTCTGTTGTCGACATCGGGAACAACCGGCTCGGCCAAACTGGTTCGCCTTTCAGACCGGAATATCGCTTCGAATACCTGGTCCATTGTCACGTATTTGTCGCTGACCGATGAGGATGTTGCGATAACCTCTTTGCCCTGGTTTTACTCATACGGCATGTCGGTGCTGAACACACAACTGGCTGCGGGCGGGACGTGCATACTGACCGACCATCCAACGACAGCGGATGAGTTCTGGAATTTGGCACGGCGCTTTGACGTCTCTGTTCTGCCTCTGGTGCCGCTGCAGATTGAACTGTTGGAAAAGTCGGGCTTCACCAACACAAAACTGCCCAGCTTGCGCCTGATCTTACAAGCCGGGGGCAAGCTGCCGCAGGACCTCGCGCGTTCCTTCAGATCGTTATCGGTTCGTGAGGGCTGGGGCTTTATCCCGATGTACGGGCAGACCGAGGCATCGCCTCGAATATCGTATGTCCCACTCGGAGCGGCCCCAGATGAAATCGACACGATCGGTCAGGCCATCCCCGGCGGTGAGCTTACGATCGTAGCCGAAGACCAAAGCGTGATTTCCGCGACCAATACAGCCGGCGAACTGGTTTATCGGGGCCCGAACGTCATGATGGGCTATGCGACCAGTCGAAGAGACCTTGGACACGGGCATGAATTGTCCGAACTGAGAACCGGCGATATCGCCGAAAGGACCAAGGACGGCTTTTTCAGAATCGTTGGCCGCAAGTCCAGATTCATCAAGCCCAACGGGCTGCGCATCAACCTTGATGATGTCGAGGCGTATCTCAGATCGGATCAGATTGCTGCGTATTGCAGTGGAACAGACGATTTGCTGGCGGTCTTTGTGATTGGATCCCAATCGGAGCCCTCGCTTGAGGTTCGCCTGAGGGACAGGTTCAAGCTTGGAACCAATCAGGTCAAGATTGAGTATCTGGACCAGGCGCCGACATTGCCATCCGGCAAGATCGATTACCGTGCACTTCGGACACAGGCCGAAAAAATTGAGGCTTCTTCCGATACGAGCACTGACGATTTCCTGTCGGTCTTGAAACATGCCTTGCGGGTCGAATACATCGACCTGTCGAAATCCTTCAGCGATTACGGCGGTGACAGCCTTTCCTATCTCGAGGTTGAGCTGTTTCTGAGCAGTAAGGGACACGATGTTCCGGAAGGGTGGGAAAGAAGACCGCTTGCAGACCTGGTTGCACTCGAAAGCAATGAGACCCCCAAGGACATTCAGCCCTCGCGCGCGGTGCCGATGGAAATGGTGTTCAGGGTCGCAGCCATTTGTGTGATATTGGCCAATCATTCGACCCAGTTTTATCTGGGCGGTGGCGCCTATTTTCTGCTTGTCCTCAGCGGCTATTCCATCGCCAGATTCCAGAGCGAGTCTTTGTTCAAGGGCGACGTTTTGCGCGTCGCCTTGCGATCCATGGGTAAGGTGCTTCTTTGGTATTACCTGATCCTGATACTTGTGCACTTCGCCTTGACACCAGTAAAGGCTGACTGGTGGTTGTTGTTCGGGAATTACGATGAAACCAGAAACAACGGCACAAAAATCCATTTCTACTGGTACATTTCCGCTTTGGTGCAAGTTGTGGCCCTTGCCTGCCTGCCCTTCCTGATCCCAAAGGTGCGCAGGTGGGTTGCGGGCTCTCCACTTGCAGCCGGGGCGGTTATTCTGATTTGCGCCTCTCTTGCGTTTGAATATGCAGGGGTAATGGAAATTGAAGCAGCGCACAGGTTGCGGCACACGGTCGGAGCCTTCCAACTTGCTGCACTGGGGTGGTGTTTGTTCTACGCCCAGACAAAAGACAGCAAAATTGTCTTGTCCTTTGTTGTCGTGGCTCTTTTGGCCACACATTGGCGCGATGCCGCGCCACTGGCTCTTATGTTCATTTCGATTGGGTCGATCGGAATTCTCTTTGGGTTCAAAGTTTATCTGAAACCGGCCCTGGCGACCGGAGTGGCCTACTTGGCCAGCTTGACGCTGTTTATTTACCTGTTTCATCCGTTTGTTCTGGCCGTTGTCCAACGTTTCGGCCAAGGGGCATCGGATGAACGCTGGTCAAACATGTCTATGTTCGCAGCGACTTTGATCGGATCAGTTTGCATTGCAGCTTTGGCGCAATTGGTTACCCGGATGCTGGAGCCGATCTTCTCTCCTGTGTGGACAGCCATTTTGGCAAGAAGTTTTTCCTCAGGAAAATGGCCAGGCAAAGATGTGCGAGCCAACAGGTATGGAACATCTTCTCGCTAGACCCCGCGTGAGTTGAATTGGTGCTATTTGAAAGATGCATCGCATACATTGGATTTGGATTTACACGCACGTCGTATGATGCTTGTAGCGTTCAAACATGTTCCAGTTTGGTCTTTCAAAAAGGGGGTCACTTCCCCAAGAAAGTGAGATTTGACGAAGAGTTCCTTTATCAAGGCTAAACAACTTCCGTTACGGTCGACTACGCCACAATGTATAGGGTAAGTGCAAAATATTTGTCCGTGGCCGCAGTACGGGCACACGCCCAAAAGCGTTTTACCCAATTGGACATACGCTGACCTCACCAACACAATTGCCGAACAATTTTCTGCCATAGCGTTGGGCCTTGCTTGGCATAGCCGAAGATTGTTCTTTTGGCATTTTGCACAAATTTTTGACTTTTGTGTTGCCGAAACCGGTTTCGGAACAAAAAATGCAAAGGGTGACTACGAATCTTTCATATCACTCGCGCAAACCTGCAGATCGCGCTTCGGGTCCGGGCCGGGTCAAAATTGACGAACTTGCTGCACATCTGGGTTTATCGAAAAGCACGGTGTCGCGCGCCCTGAACGGCTATCCAGACATTTCGCAGATCACGCGAAAAAGGGTCGAAAAGGCTGCCCGCACGATGGGATACCGCCCGCTAAGTCACGCGCAGGCTATCCGCACCGGTCAGGTGCGCGCGATTGCCATGGTGCTGAATGCTGACGAACCGGACCAACACAACCCTTTCTTGCAGGATTTTCTGGCTGGTGCTTGTGACGCCGCAAGTAAACTTGACTGGACAATGACGATTTCAACCGCCGCATCCGAGCAGGACACTCTGAAGGTGCTCAACCGCCTGTTTGAAGAGCGCAAGGCCGACGGTTTCATTTTGCCGCGCACTGCTGTGAAGGACGCCCGTGTCGGACTGCTGCGCAGGCTTGAGGTGCCCCATATCCTGTATGGGCGCACAGGCTACGGCCAACCGAACAGGTGGGATGACACCTCGTGGTTCGACATTGCGGGGGAAAGCGCGATGCGCAACGCCGTTTTGCGGCTGAGCGATTTCGGACATACTCGTATCGGTTTTGTCGGCAGCGACCCCAAGTTTAACTACGCCCATCTGCGCCGTGAGGGCTATGTCGAAGGCCTGCAAGCCGCCGGTCTGCCGCTGATCCCGGAACTGATCCGCGAGGGTGCGCGTACGCGTAAAGATGGCGCAGCGCAGGGACGGGCTTTGGTGGCGCTGGATCAGCCTCCGACCGCTATTGTCTTTGCAACCGATCTGGCCGCGCTGGGTTTCTGCGCGGATGCGCAGGATCAGGGGTTCGAGATCGGGCGCGACATCTCGGTGATTGGCTATGATGGCGTGCCGGAATGCCAATATGCTCGTCCGGCGCTCACCACCTTTTCGGTGGACTCCCACAACGCTGGACAACGGTTGGCAACATTGTTGATCCAGCAAATCCGGGGCGCCGACCCTTCGACTTTACACGAACTGACCGACGCCACCCTTGTCGAGGGGGGATCGGACGGTCCGCCAAGACTGACACCGGAAGAACTGGCGCAGAAACGACAATATCTGACAAACCAAAAACGGGGAGACCAACAATGAAATTGACATCCACAGCGTCCAGACTGCTGCTGGGAACATCGCTTGCTCTTGTACTGACTACCGTGTCAGCGCAGGCGGACACGATCCGGTTCTGGACAACCGAAGAACAGCCCGAGCGACTGGCCAAACAGCAGGAAATGGCGGACCAGTTCAAAGCTGAAACCGGCACCACGGTCGAGGTGATCCCTGTTACCGAAACCGATCTGGGCACCCGCGCCACCGCAGCTTTTGCCGCCGGAGACCTGCCAGATGTGGTCTATCACCCGCTGCAGTACGCCTTGCCCTGGGCCGAGGCTGGTATTCTGGACACCGAAGCCGCCACCGAGGTGATCGAAGAGCTGGGTGCTGACACATTCGCGCCCGGAGCGTTGGGCATGGCGGCCTTTAATGGTGAAACCGCCTCTGTCCCCGTTGATGGTTGGACGCAGATGGTTGTCTATCGGAAAGACCTGTTCGACGACGCAGGGCTGGACGCGCCCAGTTCTTTTGCGGCGGTCGAGGCTGCGCTGGAAAAACTGCACAACCCGCCTGAGATGTACGGCTTTGTCGCAGCCACCAAGGTGGACGAGAACTTCATGAGCCAGGTGCTGGAGCATGTCTTTCTTGCCAATGGCGTCTCGCCGGTTGGCGCGGACGGCTTCCAGCCGCTGGATGAGGCCAAAACCACCGAGGTTCTGGATTTCTACAAGGCGATCTCAAACGCCTCCCCTCCGGGCGAGCTGTTCTGGAAGCAATCGCGCGAGCTGTATTTCGACGGCAAAGCGGCGATGATCATCTGGTCGCCCTTCATTCTGGACGAATTGGCCGGCCTGCGCGACAGCGCCCCGCCGACAATCAACGATGATCCGACCTCGCGCGATCTGGCCTCCAAGACTGGCATTGTCACCAACTTTTCGGGCCCGTCCAACCCCGATGGCGCGGCCTGGGGTGATGTTCGGTATTTCGGCATCACCAATGACGCCGATACCGACGCCGCCATGGAGTTCGTCAAATTCGCCATGGATGACGGCTATACCCAAACATTGGCCATCGCGCCCGAGGGCAAGTTCCCGGTGCGTCGCGGCAATGCCGACAACCCAACCGCTTTCTCGGACGCATGGGCAGAACTGCCCGTTGGTGTGGACCGCAAGGCCCCGCTGGGTGAGTTGTATGATCAGGCGATGATCGACGAAATCGTTGGCGGTCTGGATGTGGCGCAGCGCTGGGGCGTTGCCGAGGGTCAACTGGCCCTGGCATCCAAGATGATCAACAGTCAGGCCATCAACCGCGTCGTGCGTCAGTATATCGACGATGAGATCGACGCCGCTGCCGCCGTTGCCGCCATGAACGAAGAACTCGCCAAGGTGCAATAACCTTGTGACTTTTGCAGCGGCGGTTGCGCCGCTGCACTCAACCCTTCGAGGTATCCCATGACTTCGGCCACCCCACCGACCGGAACCGGGGCGCTTGCCAAACGCGAGGCGCGTCTGGCCTGGGCACTGCTGTCTCCGACCGTGATCAGCGTCTCGCTTGTGGTGATCCTGCCTTTGCTGGCGATCTTCTGGATCAGCTTCAAGCCGTTCACCCTGTCTGACCTGCGCCCGCCCGCGCCTGTGGTGCGCGAAAGCCTGCGCGGATCGGGTGACGACCTGCGCATCGAATACCGCCTGCGCAACTCCAGTCAGGAGATCGCCGTCGAAGGCGTGACCCTGACCGACGTTCTGCCAGATGGCGTCACCGCCGGAGAGGTCGCCGCGCCCTGCGTTCTGGACGGGCCAAACCTGTTTTGCGATTTCGGCACACTGGAAGGCGGCCAGCGCGAGCGCATCCGCATCCCGGTCACCGTGGACGGGGACCCTGACGCATTCGAGGATCTGATCGAAGCCTCAGAGCCCGGTGTCACCGGAAGCGGGCCGAACATTCTGACGAACTTCGAGTTCAGCCTTGAAAACTATGCCCGCGTTTTTGACGGGGATGAGTTCTGGGGCGTGCTTTGGGTGACGCTGTTCTACACCGTCTTTGGCACCATCGGGGCGCTGGTGATGGGGCTTTTTGCGGCTTTGTTGCTGAATAAAAGCTTCAAAGGGCAAGGGATCATACGGGGCCTGTACCTGTTTCCATATGTGGCCCCGGTCATTGCTGTGGCTTTCACGTGGGTCACGCTGTTCGATCCGTTCTCGGGCTCGGCCAATGCCTTGTTGGTACAGATGGGCCTGAGCAGCGAACCGATCAACTTTTTTGGCGAACGCCCCCTAGCACTGATCATGGTGACGGTGTTTGAGATCTGGCGCTATTTCCCGCTGTCCTTCCTGTTCATTCTGGCGCGGATGCAATCCATCGATAGCAGCATGTATGAGGCAGCGGATATGGACGGGGCCTCGCCGTTCCAGAAATTCTGGCTGCTGAGCATCCCGCAGCTTCTGGGCATCCTGTCGGTACTGTTCCTGCTGCGCTTCATCTGGACGTTCAACAAGTTCGACGACATCTTCCTGCTGACCGGCGGCAACGCGGGCACCCGCACGCTGACCGTGAATGTCTATGAACAGGCCTTTGCGATTTCCAACATCGGCGCGGGCGCGGCTGTTGCCGTCGTGATCCTGATGTGCCTGATCGCCTTCAGCTTCGTCTTCTTCCGCTTTATCAGCCGCGAGGAGGGTTTGTGATGCGCAAAGGGTATATCACGGCCCCGGTTCTGGGCGCGCTCTGGCTTGTGGTGATCGCCACATCGGTCGCCATTACCATGTCATTCTCGACCGGGGCGGCGTTCCGTCCGCAGGTCCTGCTCTGCCTGATCTGGGGGGCTGTGGCCGGTCTGGTCTATGTCCGCTTCCCGGCGCAGCGCGCTCCGGCCCGTTTGGGGATTTCAGCGCTGTTGGGCCTGTCCTGCCTGACCAGGTTCGGGCCGGTTCTGATCGACTCGGACACGTCGCTGCAGGCGGTATTGGTCACTGTGGTTGCGATGGCGGTTGTCATGCACCTGTCCTTGGCGGCAATTCTGAAGGAAACACCGTTCGCAGAGCTGACCCGCCATGAATATGAAGAGGCCGTGATCCGGTTCTGCACCGGCTTCGGCTATATCTTCTTCACCGCGATCGTAGTCATCCCGTTCTATGTGATGGTGATGACCAGCCTGAAATCGCAACAGGCCTTGTTGCAGAACCCGCTGGATTTCTCGGTCGACCTGTCCCAAGGCACGGCATTGTTCCGCAGCTACACCGAACTGTTCCGCGATTTCAATTTCGGCACCTATCTGTGGACCTCGCTGTATGTCTCGGTCCTGACGGTGTTCATCACCCTGCTGTTCAGCGTCCCCGGCGCCTATGCCGTCGCACGGTTCCGCTTTAAAGGGCAAAAGGCGTTCTCACGCTCGATCCTGCTGATCTACATGGTGCCGATGATCGTGCTGGCGCTGCCGATCTATATTGCCTTCTCGCTGACCGGGTTGCGCAACTCGATCCTTGGCATCGTTATGATCTATCCGGTCACAACGATCCCGGTCGCGCTGTATATGCTTCAAGGCTATTTCCGAGGTCTGCCGACCGAAGTGGAAGAGGCCGGTCTGATGGATGGCCTGTCGCGGCTGGCGGTGATCTGGAAGATCACCCTGCCGCTCAGCCTGCCTGCGCTGGCGTCGGTGTCGCTCTATGTCTTCATGATCGCCTGGAACGAGTTCCTGCTGGCCTTCATGCTGCTGGACGATCCGTCGAAATTTACCCTGACCCGAGGCGTCACAATGCTGAACTCCTCGGAAATTCCCCGACAGCACCTGATGGCCGGTGCGGTGATCGCCACCGTTCCCATCATGGCGCTGTTTCTGGGACTTGAACGTTTCATGACCAAGGGCCTGACTGCGGGGTCCGTCAAAGGATGACTGAGATGAACTACTATACGAGCCCGACTGAATCGGCCCGCAACATTCTGATTGCCAATGATCGCGGTGGTTATACCATCCCCACCAGTGGCCTTTACCCATATCAGTGGAACTGGGACAGCGCCGTCGCTGCACTGGGATTTGCCGAGTTCGACATCAATCGCGCATGGGTCGAGCTTGAGACGCTGTTCTCGGGCCAGTGGGCAGATGGTATGGTCCCGCATATCCTGTTTCACAAACCTGATCCCGGGTATTTTCCCGGCCCAGATGTGTGGGGGGGCACTGGGCCTATTCCTTCTTCGGGGATCATCCAGCCTCCGCTGGCGGCAACCATGGCGCGGCGCGTGCTAGAGATGGACCGAACCGCAGGGGCCGAACGGATGCGCGCCCTGTTCCCCAAATTGCTGGCCTGGCACCGCTGGGTCATGACCTGGCGGCTGGACGATCATGGCGCCGTGTGCACCACGCACCCGTGGGAAGCTGGACGCGATAATGCCCCCGATTGGGACAACACCATGGCCGCGATTGATGCATCGGACGTAGGCGAATATCAGCGCCGCGATACGAGTCACGTAAACAGTGCCGATCGGCCGACGAAATACGACTATGACCGCTACATCAAGCTGGTTCAGATTGGTCGCGAAGCCGGTTGGGACCAAGCCAAGCTGCTGGAGCTGAACCCGTTCCGTGTCGCCGACCCCACCATGAGCTTCACTACGTTACGCGCAGCCCGGGATCTGCTGCTCGTCAGTACAGAGCTGGGGATGGAGGCCGAAGGTCTCGACGCGGATATAGCCAGATTGGAGGCAGGAGCGTGGTCTCTTTGGAACGACACGCTTGGTGCGTTTGATGCACGCGATGCGCATACCGGACAATGGGCACAGAGTGTCTCGAACGCCAGCTATCTGTGCTGGTACGCCGGGATCGACTCGGCCCCTATGCTAGAGCGGGTCAAAACGGTTCTGACCACGGTTCCGCACCCGATCCCGAGCTATGATCCGGGCTTGCCCAAATTTGACGCGCGTCGGTATTGGCGTGGCCCGACATGGGCGTTCATGAACATGCTGACGGGTTTTGGATTGGCCGAGATGGGTCATGGAGTCGAGGCCGAGACCCTGCGTCTGAAAACCGCCCGCCTGATCGCAGAGCATGGTTTTGCCGAGTATTTCGATCCTTTGACAGGAGGTCCAGCGGGCGGCGACTCGTTCACATGGACCGCCGCCGTCTGGTTGCATTGGGCAGGGAGGAACTAATGGGCAGTATCGAACTCAGCGCTGTCGAGAAGTGGTTCGGCGAGGTGCAGGTCATCAAGGGCATCGACCTGCTGATCGAAGAAGGTGAGTTTGTGGTTTTCGTCGGCCCCTCGGGCTGCGGCAAATCCACCTTGTTGCGGATGATTGGCGGTCTTGAGGATATCTCGCGCGGGTCGTTGCTGATCAACGGAGATGACGTCACGGATCATCCTCCGTCAAAAAGGGGGCTGACCATGGTGTTCCAGTCCTATGCGCTTTATCCCCATCTGACGGTGGCCGAGAATATGGGTTTCTCGTTAAAGGTCGCGGGCGAGTCCAAAGCGGATATTGCCGAGCGCGTGGGCAAAGCGGCCGAAGTCCTCAAGCTCGAGCCCTACCTGGAGCGACGCCCCAAGGATTTGTCAGGAGGTCAGCGCCAGCGCGTTGCCATCGGACGCTCGATTGTGCGGGACCCCACTGCATTTCTGTTCGACGAGCCATTGTCTAATCTCGATGCCGCTTTACGAGTCGAAATGCGTTATGAGATCGCCAAACTGCATCAAAGCTTGAACCGTACCATGATCTACGTAACCCATGATCAGGTCGAGGCGATGACTTTGGCCGATCGGATCGTTGTGCTGGAATTCGGCAAGATCGCTCAGGTCGGGACCCCACGCGAACTGTATGAACGCCCAGCAAACCTGTTCGTTGCGCAGTTCATCGGCAGCCCAAAAATGAACGTCATTCCGTGCACAGTGTCTGAATCCGAGTTCCAACTGGAAAATGGAGGTCGTGGTCCGTTCGACCGGGGCGGTGCGGCCACGAAGCTGGGCATCCGTCCCGAGCACATCACCGCGGTGGAACCCGGTACCGGTCACAGCGACGGGATGGTCGAGGTGGTCGAATACCTCGGGGCTGACATGTTCGTCATTGTCGATTGTGGGACCGAGGAAAAGGTCACTATTCGGCTTGGCGGGGACACAGATATCAAAGCAGGGACCAGAATAGGCCTACATTTCGCGCCGGAAAAACTCCAGTTCTTCGACGCAGATGGGCAAGCGCTTTGATTTTTTTCTGATCATGTGAAATCCCCGACTGGCTTCGGCATACCAATTTGGAATGTTCCACTCGGTACAGTCGCAAACTCTTCTCACAGTTGTGTTTCCGAGTGCGGTTTCCATATCGCGCATTCGGATCGTCAGCAACTGTGAAAACTCTGTACTGGAAGGCCAATCCGAACTGGGGTTCTTGCTGGACCCACAACCGCGCAATGTATTGACCGCATTCTCCGATCCGCATTTAGACAAGACGCAGCCTGAATTTGACCTTCAAAACTAGACTTTTCAGATCTTGAGAAACGGACAGTTTCGGCATTGAACTGCTTTCTCTGCAGCTGCATTGCTCCATACGCGTTCAGGTGGCTAAAGAGGGGAATTCACGCAAAATGGTCTATCTGTAACCCCAGATACAATCAGTTGCAGTTCCTAGGCTTATTGCTTCAAACATTGGCTTCCTTCCCTTTGATACGTCTTTGGCCATTCGCCGCAATAGTGGAGCTGAAGGGCTATTCGGGTTCTTGCAGACGTAAATGGGTATCCAACCGAGCGACCAAGTGTGGTTTTTCCTCCGGTAGCCGTCGAAACCGGGTGGTCTGCTTGCGACGACATCAGCCCACCAATTGACCGCGTCATGAACGTTTCGCCCTTTGTAAGAAGTGTTGAAAGCATCAATGCCAAGGTTCTCCAACATCGCAGCACCCTCGATAACGGGCGCCAAGGTCTCATTATACTCGTCTTCCATACTTAGTTCGCTCAGCGGTACATCTTTGTGGTCTTTGTGTCGCGTAAGATTGCCAGTGCTGCCAATCAAATATGGAAGTGCCTGCTGCCAGTTTCTCTGACCGGCTTTTATCAATCGTTTATCGTTCGTGACTGAACCCCAACTGATGAGCGCAACACCGGACGCAGCCCGGCTGTCAGCGGCACTATTTCCCTTAAGCTGTTTTTGATTTTTCACCATTGGAGCGCCCCAAGCGATTAATGTCGCCCGCTCCTCAGCAGTAAGTAGGCCTTTGGAATCCATGAAAGTAATATACAAAGCCGTGAGTTTTAAAATTGTGGATTGAATATAAAAAGGAGAATTCCCTGACTTGTATGTCCCTCTAGTGTACGTCTTTGCCCGAGCGACTTCCAAAATGTAGTTCTTGAAACCTTGAACGTCCTTACCTGCCATTGTTCGCGATAAGCCTATCCCGTAGTAGTGCGTGAAATTGACTCCGTCGTCATTCGGAAATGGGCGACGCACAATTTGCTGCGACAAGGTAAAAGAATTGACGCCTGAAAAACTGCCGCCGCATCCAGTGAGATTAGTGGGTGGAGTCCAAAAAGAGCTGTCCTGGGCACGGGCAGTTGCTGGAAAGAGCAACAAAACAAAAATCAAAAACGCCGGAAAATTCATGAAAGACGAGCCTCATTTTTTTGGTTCACCTTTCAAACTGACCAACCCCCTACGGCAATGTCAAATGGCAATCGTTCGCCATCCAAGAGCAACGGTTTGGGCGCCAGGCAGATGAATCTCAATAAGTCGTCACTGCCGGCTCAGCAGCGAATTTGGGGATTGTCCGCAGTCTGGTCATCCGCCCTTGCTGGGGTCGAACAAGACCGGCGAATGGTTGCTACGCGGGCGACGAGCGGGACAGCTCAATGGTCAGAAAAAGCCGGGATTGGACCACGGATTTCGCATTTCAAACATCGCAGGCGGTTTCACGAAGAAAGCTGCTCTAGTATCTTTAGCATGACCCCGACTGTGGCGGCTTCAAGATTGTCGCCTTCCAAGACAATCAAAGCACCGCGCTCCGTGCGGCGCAGGTTGACGATCGTCGTCAGCGGGGCATCGGACAGGAATTGTCTCCGGTGCCTTGGAGCTTTTTGAAGTATGATGTCCGGGTCAGCGTCCAAGACCGTTTCGATCGTCGCGATGTCGGGGTTTTCGGACAGGTCTACGGCCATGGTGATTGTGTGTCCGCGCCACACCGGAACCCGGGTGGTGAAGGTGTCAACGGGGAAACTGCCGTCAAACAGGATCGACAGCTCGTTCGACAAAGCATCTGCCTCGCCAGACAGATGTCCGACCACCTGATCGTGGATGGCGGAGGCTGGCATACCGGGTATGTCGGTCCCGCTGATGGCTTGCAAGGTCGTGAGTGTTGCGCGTTCTACCTTGAACGCTTGGTTCAGACAGGCCAATGGCGGTGCGCAGATTGCCGTTGTGCAATTGGGTGTTGCCGCCAGGGCGGGTGCGCTGTCGATCTGCGAAACGCCGGGCATAAGCAAGGGCGCGGACAGCCGTGCGTATTCGCAATGGGTGATCACGCGCGTGCCGCCTGCAAGATGGCGGGCTTCGATCTGCTCTCCCACCGAATCTGGCAGGAACGAAACCAGCGTTGGCGCCTGAGCGGGCGCGTCAGCAGGCAGCAACGGCAGGTCATCAAGTCGGGTCAGAGCAGACTCCGCCACGTTCCAGTCGCAAATGTCGGACAAACGACAATTCGCACCGCGCAATTTATCATCGTGCAGGCTTTCGACAATGAATTCAGGATTTTGCAAGACTTTGATTGCGAAATTCTGCCCTAAAAGCGTGCTGATTCCCGCGATGGATATGCGTTTTTTCGACATCACGTCGCCCCGGTTCAAGAAATTGTTTGATTAAAAATGTCATATAGGTAGGTTTGACATGTCAATAACATCATTTTGAAATTCCATGTACGATCCAACGTCGCCCTTGCTCCGCCCTGCCGTCTCGGAAGACGGAACACCTAACCCCGATGGCAAGGTTCGCTTTGCCGAGGATCGGTTGCTGGATGCGGTCATCTGGTGTGAGCTGCTGCCGAGCGAGACGGTGACTGAAGCCGATGTGATGAAACGCTTCGGTCTGACCAAGGCCGCCGCACGGTCCGGGCTTGCGCGGTTGGGGTATGATGGCTGGGCCGCGCCGCAGCCGCGCACCGGGTGGCAGGTTCTGCCCATCACCGGCGCGCTGATCGGGCAGATCATCGCTGCAAGACGCATTGTTGAACCCTCACTGTCCGATATCAAGCTGGACAAAGCGGCCTGCGAAGAACTGGAACAGATCGGGCATATGCTGTCGGCCATCGAAGGCCGGACCGAGCCGGGCGTGGTCAGAACCGCCAACTATTACCTCAATCGAATTGACGGCATCATGCTGGAGCAAAGTAATCCTTTCACCGCGCGCCACCTGCGCAAGCTATGGCACCACACGGCGCGCATCACCCATTACTTCGACGCAGCCACCCCGGAAAATCCCCTGCGCCGCACAGACGGACCCGCGCTGATCCGGGCACTGTGTGCGGGCGACGGGGCGGCGGTGCAGCGTGCCCGCGAAGACCTGATGGCCGCGCAAGAGGCCTATTTCACCCGTCAACTGCTGAAAGACCAGACGCCGTTGATGCGTCCGGGACTGCAATCAAAAACAAGACCAACTGCCCAAAACAGGAGAGATCTATGAAACCTTCACTCAAGCATCTTCTGGGTGCTGTCGCGATGGCCGCCCTGACTTCACCTGCCTTCGCGCGGGATATCACCATCGATCTGGCGGGCGAGCCGTCGTCGCTGGACCCGCATCTACAGTGGAACCCGGACAGCTATTATGTATATCGCAACATCTTCGACAATCTCGTCACGCGGGACAATGACGGTCAGATTGTGCCACAGATCGCCACCGGTTGGCAGCAGCTTTCGGACACCGAGCTGGAGTTGACCATTCGCGAAGGCGTCACCTTCCACGATGGCTCGGCCCTGACGCCCGAAGACGTGGTGTTTTCGGTCAAGCGCATCACCGATCCCGAATTCGGATCGCCGCAGCTGGGTCAGTTCAACCAGATCACTGATGCAAAGGTCGTGGACGGGTCCAAAGTGGTGCTGACCACCGCGCAGCCTTACCCGGCCCTGCTGGCGCAATTGGTCAAGCTGTCGATCGTACCGCAAAAGATCGTGGAAGAGGTCGGGCGCGACGCCTTCAACGAAGCGCCGGTGGGCTCGGGTCCCTATGTGTTTGACACCTGGGACCGGGGCGTGTCGGTCACTCTGAACCGCAACGACAATTATTGGGGCGAAGCAGGACCTTTCGAGAATGCCGTGTTCCGGGCCGTGCCCGACGCCGCGACCCGTGTGGCCGACCTGTTGGCCGGAACGGCTGATCTGGTTGTCAGCATCGATGCGGATGCGGGTATTCAGATCGAGGCAAACCCAGACGTTGATCTGCTGTCTGCACCAACCGAACGTGTCGGGTATATGGGTCTGAACCTGGACAAACCCCCGTTCAACGATCTGGAAATGCGCAAGGCGGCCAGTATGGCGATTGACCGTCTTGGGATCACCGAAGGCTTGTTGCAGGCAGGCGAAGTTCCGATGGCCCAGATGTCGAGCCCGGCGCACTTTGGGTACTCACCGGATTTGGCCCTGTTCGAATATGACCCCGAACAAGCCAAGGAACTGATTTCCGCCAAGGCCGATCTTGCCGCCACCCCGGCGACGCTGGCCACGGCCCCGGTGTTCGACCAGCGCATCGTTCAGGCGGTGCAACAGATGCTGAACGATGTGGGCTTCAACGTCTCGATCAGCATGACCGATATGCCAACCTATCTGGATATCGTGCGCTCGGAGCCAGCCGAGAACTCGGAGCTCAGCTTTGGTCGCTGGTCATGTGCCTGTCAGGACGCGGACGGGATCGCCTATCCGACCTTGCATTCGGACAGCAGATGGTCGCGTGTGAACGTGCCGGAACTGGATGCCCTGCTGGAAACCGCGCGTGGTTCGCTTGATCCGCAAGTGCGTCAGGATGCCTATGACAAGGTGCATCAGATGGTGCGTGACAATTACTATCTGCTGCCGATGTATCAGGCCGCAGTTCTGTATGGCGCATCATCGGACCTGTCCTTCACGCCGACCGCGAATGAAAGCATGTTCCTCAACCGAATGAGCATCAACGAATAAGCATGCTGCGCTTTCTGCTTAACCGAGGCGGTCAGGCCCTGATTGCGGCCTTCGGAGTGGTCACGCTGGTGTTCTTCATCCAGCGCCTCTCCGGAGACCCGACAGCGCTGCTTCTCCCCGAAACCGCCACGGAGGCAGACATCGAGGCCATGCGGGTAACGCTTGGCCTCGATCGACCACTTGTCATTCAATACCTGTCATTCCTGAGCGATCTTGCCCGATTCGATCTGGGACGCAGCTTTGTTCAGAACGCGGATGTCTGGGATATCCTGTCCAGCCGCATTCCCAAAACGTTGCAACTTGCGGCAGGGGCGATCACCGTGGCCCTGTGCATCGGATTGCCGCTGGGCTTGATCATGGCGCTGACCAAGGGCAAGCGGGCCTCAAAGGCCATTATGTGGTTCGTGCTGGCCTGTCAGTCGATGCCGACCTTCTGGTCCGGGATCATGATGATCCTCGTTTTTGGTGTCTGGCTCAAATGGCTGCCATCCTCGGGGACCGGGTCCTTTTCCCACCTAATCATGCCGTCCATTGCCCTTGGGCTGTTGTCCCTTGCCACCTATGCGCGGATTACCCGGGCTGCGGTTCTGGATGAGCTTGGAAAGGATTATGTGCGATCCGCGCGCGCACGCGGGGTTCGAACGGGTCGTCTTGTGCGGCGACATCTGCTGCGCAACTCGATGATACCGATCATCTCGATCACCGCGCTGGAACTTTCGCAGTTGCTGGCCGGTGCTGTCATTGTCGAAACCGTCTTTGCATGGCCCGGTCTGGGGTTGTTGACCGTGCAGAGCATTGCCTCACGCGATTTTCTGGTTGTCCAGGCTATCGTCCTTCTAGGTGCTTTCGTAACCATCTTTGCCAACCTTGCGGCGGATATCCTGTATTCGGTTGTCGACCCAAGGGTGCGGCTGGCGGGGACATCGTGACGCGCGCATCCTTTGACATCAAAGCCGCGCTGGCATGGTGGCCGGTGGCCCTGTTTCTTGCGCTCGTGTTCTGCGCTGTGTTTGCCCCCTGGCTGGCACCGCTTGACCCGGATCGGCAGAACCTTCTGGGCCGGTTGAAACCACCCGGCTTCGAAACCCGCGGCACGGTCTTTCTGTTGGGGTCGGATGAGCTGGGGCGCGATGTCCTTTCACGTCTGATTTACGGCGCGCGGGTTTCGCTGACAGTTGCCGCCCTGTCTGTTCTGTTGTCGGGCATCGTCGGAGTGCTGGTTGGCATGATCGCGGGTTACCTGCGGGGCTGGACCGAGACCATTCTGATGCGCCTTGTCGACATCTTCCTTTCGATCCCCGCCATTTTGCTGGCCATCATCACAGTTGCGGTGCTGGGGCCGGGATTTCTGAATGTCATTCTGGTGCTCGCGCTGACCCGGTGGCCCCGCTATGCGCGGGTCGCTTATGGCCAGACGCTGGCCATCGCAGAAAGACCTTTCGTAAAGCTGTCTCGCTCCATGGGGGCCAGTCCGCTGCGCGTTTTGGCCATCCATATCCTGCCCAACATCATCGGCCCGCTGCTGGTCGTCGCGACGCTGGAATTCGGCCTGATGGTTCTGTTTGAGGCCGGGTTGTCCTTTCTGGGTCTGGGCGTGCAGCCCCCGACCGCCAGCTGGGGCTCGATGCTGTCGACCGGGCGGAACTACATCGCAACCGCATGGTGGATCGCGATGTTTCCCGGCCTGGCGCTGTTTCTGCTGGTCCTCAGCGCCAATCTGATTGGGGCCAGGTTCGGCGACCGAATTGGAGAAGGCAAATGATCGATTTCGGACCAGAATTCAAAGACAAACGCGTCGTGGTGACCGGTGCAGCGGGTATCATGGGGCGCGCGCTTGTGGACGCGTTCGCGCAAGCCGGCTCGCAAATTTGCGCCACAGACCAAACAACAAACGGCCTTGAGGGGTTTTGCGTCGCCGCCGATCTGACCAGTGACGAAGGTCTGAACACGCTGCTGCAAAGCGTGCAGGATGAATGGGGCGCGCCGGATGTTGTGGTGAACAACGCCGCCATTTATCCGTCCTCATTCCTGCTGGACATGGAGGTCGCGGATTGGGATCGTATCATGGACATCAACGTGCGTGCGCCCTTTGCGCTAATGCGGGGATTTGCCTTGCAGATGATCGAGCAAAAAGTTCAGGGCAATTTCATCAACATCTCATCCGGGGCCGCCCGCAAGATGCGGCGCACGGCGGTCACCTATTGCATGTCAAAAACCGCGCTGGACCGGATGACCAAGGGATTTGCGCTTGAACTGGCCGAATATGGTATCCGTGTGAATTGTCTGGAGCCCGGTTTCGCTGCCGGTAGTGCGGTGTCGTCGCTGTCGCAGGAACACATCGACCGAGTTATGGCAGCCATCCCGCTGGGCACAGAAACCGGGCCGGAAGATGTCGGACAAGCCGCCCTTTATCTGGCGTCGCGGGCGGCAAAAAATGTGACCGGCACCTCTCTGGCCGTAGATGGCGGCAACTCGGCCGGGGTGATGGATGTTTATCAGGACAAGAAGAGCGCGCTATGATCTGGACCCCTGATCCTTACCCCTGGCCCGAGCCGTACCGGGCTGCCGCCTGCTTTACGGTCGATGTCGATGCGACCTCGCCGTATCTGTGGCAGCATCGGGCCGAAATGCCCCGAACGCTGGCCGCGTTGGAACACCGCAGATACGGGATGCGCCGTGGGTTGGCACGCCTTGTCGAGATGCTGAACCGCGTTGGCGTACAGGGCACTTTCTTTGTGCCCGGCATCGTGGCCGAGGAACATCCTGATCTTTTGCCTGGCCTTCTGGAACGGGGACAGGAAATTGCCTTGCACGGGTACATCCACGAATTGGTCGGGGACATATCCGATCAGCAATTCACTGACGCGTTAGAGGCATCGCTCAACCTGTTCGAAACCCAGACCGGCCAACGCCCGCGCGGTTTCAGGTCTCCTGCTTGGGAAATGACCCCGCATATGTTGGCGGAACTGTCCCGTCTTCAACTATGGGACAGCAGCTTGATGGGAGAGGACGTGCCATACACAATCGTTGGCGTTCCCGAACTGCCGGTGCGGTGGGACAATGACGATGCCATCTTTTTCAAATTCCTTGGCGCAGGCGACAAGTCACCGCGACCGGATCACGAAGTGGCGCAACAATGGCAAGAGGACGCCGAGGCGCAGATTAACGATCATGGGTTTTTCATGCTTACGGTCCATGACTGGATTTCCGGGCGCGCGAACCGAGTTGCAAAGCTGGAAACCCTTCTATCGACTCTGGCGGCGCGTCCCGATGTCTGGGTGACAACCTGCGGCAATATCGCTGAACACCACAAGACCACAAAAGGCGGCCTGCATGTCGCGCCAGACCACCTCGAACCGTTTAACAGCAAGGTGATGTGATGGATACGCGTCCCGAAACGCCCATATCGCACCAGCTTTGGTCGATTACAAAACCTCAGGTTCAAAGCCATGGCGGCATGGTGGCGGCACAGCACTACGAGGCGGCGCAGGTCGGCGCGGACATACTCTCAGCCGGGGGCAACGCGATGGACGCCGCCGTCGCAACCGCCGTTGCGCTGTCTATTGTCGAACCCTGGCTGTCGGGCCTGGGCGGGGGTGGGTTCCTGCTGCACGCCGATCCGCATGGCAGCGTCGACACGCTCGATTTCAACATGCGCGCGCCAATGGCCGCGTCGCCGGACGATTATCCCCTGTCCGGGGGTGAAGGCGGCGATTGGTTCAACTGGCCTTCGGTGAAAGACGACCGCAACCTGTTCGGCCCGCATTCCATCTGTACCCCGGGGGCCGTGGCCGGTTTGGCCGAAGCACTGCGGAAATACGGAACTTTGGGCTGGGCCGAGGTTCTGGCACCGTCCATCGCCCTGGCCGAGCGCGGCATGCGCGTGGACTGGTTTGCGGATCTGGTCTTTGCGATCGATACTGCGGGTCTGTCAAAATTCGCGGCCTCAGCCGATCTGTTTCTGAACCCGGCCGGGCGAGTATCTGACCCAAGCGATCCCACGGCCCGGTTCATCCCCATGCCAGCCAAAGCCGCGATGCTGAAACGGTTGGCGGATGCCGGGCCGCAGGATTTCTACACCGGTGAAGTCGCGCGCATGCTGGTTCAGGACATGCGGGATATTGGGTCCGTGTTGTCCGAGAAAGACCTTGCGTCCTACAAACCCAATTGGGGCGCTCCTGCCATGCAAGACTACCGGGACCGGCTTGTTCACACCGTCCCGGGTTTGTCGGGTGGACCCAGCCTGCTTGCGTCTCTTGCAGAGTTACAGGCCCATAACCTCGGGGATATGGATGAGCCTGAGTTTGCAGCACAGCATGCAAACGCCATTCGATCCGCCTATGAGACGCGCCTGAAACAGATGGGGCATGCTGCCGGAACGCAGGATTGCACCAGCCATTTGTCGGTCATCGATAGGGCGGGGAATATGGTTTCGCTGACCAATACACTGCTGTCCCGCTTCGGCTCCAAGGTTGTTGCGCCATCGTTGGGGATGGTGATGAACAATGGCATGATGTGGTTCGACCCGCGCCCCGGCCAGCCCAATTCGATTGCGCCGGGTGCCGCGCCGTTGGCGAATATGGCGCCGGTCATAACCACCAAGGACGGGCGTCCGGATATCGCCATTGGCGCGGCTGGCGGTCGGCAGATTTTTCCCGCGCTGGTGCAGCTATTGTCGCGTATCATCGACCGGTCAGAGACACCCGAGGCGGCGTTCCACGCCCCCCGCATTGATGCCAGCAGCCCGCTGATTGTCATCAACCGCGCCGCCCGGCCCGACATTGCATCGGCGGTGGCCGCGCACCACGCGGTTCAGATCGCCGAGGACAGTTTGTACCCGGTGCAATTCGCCATCCCGTCGATGGTGCAGGCCGGACGGGACGGTGAACCCAATGTAGGGGCCGTGCATCCCAACAACCCATGGACGGCGGTCCGAAGCGAGGTCCCGAAGTGACTCTTCTGACCATTCAGGATCTGGCTATACGTGTGAAAGACCTCTCACTGGTCGATGGTGTGACACTGGATGTCAAAGCCGGAGAAGTTGTAGCCCTTGTCGGTGAAAGCGGGTCAGGGAAATCTCTGACTGCGTTGTCCGTGATGGGTCTGTTGGGCGAGGGACTGACCCTGGAACGCGGTGCAATCAGCCTGAACGGGGTCGACCTGACACAGGCGTCATCCGATGCGATGAACGATCTGCGCGGCAACTCATTGTCGATGATTTTTCAGGAGCCTGTGTCCTCACTCAACCCTCTGGTGCCGGTAGGCGATCAGGTCGCCGAAAGCCTGATCGTGCATGGCCGTGTCTCGCCGACCGAAGCTGCACAGAGCGCCATCGACATGTTGCGAAAGGTCGGCATCCCCGAGCCGGAACGCCGCTATCGCCAGCTGCCGACCGAGTTGTCAGGCGGCATGTGTCAGCGTGTCATGATTGCGGCGGCCCTGATCTCGCAGCCGCAGCTTTTGATCGCGGACGAGCCAACAACGGCGTTGGACGTGACCATTCAGGCGCAAATCCTAGAACTCATGCGCGACCTGACGAAAGATTCCCAGACCGCCATTCTGCTGATCACCCACGACATGGGCGTTGTCGCGGAACTCGCTGATCGGGTCTGTGTCATGTATGGCGGCTGCGTGGTCGAACAGGGCCCGGTCGATGAAATTTTCGCAAACTCCAGACACCCCTACACCCGCATGTTGCTCAGAACACTTCCGCGTCTCGATGATGACCCAAAGGAAGAGCTGTTTGCCATTCCCGGCAACGTGCCCAGCCCCAAGGATTGGCCCGAGGGCTGCCGCTTTCAAACCCGGTGCGACCGCCCCTCAGCGGCATGCGCGACGCGCCCGGCCTTGCAGGGTGAGACACATCGGTTCGCCTGCTACCACCCTGTCGGAGACCGGTCATGAGCTTGCTGTCTGTACAGGATCTTCAGGTTCATTTTCCCGTCCGCACAGGAAGATTGCGGGGTCAAAAGGCTGTGGTCAAAGCGGTTGACGGAGTGTCACTTCGCATAGAGGAACGGGAAACCCTTGCCGTTGTCGGCGAAAGCGGGTGCGGAAAGTCGACAACCGGCAATGCAGTGTTGGGGCTGGCGCCGGTCACACACGGGAAGATCATCTTTGACGATAAAAACCTGTCTGATCTGACCCCGGATCAGCGCCAGCAGGTATGGCGCGATATGCAGGTGGTGTTTCAGGACCCGGTATCAGCCCTGAACCCGCGCCGGACAATTGCGCAATCCATTGCGGAACCTCTGAGTATTCATGGGTTCGCCCGAACAAAGATCGACGCAAGGGTTGATGAATTGATGGCTCTGGTGGGCCTGAACCCGGATCAAAGAAACCGACGGCCCGGTGCCTTGTCGGGTGGGCAAAGGCAACGCGTGGTCATTGCGCGCGCACTGGCCCTGAATCCCAAACTTGTCATCTGCGATGAACCGGTATCCGCGCTGGATGTTTCGATCCAAAGCCAGATCCTGAATCTTCTGATGCAATTGCAGCGCGACCTTGGGCTAAGCTATCTGTTCATCGCGCATGACCTGTCTGTCGTGCGACACATAGCTGATCGCGTGGCGATCATGTATCTCGGGGTCATTGTCGAGGAAGGCCCCGCAGAAGAGATCTTTTCAGACCCCAAACACCCCTACACCGAAGCCCTGATCTCAGCGATCCCGCTACCGGACCCCTCTCTGCGCGACAAACGCAAACGCATTGTCCTGAAGGGCGATCTGCCCAGCCCGATGCACCCGCCCGGAGGATGCCCCTTTGTCACCCGCTGCCCTCTGGCTGAGCCGAGATGCGCAGAAGCACGCCCGGAGTTGAAACCACTGAGTAGCTCTCGGTCTTGTCGCTGTGTCCTCAAAGAGGGCGTTTCGGGCGCGTAATTCGCGTTAGGCCTTTTCCAGATTTTACTAGCTCAGAGAATGGCGGGATGTCCACGCAGCACTTGAACGCCCCGGAGATAAACGAAGGCGGGCCTCGGGCCGACAGGCACTGAACCCAACCAAGTCGCCTTCCTCTGTGCTTCTGAAAAAGTTCCGAGAAACTGGCTGAATTCCCCGAAACAATAAATGTGAGACTTAGACCTGAGTTACCTTTGTTAAGAAAAGATTAACATTTCTTAATACGAGGGTTGAACTCTTGTACGACACCCTTCCCCAGACCACCTAAACACGTAACACATTTGCCAGATTGAGAGGCGTCAATGATGAAAAAGTTAGTGTTAATCAGCATTGCAGGCAGTTCTATGCTCTTGACCGCATGCGGAGCACCAACAACGCCAACACAGGCTCAGGTCCGGCAAGACGCTCAGTGTGCTGCGGGTATTCTCGGCGGTGCAGCCCTTGGAGGAGTTGTCGGGAACCGGTTCGGTGGCGGAACGGGCAAGACTCTTTCAACAGCAGCCGGCGCTGGCCTTGGGATGTACGCCGGTCAATCAGCTTGCCACTGAAGAGTTTCACAAGACGGTTTCGTTCATGTACCGAGAGTTCTTCAGGTTGCTAACTCCTCGACGACAGCGAACGTCTCTTGTGACGGTCTACAGTGCGGTATCAGGTTGCCCTATCACCCAATTCCGATTGGCCAGTTGAACCTACTGAGCGATGCCTCAGTCAATTGTTTTGCAGTCGGGTTAAAGTTTCCGACAGTCACATGCACGATTGCAGGGTGATTGGCAAATATTTCACTTCGCGGGACAAAGCATGTGCTGTCAAAACGACGTTTGATCTGACGGGCAGCAAGAAAAATCGTGGCAGAACCATTGTGCGTTGCGACTGAGAACTCCTGCTGTCGCGTGACACCCATGACCTGACCTTACGCAAACGTCCGTAATCACTTTAAGCCATCGCGATACAGCGTCCCAAGTTCGTTCAAAACGGCCGCGCCGGTCTTTATGCCATCCAGAAACCTTACCACCTCCAGATTCTCGTTTGGCGCGTGGTTGGCTTCATCTGCATTTGCGTATGGAATGACAAATGCGTCTTTTTTCAGGATCTTGGTAAAGACATAGTCGGGAAGCGACCCACCAACGGTCGGATAAATCAGCGGCTCCATCCCACGCGCGGCGATGATCGCGTCCCGCAGGGGTTTTGCGTAAGGGCTGTCCAGAGGTGTTTTTGAAGGCAACATGCCGTTGTGCCGAACGACCTCGACACCCGGAGCGTGTTGCGCGACGTGGGCTTCGATGCGTTCGAACACGTAGTCGGGGGTCAGCGGCTCAACCAGCCGCACGTCGCATTTCGCAATGGCTTCGTTCGGCAGCACGGTTTTACTGCCCGGCCCACCATAGCCGCCATGCAACCCGTTGATCGTCAGCGTCGGGTGGAACATCAGCCGATCCCAATAGGGCCGGTCGCTGGGGCCGTCCATCTGGTCGAGCTTCAGGTCCTCCATCACCGCCTGTTCATCATCCGGCAAACGCGCCACCGCATCGCGTTCCAGGTTGGTGGGCGGGATCACCGGCTCGGTCAGGCCTTCGACGGTGATATTGCCCTCGGCGTCTTTCATCGTGGCCAGCAGCTGCACCAGCGTCCAGATCGGGTTGGGCACCACGCCGCCGTAATTGCCCGAATGCACATCGCGCGCGGCCCCTTTGGCAACCAGATCGAACGAGGCGACACCGCGCACGCCAAACGTAATCACCGGCGCGCCGCTTTCATGCAGCGGACCGTCCGATGTGACCACCAGATCGGCTTGCAGGCGGTCCGCATTTTCACGCACAAAATCGGCGATCTGGGGTGAACCGATCTCTTCCTCGCCTTCCAGCAGAAAGATGATGTTGCAGGGCAGCGTGCCGTTAACGGCAAGGTGGGTTTCAATCGCCAGCAGTTGTGCGAAATGCTGGCCTTTGTTGTCTCCGATCCCGCGGGCCCAGATACGGCCATCCCTGAGCGTGGGCTCGAAGGGTGGGCTGATCCATTGGTCGAGCGGATCGGGCGGCTGTACGTCATAATGGCCATACAGCAGCACGGTGGGCTTATCGGGATCGACCGTGGCATGACCCAGAACAAAGGGGTGGCCCGGCGTTTCGACCAGTCCGGCGTCAAAGCCCAGTTCAGTCAGGTGTCCGACCAGCATATCGGCAACCTCGCGTATGCCAATGTCATGGGCCGAGATTGAGGGGTGGCGCACATAGTCCATGACCCGCGCGACGAAACTACCAGCATGGGTGTCGATGTGATCGAACAGAGCTTGCATCAGGCGGGGTCCTTGGTCAGCAGCACCGCGCCCGAGGTGTGGACTGAAGCTGTCCAGCCGGGTGCGATGAGGGCGGTCGTATCCAGTTGCGTCAGGATGGCGGGGCCGTGGATCATGGTTTCCGCCCCAAGCGCGGCGCGGTCATAGACCGGCGTTTCAACGATACCGCCGGGCCAGTGCACTTTCTGCGTCTGCAGTGCGTCCGGCAGATCGGCTTTGGCCAGTGAAGGGCTGTTGACCGGGTCGGTTCGGCCAACAGCTTCGATCCGCAATGTGACCAGCTCAATCGGGGCGTCCAGAACAAATCCGTAGAGCGATGTGTGCGCGGCGCGGAAGCGGGCTTCGGTCTCTTCGGGGCTGTCAGCCCAGTCGACCGCGATTTCGCCGCCTTGCCCGTGAAACCGCAACAGCGCGCGGGCGTTCAGGGCGCGCTGACCCAAGGCGATGCCTTCGTAATCCATCCAGGCAATGGCGTCTTTGGTCAGCTCTGCCACAATGCTTTCACCCTGGGTCTGGTTGATCGCACCGGGCGTGGGCAGGGCGCGGGTGAATTCGGCTTTCATATCGGCGGCCAGCAACCCGGCGGCACAGAGCAGACCGGGCGCTGCCGGGATCATCACCTGACGGATGCCAAGCAGTTCGGCCAGTGCGCACCCATGCAAGGGCCCCGCGCCCCCAAAAGGGACCAGAGTGAAATCGCGCGGGTCGTGCCCCCGTTCGACCGAGACGGTGCGCACCGCCCCGACCATGTTGTTGTTCATGATGGCCAGAATGCCCTGCGCCGCTGCCTCGGGTGTCAGGCCCAGCGGACGCGCGACATTGTTGGTCACTGCGGCTTGGGCTGCATCGAGATCCAAAGACATGGCCCCGCCCAACAGGGCTTGCGGCAGGTTGCCCAAGGCGACATGGGCGTCGGTCACGGTCGCCTCGGTCCCTCCATGCCCATAAGCCGCAGGTCCGGGTCTTGCCCCTGCCGAATTGGGCCCGACCGACAGCGTGTTGTTCGCGACGGCCGCAATCGACCCGCCGCCCGCGCCGATCGTCACCATGTCCACCATCGGCAGCGACAGAGGCCATTCGCCCACCTTGCCTTGCTGCGTCAGGTTGATCTCTCCGTCCCGGATCAGGCAGATGTCAGCGGATGTGCCGCCGATATCCACGGTGATGATATCCTTGATCCCGCAGGCCGCCGCCGCATCTACTGCGCCCACCACGCCAGCGGCAGGGCCGGACAATGCGGTCAGAGCCGGCGCGGTGCGGATCGCTCCGGTCCCTGCCACGCCGCCATTGGATTGCATCAGCAAAAGAGGAGAGCTGGCCTCGGCCTCACTCAGCCGGTTTTCAAGACGCGAGATATAGGTCGACACCCCCGGCATCACATTTGCATTCAGCACGGTCGCCAGAGAGCGTTCGAATTCCCGCACCACGGGCAAGACATCTGTGGAACAGGTGATGGCAACATCCGGCAGCGCCGCGCGCAACAGCTCGGCCACGCGTTTTTCATGGGCGGGATTGGCATAGGCGTGCAGCAGGCAGATGGCGACAGCCTCGACCTGTTGCTTGCGCAGGCGGTCCACCAGTGCGGTCACGCTGCTTTCGTCCAGTTTTTCGACCACATGACCGCCCGTGCCGATCCGCTCATCGACCTCGTGAATGCGGTCTGCCGGAACGGGCCGCGCCGGTTTGACCCAGGTGAACAGATTGGCGTGGCGCGGAATGTCTTGCCGTCCGATCTCAAGCACGTGGCGGAACCCGCGGGTTGTCACTAGGGCTGTGCGTGCCCCCTTGCCTTCGAGGATCATGTTGGTTGCAACCGTCGTGCCGTGCAGAACGCGCGATAGGTCGGCTGCGCGAATGCCCGCATCCTCCAACACCATATTCACGCCGGTCATGAAGGCCTGCGACGGATCGCTGGGCACCGAGGCGGTCTTGGCCCGCCACACCGCGCCCGAACTGCGGTCGAGCAGAGAGATATCCGTGAAGGTCCCGCCTATATCGACGGCTACGGCAAAAGACGGGTCAAAGGACATATCAGACGAGGGCATCGACATACTCCTGTCGGTAAAAGCGGCGGGTTTCCGGACGGTTGGCGCGCAGGGTCTGCGTGGCCTGCACGTCCAGCGCGTCGCCCGCGACCACCACGCCATATTCCGCACGGGCGGCCTGCGCGGTGACAAACCCGCTCAGCACATCCTGCAGCACGGTTTCTGCGGGCCGGTCGAACGGGTGACCATAGCCCCCACCGCCGCCGGTTTCGATCCGCAGGATGTCGCCGCGTTTGAGCATGTTGCCGTCCGACAGCGGATCAAGCCGCACCTCGTGCGGTGTGCCCGGGTTCACTATGGCGATGCCATGGCGACCGGATTTGCCGCCGTGAATGCCCCAAGGCGGGTTCTGGACGCTGTCGATACGGATGGCGACCATGGTTTCTTCGGCCAGAATTTCGTACTCACGCACGATGCCGCAGCCGCCCCGGTACCGGCCCGCGCCACCGGAATCCGCGACGATGCCATAGCTGCGCATGGTCACGGGATAGCCCGCCTCCAGAAACTCGACCGGATAGTTCTCCTGCGCCACGAAATAGACTGCATCAATCCCGTCTGCCGTAGAGCGCGCGCCGTAGCCGACACCGATCCCGTCGGCCAGCAGGTAGGGCTCCAACGTTCCGGCCTCGGTCCGGTATTTCCCGCGCATGATGTTGACCACATAGGCCGAGTTCGCGGCAGGGGCTTCGCCACCGCCCGCGTTCAGCAGGCCACACATGGCCGAGATCATGCGCATCGCGGTCAGACCGCGCAGACCCAGCGGCGCGGGGTATTCCGGTTGCAGAAAACTGCCCTTGCGAAACAGCACTTCGTCCAGCGCATTGGGTCCGCCGGCATTGCAGACCTGACTGGGATCGCCCCCCAGATAGAACAGGCCCAGTGCCATGCCGGGCACGCCTTTGTTCATCAGGTAATTGATCGGGCCGGGGGCCTGATCATCGGTGTCGCGGGCATCGAAGGTAAAGTGATCCGCCCCGTCAGCTCCTTTGGCACGGGTCAGCGAGAAGCGCATGTGGAATGGGCCGTTGCCGTGCCCATCAGTGTCAATCGCATCGGTGAAGGAATAGGTGCCGTAATCGAAGGTCTCGGCCATCTTGTCCCGCACCAAATTCCGAGTGCGTTCCAGCAATTGCGCCAAGGCGTCCTCGGTCACGTCCGGCCCGAACCGGTCGAGGATTTCGCCGACCCGACGCACGCCTAGTTCGACACTGGCCATCAATGCGCGCATGTCGCCTTCGCTCTGCTCCGGATAGCGGGAATTGCGGTGGAAGATGTCGAGCACGGCCTGGTTGACCTGGCCGGCCTCGATCATCTTCGTCACCGGGATCATCACGCCTTCCTGAAAGATATCGGTGGCGTCCGGGCTGATCGATCCGGGGCGCAAGCCGCCGATATCGGCGAAATGCGCCCAGCTCATGACAAAGGCGCAGACACGACCCTCGCGGAAGACCGGAGCCAACAGGACCTGATCGTTGGAATGGGAAATCGCGCCGTACGAGCCGTAGCAGTCATTGTACCAATAGACGTCGCCATCCTGCATCGTCTCAATCGGGAATTTCTCCAGCACAGGCCGGGTCATGTCGCCAAAGATCGGCACCATAGACCCAACGGCCATCGTGCCATTGCCGTCAAACAGCGCCGTGTAGAAATCCTTCTTTTCGCGGATGAAGGCCGAGATGGCCGTGCGTTCGATCAGCGCTTCCATCTCGGATTGCGCGGCGGCAATGGCCCCGCGGATGATTTCGAGCGAGACCGGATCGCACAGCGCGGATTGGCTGAGCCGTGATGGCTTGTTCATGGTCATCTCCCTTCTGATAAGCTGAGGGTAAGCACCGTCCGACCGGACGTGCCTGAATATGGGGCGGGCTGAGTCATTCTTCGGCGAAATGGCACGCGACGCGGCGTGTTCCTATGGAGCGGGGCATCGGGATTTCGTCGGCACATCGGGATTGCGCACGCGGACATCGGTCCCGGAAAACGCAGCCTGAGGGTGGATTGCGCGGATCCGGCGCGCCGCCGCCGATGGGCAGGGGATCGTGACTTTGATCGACATGCGGTGTGGGCACCGCGGCGACCAGCGCCTGACTATAGGGGTGCAGCGGGGCATGCACGATGTCTTCGGTCGGGCCGTCCTCCATGATCCGGCCCAGATACATGACGATGGTGCGGTCGCAGACATAGCGCACCAGTGCCAGATCGTGACTGATATAGATCGCCGTCAGCCCCAGCCGGTCGCGCACGTCGCGAAAGACATTCAGCACGCCCGCGCGCACCGACACATCCAGCATCGAGACGGGTTCGTCCGCGACAACGAATTCCGGTTCCAATATCAGCGCGCGTGCCATGACAACGCGCTGCAACTGACCGCCCGAGAGTTGATGCGGATACCGTTCGAGAAACTGTTCCGGATCGCCCAGACCAACAAGCTCCAGCGAGTCGATAACGCGGCTGGGCCATTCATCACGCGGAATGCGAGCGTTGGCCAGCGGTTCTTCCAGCGTCTTTCGGATGGAATAGCGCGGATTCACCGCGTCGAACGGGTTCTGGAAGATCATCTGCGACCGGCTGCGAAAGGCGCGCAGCTCATCACCCGACAGATCTTTGATCTCTTGCCCATCAAACCGGGCCGAGCCACCCGTGACCTCCTCCAAACGCACAAGGATGCGACCCATCGAGGTTTTGCCACAGCCGGATTCGCCCAGCAGCCCGACGCTTTCGCCTTTCTTCAGGGTCAGCGTCACGCCGTCCACGGCCTTGACGGTCGAGGGCAACCCCATCATCGCCGAGATCGCGTTGCCGATATTATAGTGCAGCTGCGCGTTCTCCATTTCGATCATCGCCTCGGTCATGCGGCTGTCCCCCAGGTCGAGGGGTTGCGGGCCGTTTCACGCAGGGCGGCGGCCTCATCGGCGCGGTGGCAGGCGACGTGGTGGTCAGGGGCCGCTTCGGTCAGGGGCGGTTCGGTATTGCGGCATAGATCGGTGGCAAAGGGGCAGCGCGGGGCAAATCGGCAGCCTTTGGGCGGATCAATCAGGTCCGGCGGGCTGCCTGCGATGGGGGTCAGAACGCCTGTTCCGGCGGATTGCAGATCGGGAAACGCGTTTTTCAGACCCATCGTGTAGGGGTGCAGCGGTTCATTCAGCAGGGTCGCGGTGTCGCAATTTTCAACGACCTTTCCCGCATACATCACCACCGTTCGGTCGCAGATATAGGCCACAACTGAGATATCATGCGTCACCATGATGACGGACAGGCCCAGGTCACGCTGCAGGCTGCGCAACTGGTCCAGAATCTGGCGCTGGATGATAACGTCAAGCGCTGTGACCGGCTCATCCGCCACAACCAGTTTCGGGTTCAGCGCCAAAGCCAGAGCAATCGCCGCGCGTTGCCGCATGCCGCCTGAGAATTGATGCGGGAAGTCGCGTAGGCGGCCCGGGTCGATGCCCACCATCTCGAACAACTCGACGGCTCGCTTCCGCGCTTGTGATTTGCTCATCCCGCCCCGGTCGCGCAGGACTTCCATGATCTGATATTCCACGCGATACACCGGATCGAGCGAGTTCATCGCCGATTGCGGAATGAACGAAATATCGCGCCAGCGAAGGTTGTTCATCTCACGCTCGGAAATCGCGGCAAGGTCCTGCCCGTCGAACTGCATCGCGCCGCCCGCAATACGCGCATTGTCGGCAATCACGCGGGTCAGGGCACGGGCCATGGTGGTCTTGCCGCAGCCCGATTCCCCGACCAGACCGACGATGGCGCCTTGCGGAACGTCGAAAGACGCCTCACTGACCGCGACCACATCGAGCGCGCCCACCTGATAGGCAATCGACAGATCCTGGATGGAAAGAAGCGTGTCTGTCATCATCAGCGCCCCAGCTTCGGAAACAGCAGGTTTTCATACCCGCGCGAGATGAAGAAACCGGCGCTTACCACAAGGATGATCGCCAGCCCCGGCGGGATGAACCAGTGATAGGCCTGCCGCGCCAAAGCCTGGCTGGCAAATGCGTCCTGCAGCATGAAACCCCAGCTGATCGCATCCGGGTCGCCGAAACCCAGAAAGCTGATTGATGCCTCGGTCAGGATGGCCCAGCCGATGGCGATGGAGCCATAAAGAAAGCTCAGCGGCAGAATATTGGGGGTGATGTGGCGCAGGATTATTTTCAGGTCCGAGGACCCGACGACACGCGCGGCCTCGACATATCCGCGCGAGCGCAGCGACAGGACTTGCGAGCGGATCACCCGGCCCGTGTCCCGCCACAGCACCAGCGCCATGGCGATTACCGTGTTCCAGATCGATGGCTCGGAGAAGGCCGAGATCACGATGACGAAGGGCAGGAACGGGATGCCGAAGGCCACATCGGCCAGTCGCATCAGGAAGGCATCGACGCGCCCTCCAAAATACCCGGCCAGCAACCCCACGACCGAGCCGATGAACGCCACCATGAACGCTGCGGTGAAGCCCACCAGCAATGCCGATCTGGCCCCCCAGACGATCTGGGAAAAGATATCGCGGCCCAATGACGTGGTGCCCAGAATATGCCCCTGTTCACCCGGCAAAAGGTCCGAGGCCAGGTCGAAATCTTCGGTGTAGAGGATCTCGGTCGGGTCATACGGCGCGATGATCGGCGCGGCCAAGGCGGTGATGATGAAAAAAGCGTAGATCAGCAGACCGGCCAAAGCAAAAGGATCGCCCACCGGCAGTTTGATCGCCTCGAATACCCGCGCGATGCCCGAGGGGGCCGCCTTGATCGTCGCATCAGGCATGAGAAATCCTCGGGTCCAGGAAGGTATAAAGCAGATCGGCAATCAGGTTCATGATGATGACCACAATGGCGATCATCAGGAACGCCCCCTGCGCCAGCGGATAATCCGAAGCCGCAACTGCATTCACCAGCTCTCGCCCCAGACCGGGCCAGGAAAACACGCTTTCGACCACCACGTTGCCTTGCAGCTGATAGCCCACCGCAATGGCGAACGAGGTCATCACTGGCAGTAGAGCGTTCCGGGCCCCGTGCCGGATCACAACGGCGGAGGGCGAAAGCCCTTTGATCTTGGCCATGGTGACGAAATCTTCTTTCATCACATCCAGCATGTTTGATCGCATCAGCAGCAGTGGCAGGCCTTGCGAGTAGATCGCCAGCGTCATCATCGGCAGGAACAGGTGCGACAGGAAATTGGTCGAGGTATAAAGCTGCCACAGGCTGTCATAGCTGGTGCCTGCAGACCGCGTGCCGCCTGCGGGGAACCAGCCCAGCGAGAAGGAAAAGATCGCCAGCAGCACCATGCCCAGCCAGAATTCGGGCATCGCACGGGTGGCCAGAACGGCGGGCAGCGCCGCTGCTTCGAACCGCGAATTGCGTTTCCATGCCAGCCACGCCCCGGCGAGGATGCCAAAGGTATAGGCCACGATCAGCGAGGAAAACGTCAGGATCAGAGTGTTCGGCAAAAGCAGCATGATCCGCTCTGAGACGGGGCTGCGATAGCGGAAGGAATAGCCAAGCTCCCCCTGCAACAGATTGCCCAGATAGGTGAAATACTGCTGCCACAGGGGTTTATCCAGGCCGAACTGCCGGATCAGCGCCTCTTGCTGTTCTGCGGTAAAGGTCGGGTCGATATAAGCCGCCAGCGGATTGCCAGGCATCAGGCGGAACATCAGGAACAGGATCGTCACAACCGCCCAGAGGACCAGCATCAGTTGCAGCGTGCGAATGAGGAAAGGCTTGAGAGTGCTCATCTCTGTCCTGAACGGATCCCGGAGGGTTAGGTTGTGGTGTTTAGAAGGGCGCGGCGATTGCCCGCCGCGCCAGCCCGACGGGTATTAGTCCGCGAGTGTTTCCTTGACACCGTCGGGATAGGTCAGCCGATCCCCGACGCCGCCATAACCGGCCTCTTCCAGGATCGATTTGGCCACATCGCTGCCGGCTTTGAACCCGTTTACCACGTCTTCGGCGTGCCAGTATTCCAGCGCCGGTGAGACGACCGAGTTCGATGGGACAGCGAACTTTTTGAAGGCCGCGTTCACGATCAGGCGGCGGTCAACAGCCGCAGACAACGCGCGGCGGAAGGCCGGGTCGTTGAACGGTGGGCGGCGCAGGTTGAAGGCGACATAGCGGAAACCGATATCAACGGTCGAAACCACCTCAAGATCGCCATCCTGTTCCGCGGCATCCAGCAGGACCTGCGGATCGCCCTGGAAATCGGTCAGGAAGTTCAGCTCACCCGAGCGCAGCATACCCAGCGCGGCCTCGGCGTTCGGGACCAGACGCAGGATAAAGCGCTCGGCCTTGGGGGCATTGAAGTGATCCGTGTTGGCTTCCAGCACAATCTCTTCATTCTGCAGCCAACGCACGAATTTGTAAGCACCAGAGCCGATCGGCGTATCCTCCTGATAGCTTTCCGCGTTTTCATCCTTGGTCGCCAGATCAGCCAGAATGGGTTCCCACACATGTTTCGGGATGATGTTGATCTTGGCCAGGCTGGAGGTCAGGAACGACGCCGAAGGTGTATTCAGCGAGAAGACAATCGTGTTGTCACCTTCGACAGCGACACTGGCGACATTGCTGCCGAACGGGGCGTACATCGGGGCCTCGCCTCCCGTGGTCGCCTCATAGGAAAAGACCACATCATCGACGGTGACCGGCTTGCCGTCATGGAAGGTCAGCCCGTCGCGCAGCGTGACCGCGATGGTGGTGTCATCGCGCCATTCAAAGCTTTCCGCCGCCCAGGGCTGCGGCAGACCGTCAGGGCCCACGCGGAACAGACGGTCATAGATCAGCTCGGTCAGCCAGTTGTCGGTCACGCCCGAGATGTAAAGCGGGTTAACCGCAATCACATTGTCCGAGCTGTTGACGATGATATCCTTCTGATCGCCCGTGGGCGTCAGGCCCAGCCAGGTCCAGTAACTACGGATGCCAATACCGGACTGATCCACGACCGAGGCCGGATCGAAGACATTTTTGTCAAAGGCAAAGGCCTGTTGCGGATGGACCAACATCATGTTGGGCTGATCCGCGTCCAGAATCTCCTGCGCTTTCAGCACCAGTTTCTGCCGCGCCTCTGGGTCAACTGTCACCCGCTGTTCTTCCACCAGCGCATCGTATTCGGGATTCTTGTAGCCAATGAAATTATACCCGTTCTCGGCGGTGGAGGAATGGAACAGGTTATAGATGATCTCATCCGGGTCAGACCGTTCCGGCCGCCCGGTCATCTGCCAGGCGGTCACGTCCCAATCGTCGCGGTTGTACCAGACGGCATCGGCCATTTGTGACCACGGCATCACGTTCACATTGACGTCCAGCCCCAGCTTGCGCCATTCCTGCGCGATCAGCTGGATGGCCTGAAACTCGGCAGGCTGTGCCGCCTGTGGGCGGGTCAACAGTTCGATGGTTCGGATTTGATCCTGTGCGCTGGCACTTGCCGCCCAGAGCGATGCTGAGACAGCAAGTCCGGCAGCAGCTGTAACAAGAGTCTTCAAGGTCATTCTCCCGTTGGTTGGCCCACGGGGCACGCGGGCTGTTTCAATCCTGGCGGTCGTTCCTTTGCCGCCGAAGGCGCAGCACCCTTTCCCATGGTCACCCGGCAAAGTTGCTATCCCGGGTGCGGTATTATTGTTTTACTCACTGAAACGAGTTTGCTATCGTTCGGTCAGTAAAACATAGATTCGCTTAAAAGCAAGAGTGTCGAAATCGCCGATGTCACAAGAAACCACCCAAACGGGACCTGAGCGAAAGTCGTATCGGATCGACGCCGTCGCCCGCGCCTTGCGGGTGATGGAGGCTTTGGCCGACACACCCGGGATCGGCGCTACTGCCCTTGCAGAACAGCTTGGCCTGACCAAGTCGATCGTCTTTCGCCTGTTGCAAACGCTGGAAGAGGATGGCTATGTCCAGCGCGATGAGGAACGGGCGATTTATTCGCTGGGATACCGCGTGGCGCTGCTGGGTGAACGTGTCGGGCGCGAGGGGGCCTTGCTGCAGGTTGCCCGCCCGGTGATGGACGCGCTGCGGGATGATACGGGCGAGAATGTCAATCTTGTGATCCGCGAGGCCACCGCATCTGTGGCCATCGCAACGCGCGAGGGATTGCACAGTATAAGGCTTTTTGCGCAGCTGGGGCGGCGCGGGCCGTTGCATGCCGGGGGTGCCTCGATGCTGTTGCTGGCCTATGCCGAACCCAGCATCCGCGACAGTGTTCTGGCCAGTGACCTTGAACGGTTCAGCCCACATACGATCACCGACCCCGAGCGGCTGCGCGAGGTTTTGCTGCTGATCCGGGCCAATGGGTATAACGTGGCGATCAATGATCTGGATGACGGGGCCTTCTCGGTCGCTGCCCCGATCCGCAACAGCGCCGGTGAGATCATCGCCGGAATTTCGGTGGCTGGTGCCTCTGTCCGATTGGATGAGGTCCGGCGAGCGACATACATCGAAAAAGCCGTCACAGCGGCCAACGAGATTTCCGAAAAACTGACTTTGGGCTGATCAAAAACCTGACAGAATATCCGGGCGAAGGCGGATTTCTGCATTCCAAGACGTACAGGCACGAGCCTTGCGTGGAATCAATTTGTCGGTTTATGTTTTAATCATTGCTACAGCGTTTCACTGAATAAAACATCGGAGAGCCCCATGACCCCCCAAGAAGCCGTATTGCTGGATCAAGTCACAACCGATGAACCCTGGGCTCTGGTCGAAAGCTTCGCAACGTTCAAGCGGGAACATCCCGACGACGTCAATCGCGGCATGGATGAGGTCGTGGGCCGGCTGACCAAACACGGGGTCGAGGTCAAGGTGCACGAGCCTGACCTGTTTCTCAGCCTGCCTGGCGAAGCCCGGGTTGAGGCCGCGGGCGTCACCTATCGCGCCAAGCCGCCTGCCTTCAGCGCCAATGCGCCGGGCGGGTTCAGCGGCCCGCTGGTCTATATCCGTGGCACCACGAATTTGGACGAGGAAGACGCCTTTGAAAGTCAGCTTGAGGCCGGGCCTGAGATGGAAACCCGCGTGCGCGGCAAGATTGTTTTGACCGAAGGCTTTGCCAGCCCCGCCATCATCTCGCTGATGGAAGGCTGTGGGGCGGTGGGGGTGATCGCGATCAACCCCGGCGTCGACATCCACTGGGGGATCTGCACCACGATCTGGGGCATTCCGAGTGCCAGCGATCTGCACCGCAAACCGGCGATCCCTGCGGCAGCGGTGAATATGGAAAGCGGCAAAGCGTTGATCGAGCTTGCCAAAGCCGGAGGCGAGGCCACGATCTTTACCGAGATGGAAGAGGGGTGGTTCCGCTCAAAACTGCCCGAGGTCACCATTCCGGGCACCGAAGAGCCGGACAAATACGTCCTGCTGCACGGCCATCTGGACAGTTGGGATGTGGGCGTCGGCGACAACGCCACAGGCGATGCTACAATGTTGGAGGTCGCGCGAGTGCTTTGGGCCAATCGCGACAAGCTGCGGCGCACGGTCAAAATCTGCTGGTGGCCCGGGCATTCGACAGGGCGCTATGCCGGATCGACCTGGTATTCGGATACTTTCGCGCTGGATCTTGACGAGAATTGCGTGGCGCAGGTGAATTGCGACAGCCCCGGCTGCCGGTGGGCGACCGAGTTCATCCATGTCTCGGTCATGTCCGAGGCGCATGATTTTCTGGCCGGGGTCATTCAGGATGTCGCGGGTAAAACGCTGCAATCCGAACGTCCGCATCGGGCCGGGGATTACTCGTTCAACAATATCGGCATCTCCAGCTACCTTATGCTGTCGTCAGCCATGACAGACGCCCACCGGGAAGAGCTTGGCTACTATGCCGTGGGCGGCTGCGGTATGAACATCGCGTGGCACACTGAAAACGACACGTTGGAGATTGCGGACAAAGACATTCTGCTGCGCGACATCAAGGTCTATCTGCTGGCCGTCTTCCGCAATGCAAATGCGGGTATCCTGCCGATGGACTGGCGCGCCACCGCGCGTGAGTTTCAGGCTACGGTCGCGGATTATCAGACGCAGGCGGGCGAGTGCTTCGACCTGTCCGCAACAGCCACCGCCGCCGATGCGTTGCTGGCCGATCTTGAGGCGTTCTACGACCGGACGCAAGCTAGCAGCATCCCCGAAGCGGCGGCCAATGCGGCTATTCAGGACCTCGCTCGTATTCTGGTTCCGCTGAATTTCAACCGCTCAGACCGGTTCCGGCACGATCCGGCCTTAACCATTCCACCCCTTCCCGCGCTGGAAGAAGCGACGAAGATTGCCACCAGACCCGAAAAGCTTCTTGGGTTTTCACGAACTGAACTGGTGCGTGGTCAAAACCATGTAATTGCAGGGATAAAGCGTGCTCAGAATAGAATACAAGCGGCGCTGGGATAACACCGGATACAATTCGACCTAAAGAATATCCTGGCCCCGAGTTTCTGCGGCAAACACAGGAGGTCGCAGGTGATCTGTTCTCTATCCAAGTGAGCCGATCACCTCAGCAAGATCTCGTCGTGTTGTGCCAAGACCGTCTGCTTTAGGGCTATCTCTTTGAACAGGAGGTGGAAAGACACCCGTTTTGTTCACTGCCTTTCTCGCCGAGGTCGCATTGCCAAACCGCCGAGCAAAACCCGCAGGCTTGTTGTGCCCAGGTGCGGGCTATTTCGGGTAGCTCGTTGATCTCTGCAGGTCGCGACCGGTCTTCTACGTCTGAGCCACACAACCGGGATGCCTCATAAAGACGGCAGGAACAACGCGAGCCCGGGGAAGGCGATCAACAGAACCACCAGAAAGAGCGAGCAGAAGATGAACGGAAAGGCCGAAGTATAGATCTCGCGCATCGTCGTGCCCGGTGGGGCGACTCCTTTCATCACGAATAAAAGTAGCCCAAAGGGCGGCGTCGTGAAGCTGATTTCCAGCGACAGCAACATGATCAGGCCGAACCAGATCGGATCGAACCCAAGCGTTTGCGCCAGCGGGAAAAAGATCGGCACCGTCAGCAGCATGATCGAGATCTGCTCCATGAACATGCCCAAAAGCAACAGGACGGCAAACATCACCGTCAGCATCGCCAGCGGGGCCAGATCGAACGCAATCGCCCAGTTGACCAGCCCTCGGGATGCACCGGAAAACGCAAGAAGCTGGCTGAACGTGGCCGAGCCGAAGACGATCAGGTAGGCCATCAGTGTCACTTTCAGCGCGCCGATAACCGATTTCTTCATCGCCTCCCATGTGAGGCAGCGGAAAAGGGCGGCAAGGATCAGAACGCCCAAGGCGCCGAAAGCCGCCGCCTCGGACGGGGTGACAAAACCTTTTATCATCAGGACGATAATCACCACCATGACGCCGACCATTGGAACCACCTCGGTCATCAACAGTTTCAGGCGGTAGGCCATGGACATCGGCTCGACGTCATAGGCGGGCGCAGCGGTCGGGTCGATCCGGGTCTGCAGCCAGATCGTTCCGATATAGAACGCGGCCAGGATCAGGCCGGGGATCACGCCCGCGATCAACAACGCGGCCACGTCGATCTGCGCCAGCGTGGCCAGCAGAACTGCAAGCGCCGAGGGCGGGATGATGATGGCAAGGCCGCCCGTGCCCAGAATGGGGCCGATGCTCATGTGCGATTTGTAGCCACGCCGCTTCATCTCGGGCACCATCAGCGACCCCAGAAGCGCAGTGGACCCCATAGACGACCCGGACAGAGTGGAGAAGGCCGTACCCCCCATAACGGTCACATAGCTTAGCCGTCCGGGCAATCGGCCCAGCAACTTGTCGATGGCGTTGAACATCCGCCCACCAAGGCCGGTGTGAAAGAAAATCTCCCCCATTAGCAGAAACAGCGGGATGGGCATCAGGGCGTATTTCGTCAGCGCCCCCAGCCCGTTGTTGAGCAGCTGCGTCACCCCGCGCTCGCCACCCATGAACACCCAGGCCCCCAGAATGTTCGCGGCCAGAAAGGCCAGCGCCACGGGCATTCCGATGGCCATCAGGAACACGATGGAACCCAGCAAAAGGGCAAGGGCCTCGTACCATTCCATTATTCGTGAATCCCCGCTTCGCCGCTATGCATCAGGTCAGGGCCAAACACGAACCGCGAGAATTCGATCGCCATCAGCCCAAAGGACAGGGGAAAGGCGATGGTCAGCAGCCAGCGGGGGAAGTAATAGGCGCGCGTGTCATAGTCGCCGCGTTCGATGTTGGTCAGGACCAGATCACCCCCCTGCCACGCAAGGATCAGGCAGACCAGCACACAGGCCGCCGCGACCGAACGGCTGACGATCCGGCGCAGGTGCAAAGGCAGGGCAGCCGTGACCAGTTCGATATGCACATGCCCCTTTTCCCGCACCAGCCAGGGCGCGCCCAGCATGGTCATGTACAACAGCCCATATTCGGCCGAGGTGAACAGCCACGCAAACGGCTGCAGCCCTGCATTGCGCATTAGCACCGAGGTAATGACGGACAGCATCAGCCAGACCAGCAACAGCCCTGCCAGAATGGCCATGCCAAACAGCACTGCGTCATAGGCTTTTTTCATCGTCATGCCTGAATTGCCCCGAATACCGGTCGGGCCCGCAGACTTTATGCGGGCCTTTTCTTGGTCTTAGTTTGCTGCGTCGAGATCGTAGAACAGCTCGATCAGGCGATCATAGTTGTCGGTTCCACCCGGTTGCTCCGCCATCAGGCTGTTCATCCGCTCCCACGTTTTTTCACGGGCAGCGGCGAGGTAATTCGCCTTGGCCTCACCTTCCAGGCTGACAACGGTCATGCCCGCGCCATCCAGCGCGGCGAAATCCTCATCCCGCTTGCTGCGCAGGGCTTCGACGCTGTCTTTCTCGTGCTGGATCGCCACGTCCTGAAGGATCGTCTTGGCCTCATCCGACAGCGCGTTCCAACGCTCCAGATTCACGATAACGCCCAGATCGGTCGAGAAGAAACAGGGCTCGATCCGGTAGTTCAGGAATTCGTTCCACTTCAAGTCGATCAATCCGATCTGGGTCCAGCCCGTTGCGTCCACGACACCGCGTTGCAGGGCCGAATAAACCTCACCCGTGGGCAGGTCGATCACCTGCGCGCCTAGGTAGTTCGTGAAGAAGGCGTTGTATACGTTGTTGCCGCGCAGCTTCAGCCCTTCGACCTCAAGGTTGCCATCGGCGTCAAAGCTGGGCTCATTCCGGGTCCAGAGGTTGTAGCAAACACCACTATCGAACCAGCCGAGATATTTCAGGCCCATCTTCTCTTGATGGATCTGGTCGATCAACTCGGTGCCGCCATTCTGGCGGGTCTCAATCGCGGTCAGGTTCGACGCAACCATTGCGTCCTTTTCAGGCAGCGCGCCGCCATAGAACGAACCCGGCGTGTAGACCATGTCGACAATACCATCCCGCACCGCATCGGGCTGCTGGAACATGCCGATGGCCTCGGGTCCGCCACGCACGTCGATCTGGATGACGCCCTTGCCCGCTTCGTTCACCTTGTTCACGAAATCCAGAAAGCTTTGGGTATAGATCAGCGTTTCGGGAAAGGCGTGCACGGCCGAGATGGTCTCTTCGGCCTTCGCCACCCCGGCGACCATCACGGCCCCAGTCAACAGGCCCGCCAATGCGTTCAGTTTCATAAGTCTTCCTCCACTTGTGTCCGGGGCATTTTCCTGAGTTCACCCCTTGTTTTCCTGGCCTTGTGGCCTGTTGCGCCGTCTTCGCGCGACGTGTCTTAGTCGGATAGAGTTGGCCACGCCCATGGCGCGGTCTGATTACGGGTTTGCTTGTGGGCGCTGATCGCCTGTGCGTGCTGTCGGGTCAGATCGATGTCGTCCCAGCCGTTGATCAGCTTGACGCACCAGCCCTCATCCAGTTCGAATTCCGCCTCGAATTCTCCCAGCGTGACGCGGCCTTTGGTCAGGTCTATGGACATCCGCGCGGGGGCATCTGTCAGTGCGCCGTTCAGCTGCGTCATCGTCGCGGCACTTACCCGCGCGGGCAAAAGGCCGTTGTTGATGGCGTTGTTGGCAAAGATGTCGCCGAAACTGGGCGCGATGATCGCGCGTATCCCGGCATCGACCAACGCATAAACCGCCGCCTCACGCGACGACCCGCTGCCGAAATTCTGCCCCGCAACAAGAATGCTGATGCCTGTGTGCCGGTTCAGCGGGAAATCCGGGTGCAGGTTTTCATTCTCGTCCCGCCGCATGTCGTGCAGCAGATATGGCCCATACCCCTCACTGCGAGGAACCGACATGAACCGCGCAGGGATCAGCTGATCGGTATCGATATTGTCGCCCACCAAAGCGACCGCGTGCCCGGTAAGCGCGCTCCACCCCGCCATCACGCCGCCCTGCCCTGCAGGAATGGTCGGACATCGGTGATCGTGCCGGTCACGGCCGCTGCCGCCACCATCGCTGGAGACATCAGATGCGTGCGTGCGCCGCGCCCCTGACGGCCCCGAAAATTGCGGTTGGTCGAGGAGGCGCAGCGCTTGCCCTCAGCCACCAGGTCGCCGTTCATGCCGACACACATCGAACAGCCCGACGCCGCCCATTCCAGCCCAGCCTCGGTGAATATGCGGTCCAGCCCTTCCGCTTCGGCCTGTGCTTTCACCCGGGCCGAGCCCGGTGCGACCAACCCCGGCACTTTCGCCCGGCGTCCGGACAAGACCAGAGCGGCTTCCCTCAGGTCTTCGATCCGGCCATTGGTGCAGGACCCGATAAAGACCTGATCCACAGGCACCCCGTCCAAGGGCCGACCAACTGCCAACCCCATGTAATCCAGCGCGTCGCGCGCGGCGTTTGCCTTTGCAGGGTCCATCATGTCCGGGTTTGGGATCGCCGTCGATACGGGCAGCGCCTGTTCCGGGCTGGTGCCCCATGTCACGGTCGGCGCAATGCTGGACGCATCCAGCACAACGTCGCGGTCAAAAATCGCGCCCTCATCCGAGGTCAGCCGTCGCCATGTTTCACAAGCTGCGTCAAACTCTTCGCCCTCCGGCGCGTGATCACGTCCTTCAAGATAGGCAAACGTCACTTCATCAGGGGCCACCATGCCAAAGCGCGCTCCGCCCTCGATGGACAGGTTGCACAGGGTCATGCGCCCTTCCATCGACAGGTCCCGCACGGCCTGCCCCGCATATTCCACCGCATGCCCCTGCGCGCCGCCCGTGCCCAGCATGGCAATCCAGTTCAGCGCGATGTCCTTGGCCGACACACCCGGCCCCAGACGGCCATTGACCACGATGCGCATCGCCTTTGGCTTGCGCTGCCAGACAGTCTGAGTCGCCAGAACATGCGCAACCTCGGTCGCGCCGATCCCGAAAGCCAACGCTCCGAACGCGCCATGGGTCGAGGTATGGCTGTCCCCGCAATTGATCAACAGCCCCGGCAAGGTCAGCCCGAGTTCCGGCCCGATGACATGCACGATACCCTGCGCCGGATCGTCCAGATCGAAAATCCGCAGATTGTGCGTGTCGGCATTGCTGCGCAGCGTCTCGATCATCCGGGCAATCTTTGGGTCTGTAATCCGGCCCCGGTCCCGCGTGGGCGCATAGTGATCGACAACCGCAAAGGTCAAATCCGGCTCAGCCACCTGCAAACCCCGCTCAGCCAGCTTTGCAAAGGCATGGTGCGAGCCCTCATGCACCAGATGGCGATCTACCCACAGCAGCGAGACACCATCCTCGCGCCGCAACACCTCATGCGAAACCCAGAGCTTATCGAGCATGGTGCGCGGGGCCGTCATTCTTCGGCCTCACTGCGACCGATGGCGGGTTCCCAATGGCGGGCGGACCCGGTTCCGACCCGCGCCAGAGGCATCTCAAGGCGGAACATGTCAGGCCGGTATAGGCCGGACAGGTATTCGACCCCGTTGCCTTCGATATCCCGCACAATACGTTTCAGCGACAACAGCGCCGAGCCGACGGCAACGCCCAAGGCCTCGGCCACATCGGGGCCTGCAAGCGTGGCCGACACCGTCTGATGCGCCTCTTCGATCTGCACGCCACCCCGTTCCAGAAGCTTGAACAGCGGCGTTGTGGCCAGATCGCTTTCAGAATAATTCCGAGCAATTGCGGCGGGCACATATGTTGTGAGGTGCGAAAAGGGTACATCATCTGTCAGGCGGACCCGCGTGGCAATCTGCACTTGTCGGTCGTCCTGCAGGCCCATGGCCGACGCCACCGCCTCGGGCGCATTGCCATAAGAAAAGGACAAGAGCCGCGCGGTGGTACTCTGCCCCATTTCAACAAGCTGCGGCATCAGGGTGTTGAAATCCATCGCCGCCCGCGCGCCCTGCGGCGATCGGCCCGACACCCGCGTGCCACTGCCCGCCTGCCGTTCGATCAAACCATTGCCCGCCAGCGCCTCAAGCGCGCGCCGGATGGTCACGCGGGACACGCCGAACTTTTCGGCCAGACGCTGCTCACCCGGCAGGGTTTCCCCCGCCGACAGCTGCCCTGCGGTGATCTGATCGCGCAGAGACAGGTAGACGCGCTGCGCCTTGGTCCCGTCCGGAAGATTGGCCGCGTTGATCTGGTTCACCCGATGATTCCCCTTTCCCAGCACTGGCAATCGTAAGAGCGAGACTTCGAAAATCAAGCTTTAGTATTATACTTGGTTCAAAAAAAGTCTTATCATTGGTGTTTAAGCTGTATTACAAATAATACCAATTACAGAGGGGAAAGCTGCGTGCCGATCGTCGAGCTGCATGTGATCGAAGGTTACAGCGCCGTGGAAAAACAACGGCTTGGCCGCGTGCTGACCGATGCGGTGCGATTCGTCGTGCCCGCTGCGCCTGATCTCGTTACTGTGCTGATCCATGACCTGCCGCCTGAGGATTATTACCGCGGCGGCCAGACCAGACAGCCCGCACAGGCCAAGGATGACCCCGAACAGATCGTCCGCGCGTTCCTTGTGGAAATGAGCGAACGCGCTCTCGACAAGGCGGCGGCCCGACTGGCACCGGGCTTCGTCATGCACTTCCCCGGAGCACCACCGATGCACGACCTGTCCGAGCTTATGGGCTGGGCCGCACCCCGCTATCGCAGCATCACCAAAACCTATGAAGGCTTCGATGCGCTGCAAGGCGCGGGCGACGCCGCGATTGTCTATTGCCGGGGTACATTGTCAGGGGAATGGCCGGACGGGACCCCTTTCGCAGGACTCCGCTTCATCGACCGGTTCGAGATCATCGACAACCGGATCACTCGTCAGGATGTCTGGAACGACATCGCAGAAACAAGGGCACAGGCATGAGCGAGATTGACCCGATCACTCTTTCGGTTCTGGCAGGTCGCATGGAACAGATCGCGGACGAAATGGACGCAACCCTATTCCGCGCGGCCTTCAACCCCATCATTGCCGAGGCGCATGACGCCAGCCACGGGCTCTATTCGGCCACAACCGGCGACACGCTGGTTCAGGGCAAATCCGGCCTGCCGATCTTTGTCGGCGTGATGTCCTTTGCGGTGAAGGCGGTGATCGAAAAGGCCGCCGCTGACGGTGATCTGGAAGACGGTGACATCTACATCTTCAACGACGCGCATATCGGCGGCACGCATTTGTCGGACATGCGTTTGGTGCGGCCTTATTTTCGTGATGGGCAGCTGTTCAGCTATCTCGCCTCGGTCGGGCATTGGCATGACGTGGGCGGCGCGGTGCCCGGGAACTACAACCCTGCCGCGACAGATGTGTTTCAGGAGGCGTTCGTCTTGCCGCCCGTCAAACTGGCACGCAAAGGTGAGGTCAATCAGGACATCATCGACATCCTGCTGCGCAACACCCGCCTGCCCCAATCAGCCATGGGCGATCTGAACGGCCAGTTGGGGGCGCTTGATCTGGGCGTTCGGCGAATGGATGAGTTGCTGGACGAATACGGCGCGGACATCGTGTCAGCCGCGCTGGAGGCGCTCGGCCATCGCGCCGAGGCGCTGATGCGGGCCGAATTGCAAGACCTGCCCGATGGCCGATGGGAGGCTGAGGATTTCCTCGACAATGACGGCATCACCGACACGCCCCTGCGCATCAACATGGCGCTTGAGATCAAAGGCGACCGGATGGTTCTGGATTTTTCCGGTTCCTCGCCGCAATGCGAAGGGCCGGTGAATATCGCTCTACCGACGACTGTCGCAACGGCCTATGTGGCCATCAAGCACGTCTTCCCGTCTCTGCCCGCCAATGCCGGGGTGATGCGGCCCATCGAAGTCATCGTGCCCGATGACAGCCTGCTGTCGGCCAAGTTCCCGGCCCCGACCGGCGGGTATACCGAGACTATTTTGCGGATGATCGACGTGGTCTTTTCCGCCTTCGCCAAGGCTGCGCCGGACCGGGTTGTGGCCAATGCCTATGGCACGATCAACGCGCTGTCGATTGCGGGAAAACGGTCGAACGGGCAGCCTTGGGTAATGTTCAGCTTTTACGGCGGTGGGCACGGCGGCTCGGTCGAAAGCGACGGGTTGAACCACGGGAATGCGCCGATTTCCACCGCCACAATCCCGCCGATGGAAATTCTTGAGGCCGCCTATCCCGTCATGTTCCGGCAATGGGCCCTGCGCCCGGACAGCGCAGGCGCGGGCGCGCATCGCGGCGGGCTTGGGGCTGTCTATGAGATCGAAGTGCTGGAAGAGAACGGGGCCGAGGCGTTTTTGTTCGGCGAACGCGGACGTTTTGCACCCAAGGGGATCGCCGAGGGTCAGGACGGCGCGATGAATGTCTTCACCTACGAACAGGATGACGGCTGGAAAGCGCCGCCTCTGGTGTCGAAAATGCGCGGGATCAAACTGCGCCAAGGACAAGCCGTGCGGCTGGAAACACCCGGCGGTGGGGGTTACGGCGCAGCAAAACGCCGTGCGCCTGAAAATATCGCCAAAGACGTCGCGCGCGGCTTGGTCAGCGCGGATCAGGCGGACCAGGTCTATGGCTCTGCCTGGCGGGAGGCAGCTCAATGACCGGGCGCATGATCGGCGTTGATGTCGGCGGCACCTTCACGGATGTTTTCGTGTTGAACGAAGGCGACGGCACCGCAACCGTTGCCAAGGTGCCCACAACCCGCCCGGATCAGTCGGGTGGTTTCCTCGACGGGATCGGGCGCGAGGTCTCGGACCTGTCCGAAATTGCAGTTGTTGTGCATGGCACCACCGCTGGCACGAACGCTCTGCTGGAACGCAAGGGTGCGAAAACCGGGGTGATCTGCACCCAAGGCCTGCGCGACGTGCTGGAGATGCGCCGCCGCGACCGCCCCCGCACATGGGGCCTACGCGGTGATTTCGAACCGGTCGTGGACCGTCGCGACCGGCTGGAAGTGCCCGAGCGTACTCTGGCCGACGGCAGTATCCGCACGCCGGTCGATCTGGATGCCGTGCGCGCGGCGGCCACCCAATTGCGCGATCAGGGATGCGAGGCCGTCTCGATCCTTTTCGCCAACGCCTATGCCAACCCCGAAAATGAGGCTGCCGCCGTGGCTGCGGTGCGCGAAATTTGGCCAAACCCGCATGTGTCGGCGTCATCGGAAATCCTGCCAGAGATCCGGGAGTTCGAGCGATTTTCCACCACCGCACTGAACGCCTATCTGCAGCCCGAGGTTTCGGGCTATCTGAACCGGCTGGAAAACGCTCTGCAATCGGGCGGGTTCGACGGGGAGTTCATGATCGTGCAGTCCAACGGCGGTGTTATGGGCGTTGGCACGGCTTGCCAGTTACCCGTCCGCACTGCCCTGTCCGGCCCTGCCGCAGGGGTCATCGCTGCCGGTTACATCGCGCAATCGGCGGGGTTCGACAATGTCATCACCGGCGATATGGGCGGCACCAGCTTTGACGTCTCGCTGATTGCGGGGGGACAGACGATGCTGTCGGCTCAGACCTCGATCGACTTTGGCATGGTCGTGCGCAACCCGATGATCGAGATCACGACCATCGGCGCAGGCGGCGGCTCAATCGCCTGGGTCGACAAGGGTGGCTTACTGAATATCGGCCCCGAAAGCGCCGGATCAAAGCCCGGCCCGGTGGCCTATGGGTTGGGCAATGACCGCCCCACGGTGACCGACGCCAACGTGGTTCTGGGCCGGATCGACCCGGACAATCCCATCGGTGGCAAGTTGGAGAGACTGGATGTCGAGGCAGCCCGTCAGGCGATTGACACCCATGTGGGGCAGCCGCTTGACCTGTCCACGGTTGAGGCCGCCGAGGCCATCCTCCGCGTCGCCAACTCTCGCATGGCAGGCGCGATCCGGCTGGTCAGTATTGAACGCGGGTTTGATCCCAAGCGGTTCGTCTTTATGCCCTTCGGCGGTGGTGGTGCGCTGCATGCCGGGGCCATGCTGGCCGAGGTCGGCATCGCGCGGGCCATCGTTCCGCGCTATCCGGGCGTGACCTCGGCCATGGGGTGCGTAATTGCAGATATGCGGCAGGATTTCGTGCAAACGATCAACTCGCTGGTTTCGCAGCTGGACAGCGCTGCGATGGGGGCGTTCATGCAGGATCACGTCGATCAGGGCATGGCCTTGCTGGACGCCGCCCGCACCACGTTCGAGGCGCGCGAGATTTCGTTCGAGCTCGACATGGCCTATGTCGGGCAAACGCATACGGTGCCGGTGCCGCTGCGCGTTGCGGTATCGGAGGGCATGGTTACTCCGCCTGACAGCGCAGCCATCGAACAGGCCTTCGACACGGCCTATCACGCCACCTATGGCAGGCTTCTGAAAAACGGCGTGCGCCGCATTCTGAACCTGCGCAGCGCGGTTACAGGCAAACGGCCAAAATTCGACCTGTCTACGCTGGCTCCTTCGACCCAAGGCCTGGTAACGCCAATAGCGACGCGGCAGGTTCACTTTGCCCAAGATTGGTATGACACGGCGATCTATGACCGCCTGTCCCTGCCGGTCGGGGCCGTTGTCACGGGGCCCGCGATCCTGACCCAGCCCGATACCACCGTGCTGATCGAACCGCATCTGCAAGGCCGCGTGGATGCCTATGGCAACACGATCATCGAACCGCAGGAGGCGTGAATGAGCGATCCAAACACCTGGGACCCGCAAAAGACGGCCCTTCTGACCATCGACCTGCAGAACGATTTCCTGCATCCCGAGGGGGCCTATGGCCGCGCCGGGCAGTCTGCCCCCGCCATCGCCGCCCTGCCCGATCGCATCGCCCCCTTGGCGCGGCGGTTGCAACAGGCCGGAGGGCACTATTTCTCGGCCCAGTTCACTTTGGTGCCGGACCGCAATGGAGAGCCGCTGATCGCTCCGCATCTAAAACAGCTGCGCCCGTTCCTGACCAAGGGCGATTTTGCGCCCGGAGGGTTCGGTCACACGCTGGTGGACAGCTTACAACCCTGCGACTTTGTCATCGAAAAGGTCGCCTATTCCGCATTCTACCAGACCCGGTTGGAATACCTTATGCGCGCTGTCGGTGTTGAAACTCTGATCATTGGCGGGATCGTTACCAATGGCGGCGTCGCCTCGACCCTGCGCGACGCGCATCTGCGCAATATCGATACTGTCATGCTGACCGACGGATGCGCAGCCTTCCGGGATGAGGTTCACGAGGCCACGATCCTGTCACTGGGCACGGTCACCCATCAACGCACCTGCGCCGAGGTCCTGAACTGGCTGGAGGGCGCAGCATGAGCCTGAAATCCCGGCTGCAACAGCAGAAAATCCTTGTCGCGCCCGGCGTTTATGACGGGCTGACCGCCTCGCTGGCCGAAAAGGCCGGGTTCGAGGCGTTGTATCTCAGCGGGGCCGCCGTGGCCTATACGCGGCTTGGACGTCCGGATATCGGCCTGTCCACCGCCTCTGAAATGGCGGATACCATGACCCTGATCGCGGATCGTGTTGGCTTGCCGGTCATCATCGACGCCGATACCGGCTTTGGCAACGCGCTGAACGCGCAGCGCACCATGCGGCTGTACGAACGCGCCGGAGCATCGGCCCTGCAGGTCGAAGACCAGACCTATCCAAAACGTTGCGGCCACCTGTCAGACAAGTCGCTGATCCCGGCGCAGGAAATGACCGGAAAGATCGCGGCCATGGCCGATGCGCGCGCCAGTGCCGATACGCTGATCATCGCCCGAACAGACGCCATAGCGGTCGAAGGGTTCTCAGCCGCCACCGACCGCGCGGAAACCTATCTGGAGGCTGGCGCGGATGTGCTGTTCATCGAGGCTCCGCAAAGCCGCGAACAACTCACCGCCATTGCCGGCCAATTCGCCCCCCGCGTGCCCCTGCTGGCGAACATGGTCGAGGGTGGCGCGACGCCGATCCTCGGGGCGGGTGACTTGGAAGAACAAGGCTATTCCATCGTCATTTTTCCAGGTGGCATTGTCCGCGCCTTGGCCAAGACAGCGCAGGCCTATTACCACAGCCTTGCCGAACACGGGTCCAACAAACCCTTTGCCGATCACATGTTCGACTTTGGCGGCCTGAACGACGTGATCGGAACCGCCGACATGCTGGAAGCCGGGGCACGCTATGATGACCCCCAGAGTTGAAAGCGCACTGCCCGATCAATTCGATCTGAAGACCGGCACATTGATCATCGGAGCGGGCGCATGCGGCATGGTCGCGGCCCTGTCTGCCGCCGAACAGGGGCAGGACGTGCTGGTGATCGAGGCTGACCCGGTACCCAGCGGCTCAACCGCGCTGTCTGCGGGGTTGATCCCGGCTGCGGGCACCAAGTTGCAACAGGTTGCAGGGATTGGCGATACCCCTGAACAGTTCGCAAACGATATTCAGGCCAAGGCCCATCATCAGAACGATCAGGCTTTGGTTGACCTGCTGGCAGACAATGCCGCCGAGGTCATCGACTGGCTGACCGACCGGTACGGTTTGCCTTTCTCAATTGTGACGGATTTCGATTACCCCGGCCATTCCCGCAGACGGATGCACGGGCTGCCGACCCGCTCGGGCGAGGAACTGATCAATGCCCTGCGCAGCGCTTGCGAAGATGTAGGTCTGGACATCATCTGCAACCGGCGCGCGACGGTGCTGTACAAGGACGGCGACCTGATCCAGGGCATCGCCGTCACCGGCCCGGATGACCGCATCGAGACCATCGCCTGCGACCGGCTGATCCTGGCCTGCAACGGGTTCGGCGGCAATCGCGAACTGGTGGCCCGGCACATGCCGCAGATCGAACAGGCCCTGTGGTTCGGCCACAGCGGCAATCAAGGCGAGGCCGTTCTTTGGGGGCAGGCGCTGGGGGCCGACCTCCAGAACCTTGGAGCTTTTCAGGGCCACGGCAACGTCGCCCATCCGCATGGCATCCTGATCACATGGGCCGTCATCACCGAAGGCGGCATTCAGGTAAACCGCAACGGCCACCGCTTTTGGAACGAGGCGCAAGGCTATTCCGAAGCCGCCCGCGCCGTGCTCGCTCAACCCGGTGGTGAGGCCTTTGCCATATTCGACGAGCGCATCGCCGCAATTGCCCGCCAGTTCGAGGATTTCAAACGCGCCGAAACCTGTGGCGCGGTCCAATCCGGTCACACGATTGAAGACCTGGCAAACCTGTTGGGCCTTCCATCTGCCGCCGTGGCGCAAACCTTGAAAGAAATTCCCGTTCGCAGCGCAGACAAATTCGGGCGGGAATTCAATGCTCCAAGGCTTCGTCCCCCGTTCAAGGGAGTCCGCGTGACCGGAGCGCTATTTCACACTCAGGGCGGATTACGGATCGATACTTCCGCTCGTGTTCTCAAACCAAACGGGACCGCATTCACCAACCTCTTTGCAGGCGGTGGTGCCGCTGTCGGTGTCTCGGGCACGGGCGATGACGGATATCTTTCGGGGAACGGTCTACTCAGTGCGGTTGTATTAGGTCGCATAGCCGGTCGGTTCCGCGCAACAACCTGACACACCCCCTTTTGTCCAATAGGGGGACAGCGCGTTGGGCCTTGACCACAAAACTGATCAGAATCTCCACAATCTGGTCCGGGCGCACCTGCATCCAGATCAAAACACACCTGAATATGCAGCCCTTCACCCCTCAACCCGAAACTTTTCGTTCCGCTTCGACCGAGCTTATTACCAAGACATACTCGTCCCCCGGTATCCCGCGCAAGAGTGTCATCAACAAAGATGGAAACAATGCCTCTGGGATTTGGAGCAATGACCTGAGAAGTTTCATTCTTGGGTTTCCAGCGCAGGTGGACCATACCAAAGGTCAAATCATGCTTGGACTCCGTCCATTTCTACAGTTCGTAGAACTGGCGGCCTAACCCACCGATACAAAGCCGGGTTTCCGAACAACCCCAATCTTTGCAATGGAACGGAACCCGGGCGCAAACCCTTGTGGCGGCCAACTGGTATCGGTGCTCGGATAAAACGAAACTTATTGTTCCGCCACGGTTTTTTCACGAAGAGACACCTGTCTCCGCAGCAACAATCGTGCCCATCGACACCGAAGACCAACCTGTCGAGATCGCAAATGCGACGGAACACGGGCTGGTCGCACATGTCCACACGCAGGACCGGCGCCGGATTTATCGAACGAGCCGGGCTTTGCAATTCGGCATGGTTTCGATGAACCGCGCCCAAATTACCTGTGCGTTGATGCCGTTCGCCGACGTCAAACGGCCCGGGCTTGGACGCGAAGGCGCAAGACAAGGGCTCGATGCTTTCACAAAAACTGAACGACGACCGACTGACTACAACAACATCCGTGGCCGCCTTAATAAGAAGAAGATCATTGGCCGGTAGCGAGGGTATCACAGGTCGCTTCTGATGACCGGGTCACTCACCGGGCTCGAACTTTTCACAAGAAATTCGACCTGATGCTTGCTCAGGCCATTTTCACCGAAGCCCCGTATTACCTGCGCCGACCCGAGGCCGGCATGAGCGAACAGGAATTTTCCGAATGGCGCTCCGCCCGTCTCGAAGGCCTGATCCTTGCCGAAGGGCACGACACAATCGCGGCCTTCATCGGCCAACCCATCCTAGGAACCGGCGGGATTTTACCGCCACCTGATGTGTATTGCGTTGCCATTCAGAAGGTTTTGAACAAAATCGATATTCTGCCGATCGCGACCGAGGTGGTCACTGGTTTCGGGCGGCGCGGCAGCATGTTCGTCCCATCACCCGCCAGTTTGCCTGGCGTCATTTCCAAAGCGAGAACGGAAATCGAGTACACAATATCACTGCAAAACGGACGACCCCGAGATTGGTTTGTTTAGAATTTGATAGAGTTCGCTAATTCATGCATATGGCCACAAAAGCCCCTACCCGCCTCAAGCCAAATTCTCTCGGAAAGCTAGCTGACTGCCATATCCAAAAACCTCAGGACAGGAAAGTTACGCGGCACATCCGATCAAGGCATTGATCAAAATAGTCGATATTAAAGCCTTTCCTCACGCTATTGCACGCCAGTGTAGATGCGCGCCCAGTCCTTCGCCATATCAACAATAAGCCATCCCAGATCCGGACCCTTTTCAAGCCCGTCACACAGCCGACCGATATGGCTATCGCAGGCATAGGCCACTTCGCGTTCACCATCCGTGTGATGCACAATCAAACCAAGCCGAGGTCCGTAACCTGCCGTTGTCCATTCTATCATCGCATAATCACCGTCCGAGTTTCCGCCTGCAATGATTGGTCGCTTACCGATAATCCGGTCGATATTGATCGGCTTGCCTTCTTTGTCATCGACAAAACCGATTGCGGGTTGTTTGATGATGGTGGGAACCCCGTCGATCACCTCATAGGTGGTTTCGGTATAGGTGCCGATGACCTGTTCTGTAGGGATGCCATAGGCGGCCTCTGCAAAGACCCGCATAAAGTGGATTCCACCGCCAGAGACGATATATGTCTTGAACCCTTCATCACGCAGATAGCGCAGCAACTCCACCATCGGCTGATACGTCATCTGGTCATAACGCAGTCCGGTAACCGGGTGCTTTGCGGTCGCCAACCAATCAGCGACGCTAGCCTGAAAGTAATCTACGCTCAGCCCGCTATGCGTTGCGCTCAAAACCTCTAACACCGCCTCCTTGCCACCTTCCGCAAGAGCGCCGTAATCGCCCTTTGCCGCAGCCTGGAGCGCATCAGATGTGATCAGGTTTGGATTATCCTGCGCCATTCCCTGAAACGCGTCGACCGCATAAATCAGTTGGAAATATACCGGCTGCTCAGCCCAAAGGGTTCCGTCATTGTCAAATACGGCGATACGATCAGATGGCGTGACATAGTCATCGGATGCGACATCCGTAACGGTTTCGACGAACGAAATGATCCGTGCCTTGCTTTCCGTGTCATTCCAGGATGGCAATGGGTCTGCGAGCGCCGCAGAAACAATGAAAGGAAACGAGAGGATCAAATATAGGCGACGCATTGCAAAGCACTTATCCGTTCAAAAAAATAGAAGAAGGGCCACCGCTATGCGGCGGCCCAGCTTGATACAATAACGAAGATCAGTCACCCACCGGCGCGATCATCTTTTCCATAACCTGCTCCAGGTTAAAGCTGGCGGCCTTCTGGCGGGGCGGAAATTCCTGGAATGTCGCCAGGAAATTGCCCACATACTGCTGCGCCGGGACCAGGAAATAGGCCCGGTCTAGCAACCAGTCATAATAGGTATTCGAGGTCCGGTAAGCGCGCTCATAGGGGTCGCGGCGCAGGTTGATGATCAAAGGGATACGCAGCTCTGTCCAAGGTTCCATCCAGGCGCGCAGAGTGCCCCATGCCTTCTGCTCAAGGAAAATCAGCTTCCAGTCGTCATACCGCAATGCCGTCAGGTCACCATCATCCGAGAAATAGAAAATCTCCTTGCGCGGTCCCTCTTCCACTTCACCCTTGAAAAACGGGAGGAAGTTATAGCCATCCAGATGTACCTTGTATTCACGTCCGATGGCTTGAACGCCGCCCTGAATCAGCTCCTCCTTGATATTGTCACGCCCTGCAGCAGCCAGATAAGTCGGCAGCCAGTCCATATGGTGCATGATCTCGTTCGAGACAGAGCCAGGCTCAATCAGACCGGGCCAACGCACCATCGACGGCACCCGCCAGCCACCTTCCCAATTGGTGTTCTTTTCACCCCAGAACGGAGTCATCGCGGCATCCGGCCAGGTGTTCATATGCGGGCCATTGTCCGTCGAATAATGCACGATTGTATTGTCGGCGATGCCCAACTCGTCCAGCAGGTCCAGCAATTGTCCGACATGCATGTCATGTTCCAGCATCCCGTCGGTATATTCGTCGTTGCCCGGGTTGCGTCGATCATCGGCTACATGGGTGCGGAAGTGCATCCGCGTGCCGTTCCACCAGACATAGAAAGGTTGTCCCTGCTCGTGCGAGCGCTTGATGAAATCGATAGCGGCGGCCACTGTCTCGTCATCGACTGTTTCCATGCGTTTTTTGGTCAGCGGACCGGTGTCCTCGATCGTGCCATCGGCCTTGGACTTAATCACCCCACGCGGGCCGTATGCCTCGCGGAAGGTGCGGCCATCGGCCAGAACCCGGTTGCCGGGATAGTCTTCGTTCTCGGGCTCTTCCTCGGCATTCAGGTGGTAGAGATTGCCGAAAAACTCATCAAAACCATGGTTGGACGGCAGATGTTCATCCTTGTCGCCCAGATGGTTTTTGCCGAACTGACCGGTAACATACCCTTCGGCCTTGAGCAGTCCCGCGATTGTCGGGTCTTCCTCCTGCATCCCCAGATCAGCGCCCGGCAGGCCCACCTTGGACAACCCGGTCCGAAACACGGACTGTCCCATGATATACGAAGAGCGTCCGGCTGTGCAGGATTGCTCACCATAATAGTCGGTAAAGATCATGCCCTCGTTGGCGATTCGGTCGATATTGGGCGTGTGATATCCCATCAGACCCTTCGTGTACGCCGAGATGTTGGACTGGCCGACATCGTCACCCCAGATCACAAGAATATTGGGTTTTTGCTCTTGCGCGGTGGCTGAAACGGCCAGAAAGACCGCGCTGGTCAAAGTCACAAATGGTCGGATGATGCGCCGGAGCTCAATGGCTGCAAACATGTTTTCAAACCTTTTTTGAGGAATACGGAACTACCCCAGTTTACACGGAAAATTGAGCCATTGTGTTAAAAATTGATTTTTTTGCGTGCCCAAATCAGTCTCAGCCGCAAACGGAGTTCGACACTTGCCATCATCTGGATGCGAAGTTCAGCCGCATCCTGTTCACGCCCGATCTGCTGCCTTCGAATGTCACCGGAACCGAGGTGTACATTCAGGCCGGGGGCACGTCCGGGGTCCGGTTCGAGCCAGGACCGATCTTCGCCAAAATCGTTCTGGCCGACGAGATCAATCGCGCGCCCGCCAAGGTGTAAGCCGCCCTGCTGGAAGCGATGGAGCTTTACTTTGCCGATTTGGTTTACGCCACACGAACGCCGACAACCCTCAGCGAGGGACCGGGCAGCTGGATCGAGATCGATACCGGCCCGCGCGCCTCGATTGCTCTGGACAAATACAGCCGCACCCACGCTTGGCTGGCCGACCGAGACTATATCGACCTTCTCGATGGATCAGAGAGATTTCATTGGTGAAAACGGACAGCGGTTACAACATTTGGACGCAGTACGTGATGCGCTCAAGACCTTCATCACCGAACGCGACGGCGACCGAATGGCCCTGATCGTCTTTGGTACGCGGGCCTTTGTGCAGGCTCTTTTCACCGAAGTTCTGCAAAGCCTTGAAGAGTTCCTTGACCAGACGCAAGTGTGTATGGAAGGGCCGAACACAGCCATCGGAGATGCCATCGGGCTGGCGATCCGAATGTTCGACGGCAGCGAAGTCGAAGACCGTCTGATCATTTTTCTGAGCGATGGCGTGGACACCAACAGCCGGGTCTTATCCAAAAGGCCCCCACATCGAAGCGATGGAAAACCGCGGTCTGCTGCTGGGGACACGCACGGAAACCACCGCGCACTGGCGCGCTACGATCCAGGTTCCCAACCACACGCCGCCGTATGAGGCGTGAGCCGCGCTCGTCAGCGCGCGCAACTGCACCACTTAAATCCGAAGTAATCTGGTCATGCGACCCGCTCTGCAAGGACGGCGGTCAGCGAAAGGTGTTGCAAGCCCTTGTGGAACCATCGGCGGTCATAATGCTTGGTGAAGGCGTCAACCAGCTGCAGGAGGTGGGCAGGGGAAATGCTTGTATTTGCTTTGTTCATGTACTTCATTCAAAGGCATTCAATAAGCGGGGATAAGAGACCATGCCATTGCATGTCGGAGCGGATATTGGCGGTACATTTACCGACCTTGTTCTTGTGAGTGACGACGGCACCCGTTTCGAATTCGGCAAAATCCTTACGACACCTCAGCAGCCCGACAACGCCATAATCGAAGGGCTGGAAAAGCTTCTCTCGGATAAAAGTGTAAACCGAGACGACGTTCTTGACGTTCTGCACGGCACAACCTTGTTCACCAACGCACTGATCGAACGAAAAGGCGCCGTGACCGCGCTGATCACCACCAAAGGATTTCGGGATGCGATAGAGATTGGCCGCGAGCATCGCTATGACATTTATGACTTGAGAATGAAACGCCCTCTGCCGCTTGCCCCTCGACGTCGGCGGTTCGAGTTGGATGAGCGCGTACTGGTGGACGGAACCATTCGAACCCCGCTCGATCCCGACGAAGTGCGCGCACTTGTGGAGACCTTGAAGGAGACAGGTGTAGAGGCTGTTGGTGTCTCGCTGATTCATAGCTATGTCAACGACGCGCACGAGCGTCAGATTGCCCGCATCCTGCAGGAAGAAGCGCCAGAGATCGCGGTGACACTGTCCAGTTCGTTGGTTCCCGAGATTGGTGAATATGTGCGCGGCTCGACCGTATTGGCGAATGTCTATGTCAAACGGATCGCGGAACAATATCTCAGCCGTCTTAGTCAGCGCCTCAAAGATCAGTTGGACCTGCCTGCCACACTCTTCATCATGCAATCCGACGGCGGGCTTTGTGAAATTGACGAGGGCGCAACGGCTCCGATCCGTTTGGTCGAATCTGGCCCAGCTGGGGGTGCGCTGGCGGCGGCCTATTATGGCGACCTTCTGGGGCACAAGGATGTGCTCGCCTTTGACATGGGTGGCACAACCGCCAAGGCCTGTGTGATCGCCGACGGTCTTCCGCTTGTGACCAACGAATTTGAAGTGGACCGTCAATACCAGTTCAAGAAACAGAGCGGCTTGCCAATCAAGGTACCCGTTATCGAGATGATTGAGATCGGGACGGGCGGCGGGTCTATTGCCCGCGTTGATGCAATGCGCCGCCTGCAAGTCGGACCAGACAGCGCCGGGTCCGAGCCCGGGCCTGCGGCTTACGCGCTCGGCGGTGACAACCCGACCGTAACGGATGCTGATCTGCTGCTTGGTTATCTTGATCCCAACTTTTTCCTGGGCGGAACGATGGCGTTGGATGTTGCGGCAGCCGAAACCGCCATCCGCGAAAAAATCGCCGAACCTTTAGGGCTTTCGTCGCTGGAAGCCGCTTGGGGTATTCACCAGTTGGCAAACGAAAGCATGGCATCCGCAGCCCGTATTCACACGATCGAACGCGGGATGAACATCACGCGGTTCCCGGTCTTTGCGACCGGGGGTGCCGGACCCGTTCACGCCTTTGGTGTAGCCTCGATCCTTCGCAGCCCTCGGGTCATCTATCCGTTAGGTGCAGGTGTGATGTCGAGCATCGGATTCCTGACTGCGCCCCTTAGCATGAGCTTTGCGCGATCCTTGCCGAGCAAGTTGAAGGATATGGACTGGGAAACCGCAGAACAGGCTGTGCGAGACATGGAACACGCTGGTCGCGAGACTTTAGGACGGACCATAGACCCGGACACTGTAAGGTTTCGCCGGTTTGCTGACATGCGGTACGCCAAACAAGGGTTCGATGTGCGGGTGGCGTTGGACAACGACCCATTGGATACGGGCTATCGCGACAAACTCAAAACCGCGTTTGAGGACGCCTATCGCACCGTTTATGGCCACGTGTTGCCTGATGTCCCGATTGAAGTCGTGTCCTGGCGCATCGTGGCGGAGGGCCCCAAACCCAAACTGACGCTCCCAACCGCCTTGAACAGCTCTAACAACGTGTCTGACGCCCTCAAGGGTCGGCGTGCCATTTACCTCCCTGCGCATAAGTCCCTGAATACCGTGCCGGTATATGACCGGTATCGTTTGCCTGCCGGTGCGGTTTTATCTGGTCCTGCAGTAATTGAAGAACGTGAATCGACGGTCGTGATCAACGGTTCAGGTCGGATTCAGGTGGATGAAAACTGCAACCTTATCATCGATATGGAGCCGTCAGAGGTATAGGAGCGCACCATGGCAATTGACCAGATCACCCTCGATATTCTCTGGAGCCGCTTGATCGCGACAACCAACGATCAGGCCGCCGCACTGATGCGATCTTCCTTTACCTCGATCGTTCGCGAAGCCGGTGACTTATCGGCAGGTGTCTTTGACAGGCGGGGAAGGATGATCGCCCAGGCGGTCACAGGAACACCGGGACACATCAACTCGATGGCAACCGGCATGATCCACTTTCTAAACAGCTTCCCTATCGACACATTGCGCCCTGGCGATGTCCTGGTGACGAATGATCCTTGGAAAACCGCCTCACAACTGAACGACATCACCATCGCAACGCCCGTTTTTAAGGGAGACCGGTGCATAGCCCTGTTCGCCAATTGTTGCCACGCGCTCGATATCGGTGGCCGTGGTCTTTCGGCGGATTCGCGCTCTGTTTTTGAAGAAGGGCTTTTCATTCCGGTCATGAAGCTGGTCGATCAAGGCAAACCAGTCCAAGCAATCTTTGATCTCATAAGCGCAAATGTCCGCACACCCGAAGAAGTGCTGGGCGACATCCACAGTCAAATCGTTGGAAATGAAGTAGGAGCCAAGCAACTCCTCTCATTCCTGAACGAGTTCGGATTGGATGATATTGAAGAGCTTGCCGACGAAATCGTCGATCGGTCAGAAAGGGCGATGCGCGACCGTATTCTGGCGTTGCCCAATGGCCGTTACAGCTATGAATTGACCATCGACGGGTTCGACGATCCGCTCCTCCTCAAGGCGGCGATTATCGTTGAAGACGACGAGTTGACGGTCGACTTTGAAGGCTCACCGGATCAGGTGGCGCTTGGCGTCAATGTGACCCTGAACTACACGGCTGCATATACGACCTATGGTGTCAAATGCGCTCTCGGCGGTGACATTCCGAACAATGAAGGCAGCTTCCTTCCCGTCAAGATCGTCGCTCCGGAAGGAACGCTCCTCAATGCGAAATATCCGGCGGCTATTGGGGGGCGACATCTGGTCGGGCACTTCCTTCCGTCGCTTGTCATGGGTGCCCTGTCGGATGCCTTGCCTGACAATGTCATGGCACCGGGATTTGACGGCCTGTGGGATACGCACCTGTCAGGTGTCGATCCCAAAACCGGAAAACACTTCTCATACACTTGGTTCGCATCGGGTGGCACCGGGGCGCTTAGCGGAAAGGATGGGTTCTCGGCAACGGCATATCCCTCCGGAATCGCCGGCGTGCCATCGGAAGTCATGGAGACACTGGCGCCCATCATTATGCGCCGCCGCGAGTTGCGAACAGACTCGGGCGGTCCGGGCAAGGCACGTGGCGGCCTTGGACAGACGATGGAAATCGAACTTTTGACCGACGACGCTTATCTGTTCTCTGGCCTGTTTGAGCGGGTAAAATACCCGGCCCCGGGCTTGCATGGCGGCAACCCGGGTGCCGTAGGTAATTTGGTGACAAACAATGACGTCGATCTGAAACCCAAGATTTCTGCCATGGTTGCCCCCGATACGGTCCCCGTTCTCGAAATGCCAGGCGGTGGCGGTTACGGCCCCGCGCCTGATCGCGACCCGGAACTGGTTCTCGACGATGTCCGCGACGGTTACGTGTCCATTGAAAGCGCAGAGAAGGACTATGGGGTTGTCATAGACACCAGTTCATGGACGGTGGACGCTTCTGCCACATTGAAGCTTCGCGCGACCATGTCGGCAACTCAGAAATGAGCCTCGCAATTTTCGCTCGTATGCTATCAACTTTGATCTCAAAAGAAATTCTGGGCGACCAAGGGTCCGCGCTTGCAGGCTTTTTTGCTGACCTCAAGAAGACAGAAAGCGAGACAACGGATACCGGAAAGTATCTTCGTGGCATTGCAGCGCGTTCAACACCGCCGGCCCTGTAAAGTCGCGCGTGTCGTATTGGCAAACGCTGACCAATGGGTGGCGATGTCCGACCTCGTGGTTGAACCGCCGTTCATAGTCGAACAAGTCGTCGTGGGACATGCCCAGGTCGAGACACCAGCTCATATCGCCCAACAGGCGAAACGTGCGCAACCCGGCCCGTGTTGCTGTGAAAATACTCTGCTCGATGTATCGGCACATTGCCTTTCCGTCAGGAATTCCGCAGCTTTGGACGAGTTGACCATTTTCAATGGCTTCGGGTAACCCGTCCCAGGCTTGCTGAACATGGTCAAGAATCTCTTCCCGCACCGCATCAGTAGCAATCAAAAAGCAGCCATCGCCATTTCGTAACCCGTCCACGAGAAACGGAACCGACCATTTCAGGCGACCAAGATCGTTTTCATAAAGGGTACAAATATGGCTGCCATATTCGATGGCGACACCCTCCAGGACAACCTCGCTGGGACGCCCCCCTTGGTTTTTGTCGACGACAGGCAAAGCATCTCCGTCCAGAAACGCCATCAAATCTTCTCGACGGAAACGCCGTTCCTTTTTTACTCCGATCCGCTGACACGCCAAACGTCCCGAATTGGTCCAGCGCCGTAGCGACGCTTCGCTGACTTTCAGAATCGCCGCGGCTTCTTTGATATTCAGAAGCTCAGTATTTTGCTCAGGTTGGGCGTTCACGAAATTTCCTCATCTTGGTGCGCAATGCCTTCGCCGACCAATGCGCAGGGAGTTGGACCAACGGTGCCTGCCCTTTGATGTTGTTGAGTTTTCCAGCGTCAGCGCAGTCGCGATTTCTCTCACTATATCCAACAAACTCGGCTGTACAAGGCTGTAGCCACAATTGTTCATTTATAGTCATTGTTTAACTTTAATGTATTTTATTGACATAAATCCGTCATGAACGCTAACGTTTCACTACACCGATTTCCGCATGAATGCTCAGGCGTTGACTGAGCCCGGGAAACCCCCGCAACGACGCCCAAAAAAGGTCGCGACACATGATTGGAAATCGAACAGAGAGGAGATCCCAAATGTCTGACAAAGTACGCCTGTTGCATCATCCCGCTTCTCAGCCGTGCCGCACGGCGTTGCAGTTTCTGATCGAAAACGACATTCCGCATGATGAAGAGGTCGTGGATATCACGACCAACATCAATGAGCGTCAGGAATTTCGCGACGAGTACAACCCAACAGGTCAGGTGCCGATCCTGTGTGATGGTGACCTGCGGGTTTGGGAAAACGTTGCCATTGGTCGGTACCTGAACGAAAAATATGATTGTCCGGACCACTGGTTCGGTGGCACGTTACTTGAGCGAACCAGGGTCAACATGTTTGTTCAGTGGTACGCTTATACACTTCGCTTGGGCGGCGGTGCTTTTCACTGGACTATTTTTGCCCCCATGATTTATGGCGCGGACAAGGATTTTTCCGCCGAGGTGCGCAAGGGAAAACACTTACTTTATGAAGCTTTGGACCTGCTGGAAAACTATTGGCTGAAAGATACCGCTTACCTCTGTGGGGATCAGATCACCTATGGCGATCTGGCAGCATTTCATGAATTTGTCTCTCATGAGGCCGGAGGCATTATTTCTGACACTGTTTGGAGCAAACACCCCAAAACCCGCGCCTGGTTCGAAAAGATTTCGGAACGGCCTGCGGCGCAGCAAGTCAGTGAATGGCAATACGAGACAATCCGAAAGGTGTTGGGCGGTGAGATGAAAGTAACGTTTACCCGTCGGACCGCTGTGCTGAAAGGCACTGAGGCACATGGCGGGCACAATACAGGGTTGGTTCACACAGGCGACAAGCATGACTTCATAGCCGAAGTGGAGTCTCCAAGCTGAACCACAGCGCCTGAACAGCGCTTTGACGAGGAACAGCCAGTAATATGTCGTGTCGCCTTACCTGTGTCAGGCGGCATTGATAATCAAAACTGTTAGGCCAGTGCAGCATTTGGCCGGCTGGAATCAGTTGGATTTAATTAGGAGTGTTCGTTATGCGCACCCGTGCCGCCGTCGCCGTTCAGGCGGGCAAACCTTTGGAAGTGATGGATGTGAACCTCGAAGGCCCCAAAGCGGGTGAGGTTC
>NZ_JBQFXP010000016.1:0-76237 GCF_056540905.1 Ruegeria sp. AL1
CCCGCGCCATGTGAACCTCCGGCCCCCCTGTCTATCGATCCATCGGCTTGGAAGCGCGGATCTCGTCCAGATCGATATCCCCGACCGGCATCTTGTTCGCCGGGTTTTCGAAATCGTATTTGAACAGCTCAAAATCCTGCTTGTAGATTTCATAGACCAGATGCATCGACAGATCGTCAAAATAAGCCTCGACCGGATGCGCGCGTTTGGGGCCATGGCCCTCAGATTCGTTGAACCGTGGAATATCCGACAGGGTTACAGCGTGCGGCGTTTCCAGATGATCCAGAACATCCTGCATCCCGTCATTGAATTTCTCAGTCCAGAAAACGCGGTCATATCGCCCGCCATTCACGATAAAGGTCGACACATGGCCCGACATAGCCGACCAGTGAATGTCCGGATCCATCGGCCTGCGCCAGCGGATCGTATCCCGCGCAAACAGCAGGAATCTGCGAAAGCTGGCAATCTGATCGAATTCGCCCTTGCCGTCTTCGCCCCCGACCTCGATCCCGTAATTATAGATCAGCGTCGGCACCAGATTGCCGCGATAGCGTTTGCCGTTGCGTTGAATCCCGCAGATCTTGTCAAAGAACGAACTGAGAATCCGCGTGTAGGGATTGCGCACACAGGTAAACGCATAAGATTGATGATTGCGCACATTGCCAGAAATCCGGCTTTGACTGCCGTCGAACGCCCATTTGTGCAACCCGTCCTTGGCGTCATGAATATCACCGTCGAAAAACCGGCCATGATCCGAGTAATACATGATTTGACCAATGGTCGAGCAGGCGCATTTGGGCACCACACGGTACACCATGCTTTCGCTTTCGGTCATCCATGTACCGGGAAAACCCATCTGCTGCGCCTCCTTAGCGGGTCACGTCATGTTTGATCGCACCCGCTTTTGGTCTCAGAAAACCAAAAATATTCTGTTTATTCAATCGCTCATCCTCAGTATCACGGTTGATAACGGGCAGAAACGGAAATCGTAAAACGGAAATGGCGAAGATTGCGTATATCTTGTTGTGTCACAAAGACCCTGACGCCATAATCGCGCAGGCTGAGCAGCTGACCGCAACAGGCGATTGCATGGCCATTCACTTTGATGCGCGCGCCGATGCGGCCGCCTATTCCCGCATACGAAACGCTTTGCAAGACAATCCCAATGTCACTTTCGCGGCCAAACGGATCAAGTGCGGCTGGGGAGAATGGTCTCTGGTACAAGCTTCGCTAAACGCGGTGCAAGCGGCGGTGACGGCCTTTCCCCGTGCAACGCATTTTTACATGGTGTCCGGCGATTGCATGGCCATCAAGACGGCTGAATATGCGCACCGCTTTCTTGAGGAACGGGACAAGGATTACATCGAAAGCCACGATTTCCTTGAAAGCAACTGGATCAAGACCGGTATGAAAAAGGACCGGTTGGTTTATCGGCACTATTTCAACGAACGCACCCAAAGCCGGTTGTTCTACACCTCATATGATCTGCAGAAACGTCTGGGTCTGACCCGCGAGATACCCGCAGACATTCAGGTCATGATCGGCAGCCAATGGTGGTGCCTGCGCCGCCGGACGATTGAAATGATCCTTGCATTCCTGCGCAAACGACCGGATGTCACCCGGTTTTTCTCTACCACCTGGATACCCGACGAGACGTTTTTTCAAACCCTCGTCCGTCACCTGATTCCAAGGGACGAGATCGAAAACCGGACACCCACTTTTCTGATGTTCTCGGACTATGGCATGCCCGTGACGTTCTATAATGATCACTACAACATGCTGTTGGGTCAGGATTACCTGTTTGCGCGAAAAATCAGCCCCGAGGCGCATGAGCTGAGGGAACGTTTGGGAAAGCTCTATGCCGCCGAGGGAGTCTCCTTCCAGATCTCAGATGAAGGGCGCAACCTGTTTGGGTTTCTGACCGGGCGCGGGCGGGTTGGGCGCCGTCATGCGCAGCGGTTCTGGGAGGCCGGCAATACTTTGGGACCGGAACGAGAATTGTTTCTGGTCGTCTGCAAAAAGTGGCATGTCGCCAAACGTCTGGTCGACCAGATCGTGTCCGAGACAGACATTCCGTGCGTTGAATACCTTTTCAACGAAGAAGATACGATCCTTCCCGACCTTGGCGGCATTGAGAAAACGCTGCTCAAACGGTCGCGCCATCGGCGGGCCGTGGTCAAGATGTTGTTTGACAGCTTCGGCTCGGACAAGCTGGTGCTGTGCGTTGACCCGGGAAATCTGGATATCATTCAGGATTTCTGCAGCGATCAGGCGAAAACGCATGTGCTTGAGATTGAGTGCGAGTATTCTGACGACTACCTGATCGGCCATGCCCGCCGCGTGGGTCTGGCCGGTGAAAGCAGCCCGACTGAATCCGTGGCACGCCTGATCCCGGCGCTGCGCAATGCGTTGGCATATGAATCGGAATTGATCCGGGGCGCGGGGCTTGATGGGTACCTGCGGATCAAGGAAACCAGCGCCAAGGCCGAGAATGAAGCCACAGTCGCGGCGTTTCTGAACGTTTCACAAGACAAGGCGCAGGCGGTAATGCGGCTGGACTATTTGTTTACCGATTAGGCACCGGGCGGCAGTAACGGCCACCGCCCGGTCCTTCATCAGATGTCGAACTTGACGCCCTGTGCCAGCGGCAGCTCGGCCGAGTAGTTCACCGTATTGGTCTGGCGACGCATATACGCCTTCCATGCGTCCGATCCGCTTTCGCGTCCGCCGCCGGTTTCTTTCTCGCCCCCAAAGGCACCGCCGATCTCGGCCCCTGACGGCCCGATGTTGACATTGGCGATGCCGCAATCCGACCCTGCTGCGGTCAGGAATTGCTCGGCTTCGCGCATGTTCAATGTGAACACGCACGAGGACAGACCTTGAGGCACGTCGTTTTGCAGCTCGATTGCCTCATCAAAGTCGTCATACCCCATGACATAGAGGATCGGGGCAAAGGTCTCGGTTTTGACGGTCGCGGTTTGTCCTGGCATCTCGACGATGGCGGGTTCCATGTAGACGCCCGCCGGAACACCTTCGGTCACACGGTTGCCACCAAAGACCGCACCCCCTTCGGCTCTGGCCGCGTTCAGCGCATCTGTCATCGCCGCTCCCGAGGCTTCGTCGACCAGCGGACCAATCAGCGTCCCCTCGGTCAGAGGGTTACCGATGGGCAGACCCGCATAAGCTTTCTTGAGTCGGCTCACCAGTTCTTCGCGGATCGAGTTATGAACGATCAGACGCCGCAGAGTGGTGCAGCGTTGACCCGCCGTGCCCACGGCCGAGAAGACGATGGCGCGCACAGCCATTTCCAGATCGGCCGACGGGCCGACGATCATCGCGTTATTGCCACCCAGTTCCAGAATGCACTTGCCGAACCGTTGCGCCACAACCGGCGCAACCGCACGCCCCATGCGGGTGGACCCTGTGGCCGAAATCACCGGTACTTCTTCGCTGGCCACCAGCGTCTCACCCAGGGCGGACCCTCCGATCAGGGTCTGCAACAGGTTGTCCGGCGCATCGCCAAACCGGGCCAGCGCACGCTCAAATATCTTCTGACACGCCATCGCGGTCAGAGGTGTCTTTTCCGATGGTTTCCAGATCACCGGATCGCCACAAACCAAGGCAATGGCCGCATTCCAGGACCAGACGGCGACAGGGAAGTTGAACGCCGAGATCACGCCCACAGGACCCGCCGGATGCCATGTTTCCATCATCCTGTGGCCAGGCCTTTCAGATGCAATGGTCAGGCCATAAAGCTGGCGTGACAGACCGACGGCAAAGTCGCAGATATCGATCATCTCCTGAACTTCACCCAGACCTTCCGAAGTAATCTTGCCTGCTTCCCAACTGACCAGTGCGCCCAGATCATCCTTGGCCGCGCGCAGCTCTTCTCCAAGCAGGCGGATCAATTCGCCCCGGCGCGGAGCCGGAACCGTGCGCCATGCCTTGAATGCCGTTTTGGCACGATCAAAAACCGCGTCCATGTCAGTGAAGGATGTCTCATGGACCGTCGCCAGCAGACCGCCATCAATCGGCGAGCGCACGGGCAAGGTACCGCCTGTCAGTTCGGCCTCTGTCAGGTCCAGATTGGCAAGGGTTGTTTGGGCTGTCATCACGATGTCTTTCATATCTCAGGCCGCCTTATGCTGTTCGGTTACGTCACCGGCACGATACAGCCGGCCAAATTCGGTATTCAGGAAATCGGACAATTTCACCTGTTCTTGCCGGACAAATCCGGCACCGGGCAGTGCGCCCGTCCGCATCAGGTCCACCACACCCAGAACACCCGCAGCGGTGGTGACCTGAATCGCGCTCCAGACCTGACCGCCCAGAGTTCGGGCGAAGGACTTATTGATCAGGGATTTCTCGCGCAGGGCGCCGTCAATTGTCCCCTTGGCCGTGCAATAGACCAGAACCACATCCTGATCGGTGCGCGGCAGCGCTGTTTCGAAGATGTCTTTCATCAAATCGCGGCGGCGGTCCAACCCCAGATCGTTCAGCAGCAAACGCAGGATATCGCGGTGGCCCGGATAGCGGATCGAGCGATATGAGACCGCCCTTGCCTTTCCGTCCAGCGTCTCGGGCAAGGTGCCGAGCCCACCGGATGTGTTGAAGCACTCGTACTCGACCCCGTCATGTCCGATCAGCTCGTAATCCTCGAGCGGCGCAGTTTTGACCCGCGCACCATTCACGATGGCATCGCACGGGTTGCAATATTCGTTGATCAACCCGTCGGTAGACCACGTCAGATTGTATTTCAGCGCGTTGGTTGGGTAGAGCGGCAACGCACCGACACGCATGTGCAAACTGTCCAGCTCATCAAACTCTGCCGCCAGCGCAGCACCCGCGATGCCAACAAAACCAGGTGCCAGACCGCATTGAGGCATAAAGGCCGTATCGCTATCCGCGGCCAGTGCCCGCACTTCATTTGTCGATGCCACATCCTCGGTCAGGTCGAAATAATGCGCTCCGGCCGTCTTGGCGGCCTTTGCGATCGCCGGGGTCAGGAAGAAGGGTGCCGCAGAAATAACCGCGTCGAATCCCGAAAGTGCCAGTGCCAGACTGTCGGCGTCCTGCACGTCAACCTGCCGGGTTGCAATCCCCTGCCGGTTCAATACCGCCAGGCTGGACAGATCCCGATCAGCGACGGTGACCGAGTAATTTGAAGAAGATTTCAGCAAGGCGGCAATCATCTGCCCGATCTTGCCTGCCCCGATGATGCAAACATTCCAGTTCATTCTGCGCCTCCAATAGTCGTCACCTCAAATATGGAGGCCGACCTGTCCGGCGCGCAGAGAGCAAGATGACGAATCGAGAGGTAATGCCGTCGTTATGTCGGATTTTTCGACGTTTTGCCAAAAACAGGCTCACCTCGCTCGCGCACGGCTATCAAAACGCCCGGATCTAGAGAACGAGCAATATTGTCTGATCTCTCAGACTACTCTCAATGGGAATCGATGTATGTGCGGCAGGGTTCCGCAACTGAAGATGAACGCCTCACACTGGTCCGCACCCGCTCCAATCAACAAAATGCAGCACGACGTGAGACTGGTTCTGTTGTTCTCTTCAAAGATCGCCCGACGGATGCCTCGACTGAAGGGCACGCTTAGACTTTGATACACAACAATATTTCTGACTGCGCCATTTTTCGCCGCAGTAAATGTCGCCAAATCCTGTCCATGTTCCCTTGGCGCAGATCTTTGTCCTCAATTCCCGAACAACATTAACAGAACATGAACAGCGTATTCTCAGCGTGTTCAAACAACCTCAGGCATAATGACAATGTTGGATCAAACGGCCGTATGTCGCTTGATCGCGAACAAGGGGAAAACCATGATCAAGTCTGCCTTTGTGATTGAAAACTCCGGCGCAACAGCTGTGATGCCAGCATCCGGCGCTGAAACCGGAAGACCCGGGTCAGGGTCAGCAAACGCGAGCAATGACCGCTTTCCTCCGATCGAGAATGCACTAACGGATATCGTAAAAAACAAGCGGCTTTTTGAGGCACAGAACAACAACGTCTGAAGTCAATTCAGCGCACCCCACACAATTCCCGGTTACCGTCCCACCTCTACTGGAATTGAGAGACTCAAGCCTGCTCCACCCCCGGAGCAGGCTTTTTTATGCAATTCACCATCAGGTTTGATTGGCAAAAATTATTGCCTGACCTCTTTTGAGTCAGGTCATCGGAAAAGCGCCGGGCCGACCCCCTGCGAAATATGCAGGGTATTGGGCCGGCCCGGTCAGCGCACTACTGAAGGGTTCTAAATTCAGCAGTTCCGCGAGTGTTCTATGTATTGTTGAAGCTTAGCAGCCTTTACAGGCCAAGGATCGCCCTTACGGCAGCTTCGACCTCATCCGTCACCGGCTTGTTTGCCGCTGCTTCCAGCGCCTCGCGTTCGGTCAATGTCTGGTTTTCCACCTGGGTTGTCAGATCATCGACGGCGGCAACCGTGTCCTCATAGTCCTGCGTGGTCTGACGTTCCGAACTCAGATCGTCCACCGCAGCCTGAGAAGACGCCAGGTCCTCATTCGCCTGATCCAGCTCGGCTTGAATATCAGCATCCTCGCCGCCTGCATCTATTAGGTCCTGTTCCAGTTGCGCAACACGCTCGGCATCCTGATTAACCTGCTCAAGTGCCAGGTCCAGCTCGGCGTCGATTTCCTCAACCGTGCGAGCCGGTGGGTCCATACTGTCCAGCAATGCCTGCTTTTCTTCCAACTCGGTCTTTAGAACGCCACCCGCCAGAACCGTGTCACGATAAATCGCAATACGACCCACGCGCGAATTCGGAGCAGCGTTCAGCAAAGCCGTTTCGCTGGCGTTTGCTGCGTTCAGCGCCCCTAATTCAGACGGGTGAACACCAAGCAGCCCCGCAATCCTGTTGCCCTTCGGGCGCGGTTGAGGCTTGACCACCGGTGTCACTTCAACGGTCTTGCGTGTCACCCTGAGCTTCTTTTTCTCTACCTTGGCAGTACGCTCCTTGGCCTTCTTGCCCTTGAACAGATCCTTCAGAGAGAATTTGCCCTTCTTTGACGACTTGCTGCGGGAACCATCGGATTTTGTACGTGTCTTACCCGATTTCCCTTTCGCTTTCTTCTTGTCGCCTTTGTCAGCACCATAGCTGGCACCCTTACCGCCGCCTTTGCCCCCATCGTTTCCGCCGCCGTTACCGCCGCCCTTACCGCCGCCATTGCCACCGCCTTTGCCGCCACCTTTTCCTTCTTTGGCGTAGACCACATCCGGCATGGCAAGGGTTGCAACAATCGCAGTCGAGCCCATCAGGGCAACTGAAAGGGTTATGGCTTTGATCAGATTGGACGATGTGGCTTTCATGACTATCCCCGTCAAACGAGTGTTTCGTTGTTTCTGTTTCAGTGCCGACAGCCACCCCCGCCGACAGTCTCGATGTGCTGGCGAATCGCACGTCAGCTAACACAGTTGATCGCATCGCGCTTGAACCCTCGCGAAACCGATTGTTCATCGCCGGTTCACCTTGCTGCGGTTAATTTGTTTGCGCGTTTACTGAGTTGTTGAGTACTCGAAATGAAAAAGCTCATCTTGATCACCTGCCTGCTGGGCCTCTTCCAAGTTGAGGAAGGGCTTGCCGCCGCGCGTGAGCTGAAGCAACTCGAATTGCGCAAAGCGACCCTGACCGGAAGTGCGATCCGCCTGAAAAGCGTGATCAAAGGGGTTGAAAAGGCATTTGGTGGAACTCCAGTCGATGCGCGCGCCTTCCGCGCGGATGAGATTTATTATCGCATCCTGCTCAAGAAGCCGGACGGCAAGGTCATCAGTGTGATTGTCAACGCGCGAACCGGGGTGGTTGTTTCAAACCGATCCAGCGTAGGTCGCCAAATCTCGGAAGCAGCCAAGTCAAAACCAAGCAACACGTCCAAAGCGACTTCCAAGCGCATTACCCAGAGCAAAAGCACGGGACGCGGCAACAGCAATAGCGGTGGCAATAACGCGGGCGGAAATGGCAACGGGAATGGAGGCGGCAATGGTAACGGCGGGAATGGTAATGGCGGCGGTAACAGTGGCGGCGGCGGTGGTGGTAATAGTGGCGGCAATGGCAATGGTGGAGGCGGCGGTAACAGCGGCGGCGGCAAAGGCGGAGGCGGCGGCAAGGGCGGCGGCAAAAAATAACGCTTAAACTGTAGTCCCAGCCAATGTAGCTTTCTCTGATGAGGATATTGCTTGCAGAAGACGAACCGCAGCTATGCGCGCAGATAAAAAAGCTTCTGGGCGCAGAAGGCCGCGTGGTCGATGTAGCTCACAACGGAACAGATGCGCTGCATCTGGGGGCGACAGAACCTTACGACATGATCATTCTCGATATCGGGCTGCCGGAACGCGATGGCATCTCCGTCCTGCGTGAATGGCGCAACGGGGGCATCAAGACCCCTGTATTGATACTGACAGCCCGAGACGGCTGGAGCGAACGTGTCGATGGTCTGGACGCGGGCGCGGACGATTACATGACCAAACCGTTTCACATGCCCGAGTTGGCTGCCCGCGTCCGGGCAATCCTGCGCAGGCAGAGCGGCCAGCTCAACCCGGTGATCGACATGGGTGAAGTGTCGTTGGACACGCGAAACGGGCGGGTCAGTTTGAATGGCATTCCTGTCGATCTGACAGCACAGGAAATCGCCGTTCTAACCTATCTTGCCCATAACATCGGGCGCATGGTGTCGCGGACCGAACTGTCTGAACACATCTACGAATATGACGGCGACCGGGACTCAAATACCATCGCCGTGTTCATCACCCGTCTGCGCAAGAAACTGGGTCCTGACCTGATCACTACGGTCAGGGGGCGCGGTTACATGATTGACAACGCCTGATGCTATCGCTGCGCCAACGGGCTTTGCTGGGCGGTCTTGCCTCGGGGGCGTTGTCCGTTGGGGTCGGCACGTTGGTGGTGTTCTCGTATATCAACACGCGGGTCCTGAACCAATTCGACGATGCGCTGCGCGACCGGCACACTCAGCTTGTTGTCGGGCTCAGCGCCACAACAGACAACCCCGAAGCGCTGCGCGACCTGATGTTCGACCCGGCCTACGGTACACCTTATTCCGGTCGATACTGGCAAGTGACGGATATCAACGGGGCCGCATATACATCTGCTTCACTATTTGACGAAACGCTTACCGAGCCCGCGCAGGACAACACTCAGGCAACCATCTGGAATACGTCAGGTCCCGACGACGAAGCCGTGCGCAGCGTCTATCAAAGCATTGCGTTCGAAGACGGCACCGAATGGGGCGTGACCGTCGCCGAAAGTCGGCAGGAACTGATCAGCGCCCGCCGCGAAGCGCAACAAAACCTGCTGCCTGTCTTTGCCCTCGTCGGTCTGATCGGGGTTGCAAGCTCACTTCTTCTCATGTCCGCAATTGTCGGTCCGCTGAGAAAGTTGCGTGCGGATGTCACTCATCGCTGGGACCGGGGGGATGATCTGAACCCTTATGACTACCCGGAAGAGGTCTCGCCACTTGTTGAAGACTTAAACAAGTTGCTGCACCGCAACCGCGAGATCGTATCTGGTTCCCGGCGGCAGGCCGCCGACTTGGCTCATGCCTTGAAAACCCCGACGGCGATCCTTCGCAACGAACTGACCAGCTTGACCGAATCCGGGGCAGACACGGCTCCGGCTGACGAGGCCCTGAACAGAATTGACGCGCAACTGGGCCGGTCCCTTGCGCGGATGCGGGCATCTACTACCGCAGAACTGACCCATGCACGAACGGACCTGTCGAATTCGGTTGATCGATTGTCCAGGTTGTTTTCGATAATGGCAGAGCGTGAAGGTAAGTCGCTCAGGTCAGAATGCGGGCCGGGTCTATGGATTCGGATGGACGCGCAGGACATCGAAGAGGTTATCGGCAACCTGTTGGATAACGCCCTGAAATGGAGCCGCAAGACAGTCCAAATTTCGGTCGAGCGCCAGGAGAACGGAATAGGGCTTTGCATCGAAGATGATGGCCCCGGCATCCCGGAAGATTCCCGCGAGGACGTTCTGCGATCCGGCCAGAGATTGGACACCTCGGTCAGCGGAACCGGCTTGGGGCTAGCAATATCTGTCGATCTGCTGAACGCGTATGGCGGCCAGCTAACCTTGAAAACCTCGAAAAAGCTCGGCGGTTTGGCCATCCAGGTTCTGCTTCCCGGATGAAACACAGGTGCCTTGTCCGTAAGAATGAAGCGGCGTTTGAGGGTATTCAAATCTCATGGCACTGGTGTTCTGAGGCCTGATTTACCTATGATGCCGCAGCGTGCAAACTGCGCCGTAGCCCCAATGATTGGCACCGAAGTTATCTCGGATGCGTCGCGCTTTTTCCCGCGTAGGATGAATTTCCTCGCTTACACTCTCTTGACGCTACGGCAAGAAAAAGTTGACTTGTTATCTAATGCGCAGTGATATGGCGCGGTGTCGGATGATGGCGGGTCTGGGGTGGCGCGTCGCATCCACCGATTTTGGGAGGAAGATTATGATGCGAAAACAAGTTCTTGCAGGTCTTTTGTTGGGTACCATGCTGGCCGGGCCGTCCGCGGCACAGGACAACATGGAGAAACTCGGCAATATGCAGAAGACTGACGCGACATTCACTTTCGTCGATCAGGATGGTGAGCGCGCCGAGGCTTTGAAAGACATCCTGCAACACATAAAAGTTCCCGAAGGGTTCGAGGTGAGCCTTTATGCCGTTGTCCCGGACGCCAGATCCATGTCGATGGCCCCGCAGGGTACGGTTCTTTTTGCTGGAACGCGAAAGGACAAGGTTTGGTCGATTGTGGATCGTGACCGCAATCGCGTGGCAGATGAGGTAAAGGACTTTGCGCCTTCAGTTACCTTTGACATTCCCAACGGGCCTTGCTTTTCACCCGATGGCTTCCTTTATATCGCCGAGCGAAATCGGATTCTCGTCTTTCCTGCTGCGGAATTTTTCTTTGAAAGCCCTGATATTGCGGTCGGTACGGTCGTGGCACAGGGAGAGTTGATCCCACCGGAAGAGGAAAGCTTCAACCATTCTGCCCGGGTTTGCGACATCGGGCCGGACGGGATGCTGTATGTCTCGCTTGGGCAACCGCACAACGTGCAGCCCGTCGACAAGATTGAGATGTATGACAAAATTGGCATCGGCGGCATAATCCGAATGAACACCGATGGGTCCGGGCGCGAGGTCTATACGCGTGGCGTTCGCAACTCGGTTGGTCAGGACTTCAACCCGGCCACCGGAGAACTCTGGTGGACCGATAATCAGGTCGACGGATTGGGCGACGACATCCCGCCGGGTGAGCTTAACCGTCAGACCGAAGCGGGCCAGCATTTCGGATTTCCCTGGACCAACTCTCGTGTCGAAATCGTCAAGGAAAGCGATTTCCCACGCCCGGAAGGTGTAACTTTTGTCGAGCCACAGCTGGAGCTTACGGCGCACGCTGCCGATTTGGGAATGCGCTTTTACCACGATAGCAGTTTCCCCGAAGCCTACCACGGCGGTATCTTCTGGGCCCAGCACGGGTCTTGGAACCGCACGACCCCGGTTGGGGCCCGTATCATGTTCACTGCCCTCGACCCCGAGACCGGTGACGCCACTGGCGCTGAGGTATTTGCCGATGGCTGGCTGAACGAGGAAACGGGCGAGTATCGCGGTCGCCCGATGGATATCGAGTTTCTGCCCGATGGTTCCATGTTGATCTCGGACGACTTCGCGGGAGCGATCTGGCGCATCGCCTATAATCCGGCTCCTGCGCAATGAGGCGCATCCTCGCAATCACTCTCGGCGGGCTCACGCTCGCCGGGGGCATGGCGCAACCGGCCCTAAGCGACGACCCGGATGCGGGCCGCAGAATCGCCAATATGTGCCAGACCTGTCACGGGATCGACGGGTTTGCCCGCATCCCGCTTGCCCCGCATATCGGAGGGGAGCCAAAAGAATACCTCGAAGCGCAGCTCATGGCGTTCAAGACGGGTGCGCGCGAACATGAAATGATGTCCGTTGTTACAGCCAGCCTGTCGGCGCAGCAGATATCTGACGTCTCGGCCTGGTATGCGACCCATAAAGCGGGCGCAACATTGCCAGAGGGTGTCTCGGAAGATGATGCTCCGGATGCCTGTGTATCCTGCCATGGGGCGAACGGCATTTCGACGCTGCTCGACGCGCCCAACCTTGCGGGCGAGGTCAATATCTACATCGACACCCAGCTAAAAGCGTTTCGAAACGGCAACCGCAAGCATGATATCATGTCCGAGATTGCCGCCAATCTTACCGATGAAGACATTCGTGCGCTCGCGGACTGGTATGCAAACATAGAGCTGGAGATCATCGCGGCAGAATAAGAACCCCGCTGTTCAGTCACAGGCGGCAGTTATGATGACCTCTACTTTCAGATCGGCGCGGGCCAGCTTGGCCTCGCCACATGCGCGCGCCGGAGCGTGACCGGCGGGAACCCAGGCATCCCAAACCGCATTCATATCGGCGAAATCAGCCATATCTGACAGCCAGACAATCGCCTGCAATATCTGTTCCCGCGACGACCCGGCCTGATCCAGCAGGGCATCCACGCGGGACAGGCAGTCTTCGGTTTGTGCGGTGACATCGTCGCCTGATCCAACCTGTCCGCACAGATATGCAACACCGTTATGCTTGACGATCTTGCTCATTCGCGCGCCGGTTTCGTAACGTTCGATCATTTCAACCTCCTACTCCGCTGCATCCAGCGTGCTGTCTTCCAATGCCGCAATCTCGCCCAAAGTGACAGGTTTCAAAGGCGGGCGGATGCGATAATACCCGGTCTCATCCGGGGACTTGCCGTTGGCATGCGCAAGCAGCGCCGTGACAGTCAAGCCGCAATACCTTCCCTGGCAAGGACCCATGCCTGCGCGGCCAAAAGCCTTTGTCTGGTTCGGTCCGAGACAGCCCAATTCGGCGTAACCGCGAATATCGCCCGCGGTGATTTCCTCGCATCGGCAAACCGTAATGTCATCTGCTGGCAGTAACGCTTCGGCCAAGGGCGGATAAGCCGCATCCAGAAAAGGGCGCGCGACCATTTCACGGGCAAGCTGGCGGCGCAAAGCCGGGGCCCTGTCGTCGCGCGCGGCCTCAGACAGACGGCGGGCCTGACACGCGATTTCCAACGCGGCCAGTCGACCGGCAATTTCGGCGGCTTTTGCGCCGCCAATCCCGGAACCATCGCCCGCGATAAAGACACCCGCGACATTGCTTTGACCCCACTTGTCTGTGTTTGGGACAAAGCAATGCTGCGCGGTATCCCAAAAATGCGTCACCCCGAGCGACCGCGCGGCCTGCGTATTGGGCACCACACCGTGATGCAGCATTACCGTTTCGCAGGCGATACGATGCGTGCGGCCTTTGCTTTTGAAACTCACCGCTTCAGCCTTGTCAGACCCCACGATTTTGATATCGCTTGCCGCCACAAACCGTGGCACCCGGGCGCGTGTGATTTCCGCCAGCATCCGCGCCCCTTTGAGCAGGTAGCGCCATCCCCGTATTGCTCCACCCAGATGGCGGGCCGCTTGGGCCAAGTCGCGGTGTGTCTGGGTTTCGATCATCGCGGCCGGAGGCACACCTGCACGTATCATTTGCGTCGCGATCAGGTAGAGCAACGGGCCCGACCCCACCAGAGCCGCATTGCGAGCAACCACGCCCGACTGTTTCAAAAGGATCTGTCCGGCTCCGGCTGTCATGACACCCGGCAATGTCCAACCCGGCAGCGGCATCGGTCGTTCCAGCGCGCCGGTTGCCAACAAAACGCAGTCTGCACTGACCTGCGCTGCCCGCCCGTCGCGGGTATAGGACACCTGAAAGCCCTCTTCGATGGCCCAGACCACCGCTCCGGTGACATGATCAATGGCATCGTGTTGCAAACCCGCCGTCAGCCCGGTGCCATAGGTGTAATCTGCACCCAAAATCTCGCCCCGCAAGGGCACGACGCGGTCTACGTCACGGTAGATCTGCCCACCTTCGCGGGGTTGTTCATCCAGCAACGCGACGCGCAGGCCGCGGTTCGCGGCTTCGGCGGCCGCGGCCATGCCTGCGGGACCCGCGCCAATGATGACCAGATCACGATGCATCAGAATGGCCCCCCTGCCCGTTCGCGCGGGTCACCTTCAAGCCTTCAGTCACTTCGACCATACAGGCTTGCCTTGTTGTGCCGCCGATCACGACCAGACAATCAAAGCAAGCACCCATCATGCAAAACGGTCCGCGTGGGGCACCCGAGACAGGGGTGTGCCGGAACACATCGACACCGGCACCCAGCAACGCAGCCGCAAGGTTCGCTCCGACAGGCAGGCTGAGCGTCGTGTCTTCGAAAGACACGTCCACACGGGGGGTCTCCTCCAGTTCAAGAAACGGCGAAGCGGGATTCATTGAACACCTCCAGATCCGGGGCTGCATCTGTAGCCTCAAGCCAGTCGGGAAGAAGCCTGGCATGTGCGGCGGCAAGGGTGATGCCACTGTGGCAGGTGACAAGATAGGCCCCGGGCATGCAGGCGCTTTCCTGATAGATCGGCAGCCCGTCCGGTGACAGTACCCGCAGCGCGCCCCAACTGCGCACCAATTGCGCGCGGGCCAGCGCCGGATAGGCCGAGATGGCATCAGCGGTCAGCCGCGACACGCCCGGCTGCGTGACCCGATCATCAAGCCCGACCTCTTCATTGGTCGCCCCAATCTGGATTCCGCCTTCATCCACCTGCCGCGCAATCAGCGACGGGCGATTGATCAACTTGGGCAGTCTTTCTGTAATCAGCACTTGTCCGCGTTGTGGACGAATGGGGGCTTTGAACCCCATTTTCGGGCCCAGTTGCATCGCCCCCAACCCGGCGGCCAGAACCACTTTACCCGCAGTTGTCGTGGTACCGTCCTCGCAGCTTACACAAAACCCACCAGGCTTGCTCACCTCTGTAACGGTTTTGCCCGTCAATACGCGCCCACCCATCCGGCGCACATCGGCAGCCAGCGCCAGCAATAGTTTCAGAGGATTAGCGTGACCGTCCTGATGATGCAGGATCGCGCCGACGACCGAGGCGCCGATATGCGGCTCTTCTTTGCGCAGCGCGTTATGCCCCAGAACGTCATAGGGGTAATCGCCATCAAGCTCGGCCTTGAGCTTTTTGTACTTTTCAACCGTTGCTTCCAGGGATTCTTCAGAGAAATGAAAGTCGTACCCGCCGTTTTGCTCCAATGGGATTGCCTGCCCGGTGTTGCCGGACACTTCTTCGGCAAACTCGGCCCACATAGCGGCGGATTGTTGCGACCAGCGGGCATAGCGAGGTTGGTTCATGCCTTTGGATTGCACCCAGACCAACCCGAAATTCCCCCGGCTCGCCCGAAACGCGCCGTCATCCCCATCCAGAACGGTCACGGTCAGCCCGCGTCGCAGCAAGCCCCACGCGACGGAAAGGCCAACAACGCCCCCTCCGATAATGGCATAATCGGTGTCCATGCTATCGTTCCGATCACAGATGGCGGTGTCAGGGCGGAACAATCCGCCCCGACTGATTTCAGGATCAGTTATTCCCTGCGGCGGCAACTTCGTCCAGTATCGCCTGACCCCAATCGACGCCGACATCTTCAAGAACGGCGGGCCAAACCTCGGTACGAACTTTTTCCGCCATTGCAGCCAGGTCCGCTTCGGTCGGCACGGCAACAGTTGCACCCAGCTCATCTACCAGCCGCTGCTCGTTACGCCCCTGATCCTCTTCGGCCACTTCCCAGCGGGTGGCTTCGAAGATGGCGGCCTGCTCGCGCAATGCGGTCTGATCTTCGTCGGACAAAGCCGAAAGGCTCTCGTTCGAGATAATCATGTACCAGACTTCGAAATGCGTATTTGCCGGAATATAGGTACGCGTCACATCGCGGAAAGAGGCATAATATCCTTCGGCGCCCGATCCGATTACACCATCCACAACGCCGGTCTGAACGGCTGTAAACGCCTCCGAGAAAGGAATCGGTGCGGGGATATATCCCAACGCCTCGCCGGTCAGCTGAAAGCTTTTGATGCCCGGTACACGGACCTTGATACCGTTGGGATCCACCGAGCCGGGATTGGCATTTTCGACATTCAGCGAAATACCGCCAAAGTAAACCGGATAGGCGGCCAACATGGTAATGTCTTGCTCGGCATAAAGGGTTGTCATCACGTCACGAACAACGCCGTCCGGGCCATAGACCGCGCGGGCCTGATCCCAGTTACCAGCAAGATACGGAAAAGAACTGATCTGCATCCGACGATCGGCCGCAGCGGCGGCAGGTTGGGTCGCCATGTCGATTGCCCCGACGCTGATGCGTTCCTGAACAGTCGTGTAGTCTCCAAGCGCAGATGCCGGGAACAGGTTGATTTTCACATCCCCGCCAGTCGCTTCGTCCACCGCAGCAGAAAAGGCCCGCAACTCCTTGTCGATGGTGGTGTCTTGCGGGCGCACGTGGCTCATCTTCAGGTCTTGCGCCTGCGCATAACTGCCAAGCGCCATAAGCGCCGCTGTGGCTGTGCTGAGAAATACATGTTTCATTTGGAAGTTCCTCCTTATCGGTATGCGTTTGGTTTGGTTGAGATCAGGGCGCCACGTCGTATCCGAAGAACCGCGGCAAAAAGAGCGACAGATCGGGCCAGAGCGAGGTCAGGAACACCACCGGCACATAACCGAACAGGATCAGTTTCATCGCTGGCGGGATGACCTTGGTCACCTTCACATTGCCGATGCGCGCGCCCAGATAAAGGATCGACGCATAAGGCGGTGTCACACCCCCCATCGCGGTATTGACCCCCATAATCGCCGCGAACTGGACGGGGCTGACCCCGATTGCATTCATCAAAGGCAACAGCAGCGGTGCGATCAGGATGATCGCAGTCACGTCATTGACCACCATCCCGACCAGAAACAGCAGTATGTTGATCATGATTAGCAACAACACCTTGTTCTCGGTAATCGCGAAGATGCCCTGAACCAATTGCTGCGGGATGCTCTCGTAAACGAACATCTGGCTGAGGATCATGGAAAACAGGATCATCATCATGATCGCGCCCACAGCGGTGGCCGCTTCTTTGCCCGCCGACAGAAAGTTATTCCAATTCAGGCCTTTGTAGATCAGGAAACCCACGGGGACGGCATAGATCACCGCAACGGCGGCGGCCTCGGTCGGAGTCATGATACCGCCATAGATGCCGCCCAGAATGATCACCGGCATCAGCAGCGCCGGGAAGGCATGAAACCCGCGCCGGGCAACCTCGCCTGAAAGCTCCGAGAATGAGGGTTTGTCATCCAGGATCAGATTGAACTTGCGCGCCATGACCAGATTGATGACGGAAAAGGATGTCATGATGAGAAGGCCCGGGCCAAGCGTGGCAAGGAAGCAGGCCAAAATCGAGGTATCGGTGACCCAGCCATAGACGATCATCGTGACAGAGGGCGGGATCAACAGGCCGAGGATCGAAGAATTGGCAATCAGGGCCGTAGCGTATTCACGAGGATAGCCGCGCTTTTCCATCTCGGGGATCAACAGCGGCCCGATGGCGGCGATCCCGGTCAGACCCGAGCCCGATATCGCGCCGATTATGGCGCAGGACACAGCTGCAACAACACCAAGACCGCCGCGCACGTGACCGATAAACGCGTTCACAAAGCGCAGCAGGGACGCGGCAATCCCGCTTTCCGACATGACCGTGCCCGCCAGAACGAACAGCGGAATCGCCAGCAAAACAGGGTTCCCCAGCTGTTGCACACCCCACAGCATCATGCCCTTCATGGTCACTCCGCCCATGAAATACATGACCATCAGGGCCGATCCGAAGCAGTAGGGAAGCGGTACACCCAGGGTCAGCGTAATGACCAGCAGGGCAATCGCAAGAAGGGCGATTTCAATCATGCCGGCTCTCCCGTGCGCAGACTTAGAATGTGACGCAAAAGATGCCCGGCGGTGTAGATCATCATCAGCGTCAGACCGATGACCAGCGCAACGTCGGAATAGAACGTGGGGATATAAAGTGTCGGGCTTTCCCGCCAAACGCGCCAGGCATATTGCGTATAATCCCAGGCCCAGGACAGCAGCCACAGACCAACGACCAGGCTGATGATTTCACCGATAATGGCCAGGATTATGTGGCCACGATCCGTCTTAACGAAAATCTCCAGCACGTTGGCACGGATATGGGTATTCTCGCGCGAAGCATTCACCGAACCAAGGATGTAAAGCCACACCGTAGGGTAGGCCATCGTCTCTTCCAGCCCCATAACGGGAACCTGCAATACATAGCGCGTGATAACCTGAACAAACTGACCCAACGCCACCGAAATGATCAGCGCCGTGAGCAGGTATTTGGCGAATGTATCCATTGGTCCCCCGTTCCCACAGGCCCTTGCCTGAGAACTTTCCGGGGATCACACTGGACATTGAGTATAAAATCAATTTGATAAAATCTGTAACTTCATAAATTGAGTTTATGTCTATGCACCTGTCTCTCCGACAACTCGCAACCTTTCGCGAAGTCATGCGATCCGGCTCGATCAGCCAGGCGGCCCGATCCGTTGGCCGCACCCAACCAGCGGTTTCAACAATGGTCCAGACGCTTGAAGACCAGCTTGGGTTTCCTTTGTTCCTGCGATCGCATGGCAAACTGACGCCAACACCCGAGGCCCATTTTTTTCTGGAAGAATGCGAAGATATTCTGGGCCGGGTTGAACGCACGGAACGCACCCTGGAGCGGATCAGTTCGTTGCAATCCGGCAAACTTAAAATTGCATGCCATCCGGCTGCATCCAGCGTGTTTCTGCCCCGTTTGCTGACCGGCTTCCTGAAGGATCGCGACGATCTGGATGTGTCGCTGATTATGCGATCGTCGGGGGTCATCGAGGATATGATCGCCTCGCAGCAATATGATATCGGGTTCTCGGAAACACCCGTGCCGCGTGCATCGATACGGCAATCCGACTACAATATGGAATGTGTTTGCGTTTTGCCCGCCGACGATCCTTTGGTCCGGAAACCCGTTATTCACCCGCAGGATCTTGATGGCCGTCCTCTGGCGGTCCTGTTTGACGGACACAGCACTGCCATTCAAACTGAAGCGGCCTTCCGCTCTGCAGGCAGCCGCTTCGTCAAACGCTTTGATCTTCGAACCTTTTTACCAGGTCTTCAATTTGTGGCAGCCGGGGCCTGCGCAATGGTCTGCGATATGATCACGGCCTATAGCCACGTCTTGCACGCGCCCCAAAATGGCGGGCTTGCGCTTCGGCGGTTTGCACCAAGAATATCCAGCCACGTGTCAATTCTGACCCCCGGCTTTGCCACCCAGTCTATGGCCGCTCGCGCTTTTATCTCAGAGCTTGAGGCAGCCGTCAGAGGTGTGTCCGATGAGATAGAACACGCCATAGGCGCACCGTGGTCAATGCGCTCTGGTTGAGCCACTGCCTGTTCGTCGGTTCCCTCTCGCGCTTCGAGCAGAGGGCTGATCATGTGGCTCTGGCACCGCGTTGATTTCCTTGGCGAGACGTATTTGAAAACAGGCCAAAAAAGACCCGCCATTTTGGCGGGTCTTTGTAGGGTTTGGCTTTTAGTGTACGACAGCATCATCCGGGCGGGGACGGTCTGACGTCCCCAACCTGTCGCCAATGATCAGGCCTTCAGACCCAGCTGTCACCGGCACGGTTTCGCCATCCTTGATCTCGCCGGCCAGCAGCGCCTCGGCCAGAGGGTTCTGCAGGGCGCGCTGGATCACGCGTTTCAGCGGACGGGCACCGAAGACCGGGTCATAGCCTTCGTTCGCCAGCCATTCCTTGGCGCCGTCGTCCAGCGCAAGCTCGATCTTGCGGGCGGCCAGACGTTTTTGCAGACGCGCCATCTGGATATCGACGATGCCATCCATATCGGCCCGCTTGAGCCGGTCGAAGATGATGGTTTCGTCCAGACGGTTCAGGAATTCCGGCCGGAAATGGGCCCGGACCGCATCCATCACATCGCGCCGCGCCTGCGCGCTGTCCGCGCCTTCGGGCAGTTGGCTGAGCGCCTGAGAGCCGAGGTTCGACGTCAGGATGATCAGCGTCTGTTTGAAGTCCACGGTGCGGCCCTGACCATCGGTCAGCACGCCATCGTCGAGAACCTGCAGCAGCACGTTGAACACATCCGGGTGCGCCTTTTCGACCTCGTCGAACAGCACTACCTGATAGGGTCTGCGCCGCACGGCCTCGGTCAACACACCGCCTTCGTCATAGCCGACATAGCCCGGAGGGGCACCGATCAGACGGGCAACCGCGTGTTTCTCCATGAACTCGGACATGTCGATGCGCACCATCGCGTTGTCGTCGTCGAACAGGAAGTTCGCCACGGCCTTGGTCAGTTCGGTTTTCCCAACGCCGGTCGGGCCGAGGAACAGGAACGAGCCCAACGGGCGGCCTTCGTCATTCAGGCCCGCACGCGCACGGCGCACGGCGTTGGCGACAGCGGTGACGGCGGCATCCTGACCGATCACGCGGGAATGCAGGTCGTCTTCCATGCGCAGCAGTTTCTCACGCTCGCCTTCCAGCATTTTCGAGGTCGGGATGCCGGTCCAACGCTCAACAACGCTGGCGATCTGTTCCGGGCGCACCGTTTCCTCAGCCATCATGGCGTTGCTTTCGGCGTTTTCGGCCTCGGTCAGCTTTTTCTCAAGCTCGGGGATGACACCGTAAGACAACTCACCCGCTTTGGCGAGGTTGCCTTCGCGCTTGGCGATCTCCAGATCAGCGCGCGCCTTGTCGAGCTGTTCTTTCAGATCGCGTGCACCCGCAAGCTTGTCACGTTCGGCCTGCCATTGGGCGGTCATCTCGGCGGATTGCTCCTGCAGGTCGGCCAGATCCTTTTGCAAGGTTTCCAGACGGTCTTTGGAGGCCGCGTCATCTTCCAGCTTGAGCGCTTCTTCCTCGATCTGCATCTGCAGGATCTGGCGATCCAACTGATCGAGTTCCTCGGGCTTGGAATCCACTTCCATCCGCAGACGCGACGCCGCCTCATCGACCAAATCGATGGCTTTGTCGGGCAGGAACCGGTCGGTGATATAGCGATGCGACAAGGTCGCGGCCGACACCAGCGCCGAGTCCGAGATGCGCACACCATGGTGCAGCTCGTACTTTTCCTTGATACCGCGCAGGATGCTGATCGTGTCCTCGACGGTCGGCTCAGCGATGACAACGGGCTGGAACCGGCGCGCCAGGGCTGCGTCTTTTTCCACGTATTTGCGGTATTCATCCAGCGTGGTCGCGCCGATACAATGCAACTCACCGCGCGCCAGAGCAGGCTTGATCAGGTTGGCGGCGTCCATTGCGCCGTCGGATTTACCGGCGCCGACCAGCGTATGCATCTCGTCGATGAACAGGATGATTTCCCCAGCGGCCTCGGTGACCTCCGTCAGAACCGCCTTGAGGCGTTCTTCGAACTCACCCCGGTACTTCGCACCGGCGATCAGCGCGCCCATGTCGAGCGCAAGCAGTTTCTTGTCTTTCAGCGATTCCGGCACGTCGCCGTTCACGATGCGCAGGGCCATACCCTCGGCAATCGCGGTTTTACCGACGCCGGGTTCCCCAATCAGAACCGGGTTGTTCTTGGTGCGACGCGACAGAACCTGCATCGAGCGGCGGATTTCCTCATCCCGCCCGATGATCGGGTCGATCTTGCCCTCAGCCGCAGCCTCGGTCAGATCGCGCGCATATTTCTTGAGGGCGTCATAGCCCTCTTCCGCTGAGGCGGTGTCAGCGGTGCGCCCCTTGCGGATGTCGTTGATGGCTTCGTTCAGTTTCTGAGCGGATACGGCCCCGGCCTCCAAAGCGTCCTTGGCTTTGGATTTCACCATGCACAGCGCCATCAGAACGCGTTCGACCGGCACAAAGCTGTCGCCTGCCTTGGTGGCAATCTTGGTGGCCTCGTCCAGAACCTTGGCAGTCTGGCCGTCCATGTAAATCTGGCTCGCGTCGCCGCTGACCTTCGGAATTCTTCCCATCGCAGCATCCAGCGCCTCGACCACGCGGTTGGGCGCGCCGCCCGCGCGGGTGATCAGGTTGCTCGCCAGCCCCTGATCGTCATCCATCAATGCCTTGAGTATATGTGTGGGCTCCAGCCTCTGGTGCCCTTCGCGCAGCGCAATGGTCTGCGCGGCCTGCACGAATCCCCGTGCCCGCTCCGTGAACTTGTTCAAGTCCATAGCATTCTCCTTTTCCAAGCGCCCCTTGTGTAATGCGCCCGCTTGGCGGCACGCGTTGGGTGGGGCCTCACATTCAATCTGGGAAATATCTTCGCCGGTTCAAGGGGCCTGAAGGCCGCAAACAGCGATTATCTGCGTGGCACAGAATAGAGCGTATAGCCTCCGCTCTCAGCCACCTGTCGCGCCCGGTACATTTCGACCAGCGAGCGCGCTGGTTCACCACCTGTCGGGCAGGACACAAGGTCAGCGGCGTCATCCAGGAAATCGATGGTAAACGCGGTTTCGCCGGTCAATTGGCAGTCGTCATCTGTAGCCCGGTACCCCCCGACAAACCGAAGATCGTCGTTGGGCGGGGTGACACCCTGAACAGGGGTTTCGGATGGGGTTTCCTGGCAGGCGGCCAATGCAAGGCAAAGAACACATAGCTTTCTCATGTCTGTCCCTTTCAAAGAATACCGCAAGTTTAGCACAGTAGTTGCACGGCGCATGGACAGATCGCCCCGAACCCGTTAGGACGCAGACGTTTGCCAAAAAGGAGCCCGCCCATGTCTGATGATCGCCTGATCGTAGCCCTCGATGTTCCCAACGCCTTGCAGGGGTTGGCCATGGCCGAGCGGCTGGGGGATGCCGTATCCTTCTACAAGATCGGGCTGGGGATGCTGACGGGCGGCGGGCTGGCGCTGGCCAATGAGCTGAAACAGGATCACGGCAAGCGCATCTTTCTGGATATGAAGCTGTTCGATATCGGCAACACGGTCGAAAACGCCGTGCGGGGGCTGGCGCAGTTCGATCTGGATTTCCTGACCGTGCATGGCGATCCGCATGTGGTGCGCGCCGCCAAGGAAGGCGCCTCGGGCAAGGACCTGAAAATCCTCGCGGTGACAATCCTGACCTCTCTGAACCGCGATGATCTGGATGCCAGCCTGCTGAAAGCGGGCGACGTGCGGGAACTTGTGGTCGAACGTGCGGCAAAAGCGTTCGAGGCCGGAGCCGATGGTATCATCGCCAGCCCGCAAGAAGCCGCCCTGATCCGCGCCCTGCCCCAGTCCGAAGGCCGCCTGATCGTTACCCCTGGCGTGCGCCCCGCAGGAGCGGAGCTGGGAGATCAGAAAAGGGTCGCAACACCGGCCAACGCAATTGCGAATGGCGCGGATCACGTCGTGGTCGGTCGCCCGATTTACCGCGCCGAAGACCCGAAGGCCGCCGTCCAGGCGATTCTGCACGAACTTGCCTCACCACAGGCAACCGCTCCTAACAGAGAGTAAGTATGCCGCTATAAAGATCAGATATTTTTGATCTCCCACTCTCCGGCCGTCTGAAACAGACGAAAAAGATCGCAGGATTGGCCCGCAAGCAGTTGACCTTACGTCAATATTCCGTCTTTCCGTGCCAAATTGCCCCTGTGCCTGAAAACACACATGGTTTTTGCGAGTTTCGCGCATCCGGGCATGAAGCTGTCAAATCGCCCTATTTTAAGGGATTCTGTGACCGAGATACTCCCCAACGGACCGTTTCTTCCTGAGGTCCGTTACCTCTCCCCCCGCTTTCGCGGGGGGGTTTTCTTCCGAAGAGCCGGCCTTGGTGTCATCGCGTTTCAGGTCTTTGTTCCGGATTGCGGCTCGTGTAAAATTGCCCCATCTGCGCACCCTTGATTATCGGGAACCCCCGGATGCCCGGCCTTTGCCGCGATTGTCTAACCATGTTGACGGAAGAACGGCGCTGCCCCTCGTGCGGCAGCCCGCGCGTGCGCACGCACCCCGAGCTGTTTGACCTGACCATTGCGCATATGGACTGTGACGCCTTTTACGCCTCGGTCGAAAAACGCGACAACCCGGAACTTACAGACAAACCGGTCATCATCGGGGGCGGAAAGCGGGGCGTCGTATCAACCGCCTGCTATGTGGCGCGCATTCGGGGCGTGCGATCAGCCATGCCCATGTTCAAGGCGCTGAAACTATGCCCCGAAGCTGTGGTTCTGAAACCCCGCATGTCGCTTTATGCCGAAGTGTCGCGCGACATCCGCGCCATGATGGACGAACTGACCCCGGTGGTAGAGCCTTTGTCGCTGGATGAGGCTTTCATGGATCTGTCCGGCACGCAGCGGTTGCACGGCGCACCGCCTGCCGTGATGCTCGCCCGGTTGGTGAAACGGATGAAGGATGAGCTGGGCCTGACCGGTTCGATTGGTTTGTCGCACAACAAGTTTCTGGCCAAGGTTGCATCAGACCTCGACAAACCACGCGGGTTTTCAGTGATCGGCAGGACCGAAACAGCAGACTTTCTTCATGACAAACCGGTCCGCCTGATCTGGGGCATCGGGCCTGCAGCACAGGAATCACTGGAGCGTGCCGGCATTCGCACCTTCTCGGACCTGTTGCGATGGGATCAGGAGGCTTTGACTGCACGGTTCGGATCGATGGGATACCGGCTTTGGCACCTGGCGCGAGGGCAGGACAAGCGCCGCGTCTCGGCGCACGAGCCGATGAAATCCATCAGTAATGAGACGACCTTCTTCGAAGATACAGCCAATCCCGACATCCTGGACGGGCATTTATGGCGCATGGCAGAGAAGGTCGCAGATCGCGCCAAGGCAAAAAATCTGGCAGGTCGTGTTGTAACCCTGAAGCTGAAGCGCGCCAATCACAAGATCATCACACGCCGGGTGTCTCTGCGCGATGCGACCCAGATTGCCGACCGCATTTACCGCACGGCGCGCGGATTGTTTGATCAAGTGCCGGATCAGGGGCCATTCCGGCTTTTGGGCTGTGGTCTCTCAGATCTGTGCCCCGGTGAGAACGCCGATGTTTCAGGTGATCTGCTTGACCCGGGGGCCGCGAAGCGTTCGCAAGCCGAACGGGCAACAGACGAAATACGGCGGCGGTTCGGCACCGACGCGATCGTCAAAGGGCGTGCCCTGCGGTAACGCCTATTCAGCGGCCAGCCGGGTTGGTTCCGAGCAAATGCCGGCGATCTTTTCGGTTACATCGCGCAGCAGGTTACGAAAGGCTTCAAAATTTCCGTTTGGCTGGATCGTGTTTTCATCCATATACAATGACCGGTCGATCTCGATCTGTACCGCGTGCTGATGGCGCGCCGGGCGGCCATAGGTCTGGGTGACATAGGCACCAGCAAAAGGCGCATTGCGCGCCACGTTCAGCCCTGCCTCGACAAAAGCGGCCTCGATCTGATCGACGACAATACCCGATGCGGCGGCTCCGAACCTGTCACCAAGAACGATCTCGGCATGTTTGCCGCCGGTTGTTCCGGTCGTTACAACCGCCTCATGCGGCATCGAATGACAGTCGATCAGGATCGCCTGACCAAATGTCTCATGCGATTCTGCCAGCAGGGATTTCAAACGCGCATGATAGGGCCGCCAATAGGTATCGATGCGCAAACGTGCCTCATCCATGGTCAGTTTGCCATTGTAGATCGCGCGCCCATTGGCCACGACGCGGGGAATCACCCCAAGGCCCGACGCAACCCGCGGGTTGTGCCCATGACGACGCGCGCCAGCAATAAGAGCCGGGTCCAGCTCATCCGCGCTGCGGTTCAGGTCCAGATAGGCACGCGGCATGATCGCGGCGATGAAAGGGGCACCAAACTCGGAGACCGAGTCGAACAGCTGGTCCACATAAGCGTCTTCGGAAGATCGAATCACGTTGCGGTTCAAAACCGACTTCTGCAACAAAGTCGCCGGGTAGGTCCGCCCACTATGCGGAGACGCGAATACCACACAGGAACTGCGGTCTTGAGGCATATCCAGGGCATAGGGTGCGTTGCGCATGGCGACTCCTTGTTCGCACTGAACATAGACCGGAAAAATAGTTCTTCCAAACCCCTTGATCCCCCCAACGACTCCTTTTATAGAGCCCGTCACCGGCGCGGGGTTCCGCGCCCCATTTCGTTATGGGGTTCGTCTTGCATCGGTTCATGGGCGGTTAGCTCAGCGGTAGAGCACTTCGTTGACATCGAAGGGGTCACAAGTTCGATCCTTGTACCGCCCACCATGATTTCACTGTTCCGGGTTCCGGGACACCCGATAAACCCAGGCGCTGGCCACGTCTTTGATGAAGGCGCCGCAGATTGGAGACAGACCCATGAAGGTCAAGAACTCGCTCCGCTCGCTCAAGAACCGGCACCGTGATTGCCGGGTTGTGCGTCGCAAAGGCCGCGTCTACGTGATCAACAAGACGCAGCGCAAGTTCAAAGCGCGTCAGGGCTAAGAATAGCCTAAACCGATTTCAAAGAACCGCGCCTTCGGGTGCGGTTTTTTAGTTCGTGCCCATTGGCAAAGTGACAAAAGCCCGCTGTTACTTCATCTGCTTCCGTCCGGGCGAGGGTGGCGTCCGGAACTTCATTGTTTCAGGATCGGTTTCTTTCCGATAACCCGGCCCACAAGGTGGCTGCGGCCTTTTGACCAACTAAATCTGTCGGAAATCCTTGCATCTCGGCCGGATTTCTTTAATTGACTAAATCAGTCGGGTTATGACCCGCAGCGTATTCTAATGTTAGGACACATAATGCTGAAATCCTCTACCTGTATCGCCGCCGCCCTGACGGCCCTGATCGCCACTTCAGCCGCTGCCGAGGGCGAGCTGAACCTTTATTCCTCGCGCCACTACGACACCGATGAGCGTCTGTATTCCGATTTCGAAGAGGCCACCGGCATCACCATCAACCGCATCGAAGGTAAGGCTGACGAGTTGATCGCGCGGATGGAAGCCGAGGGCGCAAACTCGCCCGCTGATCTTCTGCTCACGGTTGATACCTCGCGTCTGGCCCGTGCCAAGAATGCGGGCATCCTGCAGCCGATCGAAAGCGCTGTCCTGGAAGAGCGTATCCCCGCCAACCTGCAGGACGAAGACAACCAGTGGTACGGCTTTTCACAACGGGCACGGATCATCTTCTTCGACAAAGCCGATATGGCCAACCCGCCCGCGACCTATCTGGACCTGGCCAAACCCGAATATAAAGGTCTGGTTTGCATCCGGTCTTCCAGCAACACCTATAACCAGACGTTGCTGGCTTCGATCATCACCAACCATGGGGCCGAGGCCGCCAAGTCGTGGGCCGAAGGCGTGGTCGCCAATATGGCGCGTGACCCGCAAGGCGGTGACACTGACCAACTGCGCGGCATTGTCTCTGGCGAGTGTGAGATCGCCGTTTCCAACTCCTATTACTTCGCCCGCGCACTGCGCAAAGATGTCAAAGGCCTGAGCGCCGAGATCGACATGATCGGCGTGCAGTTCCCCGCGCAGGATGGTGAAGGTGCGCATATGAACCTGTCAGGTGCCGGTGTCGCCGCCAATGCGCCAAACAAGGACAACGCCATCAAGTTCCTTGAGTATCTGGCCAGCGATCAGGCGCAGGTCTATTTCTCGAACGGCAATGACGAATTCCCCGCCGTCGAAGGCGTGGCGCTGGCTGAAAACGTGGCGTCGCTGGGTGAATTCAAGGCCGATGAGGTCAACCTGTCCGAAGTCGCCAAGAACATCCCCGAGGCGCAGAAAATCTTTAATGAAGTTGGCTGGAAATAAGCTCCAATCCATCGGGCAAGCGAAAGAGCGCGGCGTGAGCTGCGCTCTTTTTTTGTTTGCATGCGTCATATTTCATGACAATAATCCCAAATATGAAAATTATTCCCATATTTGACTCATGTTAGATGATCTCTCCCATCGCCTCGCTGTGCGACTGAATGAACTGCGACAGGGTCGCGGTTGGTCGCTGGACCAACTGGCCGAGCATAGTGGCATCAGCCGGGCAACCCTGTCGCGGATGGAGAAGGGCGATGTCAGTCCGACTGCGGAAACACTGGGGCGATTATGCGCCGCATATGGATTGCCGATGTCGCGCCTGCTGATGATGGTCGAGGACAGCTTTGACCCGCGCGTCCCCTTCGAACGTCAACCCGAGTGGCGCGACCCTGAGACCGGGTTCACGCGCCGCTCTGTCTCGCCTCCAGCCACTGGGTTGAGCGGCGAGGTGATGGAAGGCCATCTCCCCCCTGCAACCGTGATCACCTATGACGCCCCGCTCAAACCCGGGCAGGAACATCACCTGATCATGCTGGATGGCGGGCTGACGTTGACAGTGGACGGCACTGAACATCAACTGAGCGGAGGGGATTGCCTGCGCTATCACCTGTCAGGGCCCACCCGCTTCGAGACCGCACCCAACCGCGGCGCGCGGTATCTGTTGGTTCTGATATGATCACGCGCCTGAGCCCGACCTATTTTGAAGGCGCCCTGCCGGACCTTGCAAACATCCTGCACGCTTGCGTGCACACCGGAGCCAGCATCGGGTTCATCCTGCCGTTCTCGCAGGACGAAGCGCGCGCCTATTGGCAGGATCGCGTGTATCCAGACCTGCAATCTGAAACACTGGACCTGTTTGTCGCCTATGAGGCAGGGCGCATTCAAGGCACGGTGCAACTGATCCCCGCCGCCATGCCGAACCAACCCCACCGGGCGGATGTGGCCAAGCTGCTGGTCCATCCCGACGCCCGCCGTCGCGGGCTGGGCCGGGCATTGATGACAACGCTGCAGGATCGCGCGGCTGAGCTGGGCAGAAATACTCTGGTGCTGGATACGCGGAGCTCGGACCCATCGCGGCTGCTCTACCAATCGATGGGCTTTCAAATCGCCGGAGAAATCCCGAACTACTGTCGCAACCCGTTTGAGGATCGGCTGGAGCCCACCACCTACATGTACAAGGACCTGATCTAGCCGCCGGTTTTGCGCACATTGGCGGCAAAACAATAACCAATGCCGTGAACGGTCTTGATAAAGGTCGGTGCAGCCGGATCGGGTTCGATCTTCTTGCGCAGGCGGGCAACGTGCACGTCGATGGTGCGGTCCCCAACGATGGTCTCGCGCCCGCGCGCCTTGTCCAGCAACTGATCGCGCGAGAACACCATATGCGGATTGGTGACAAAGGCTTGCAACACATCGAACTCTGTCGTGGTCAGGGCGGTGTTCTCCTCGGCGCCCTGCGCGATCAGGGTGCGCTCGTTCAGGTTCAGCACCCAGTCTCCGAAGGCGATCAGAGGCATCTCGGCCCCGTTGACCGGTTTGTCCTCAGGCCTGGCGCGGCGCAGAACGGTGCGGATACGGGCCAGAACCTCGCGCGCCTCGAAAGGTTTGGTGATATAGTCATCTGCCCCGAATTCCAGCCCGACGACGCGGTCGAAGATCTCATCCCGGCCTGACAGCACGATGATGGGTATGTTCGAACTGACCCTGAGTTCACGCGTGATGTCGAATCCGTTGCGCCCCGGCAGGCCGATATCCAGCAGGATCAGATCAACCTCTTCCCGCGCAAGCACCGCATCCATGGCGCTGCCATCGCCCACGCATGTCACCTGACAGCCCTGCTTTTCCAGATAGCGCTGTAGGAACGAGGTGATCTGCGGGTCGTCATCGACAACAAGGATATGTTCTTTGGCCATATGAGGTTCCGGGCGGGCAAATGGGGCTGGCGCAGGACGTTTCTAGCGGTTGGCACCCTGATCTTGCAAGGTCAAGGCGCGTCGCGGGGACACGAATGATTTGTTCAGAACCTGATGAAATCCAACGAGTCACCGGCGGGCAGCGCCTCGGTTTCAGCCGGGATGACCGCCAGACCATCAACCTGCGCCAATAACGCCACGCGCCCGCTGTAAGAGGCCGCCATCAGACGCAGCCGTGGCGTACCATCCGGCGCGCTCCCGTCGATGCGTACCGGACGGTATTCGCGCCGACCCGCGCGGCGTTCCAACGGCTCGGCCAGAACGGCGTGTTCCGGAGTGCGTTCGCCGCAATGCAACCCGGCGCGACGAGCCATCATCTGTGATCCGATGATCTGCCATGTGACATAGGCCGAAACCGGGTTTCCGGGCAGACCCACATAAAGCGCATCACCGCGACGGCCGAACATGATCGGTTTGCCGGGTTTCATGGCAACCTTCATCACGTCGACCTCGCCACCGATCTCGGCAAAGAGGCGTGGCATGTGATCTTCGTCGCCGACCGAAACACCGCCGGTGGTGATGATCAGGTCGGACGTCTCACAGGCCTCGCGCAGAACCTGTTCGAGCAGCGCGGGGTTGTCCTCGACCGGGCCGCGGTCGGTCAGGTCGATCCACGGCTTGTCCAGCAGCGCCAGCAGCATATAGCGGTTCGAGTTGTAGATCTGGCCCGGGCCGAGGTCTTCACCCGGCTGACGCAGTTCGCTGCCCGTCGAGAAGATGGTGACCTTGAGCTTGCGGTAGACTTTAACTTCTCCGTATCCCGACGAGGCCAGCGCGGCGGCCTCGCGCGCGGTGATCTCGCAACCACGCCGCAGGATGGGCGCACCGGCCTTCAGGTCTTCGCCCGCGCGGCGGATGTGCTGGCCGGGTTTGGGGCGGCGGCTAAAGCGGATGCGGTCCGGGGTCGCGTCACAGTCTTCCTGCATCAGCACCGCATCGAATTCGGGCGGCACCGGCGCGCCAGTGAAGATGCGCAGGGCGCTGCCTTGGGGCGCGTCATGTGCGCCGCTGTCTCCGGCGGCAATGCGCCCGGCGACGGGCAGTTCGAACACAGGCCCCTCGCCCAAATCGGCTGTGCGGAGCACGTAGCCGTCCATCGCCGAATTGTCGAAGGCGGGCATATCGACCTTGCTGGTGCAATCCTCGGCCAATACCCGACCGATGGCCTGCGCCAGCGGCAGCGTTTCGGTGTCCGTGAGGGGGTCAGCAACGGACAGCCCACGCCGCAGCGCGTCGTCAACGGTCAGATACAAATGGGCGTGGCGGTCGCAGGCGCATCCATCAGCCATTTTGGGCCTCCATATAGGCGAAGAGTTCTTCGAAACCGGCCTGCTCGGCCTCACCCAGCTTGGGCAGGTAAGCCTTGGCCTCTTCGAGGTTCGAGCTGGGGTCGCCAACGACCAGCAGCATCACCATGCCGTGGCGGCCATGCACACGGCAGCGGATGCCATAGACGCCCTCTTTCTCGAAGGTCAGGTCCATCTCGGGCTTGCCACGAATTTCAAAGCTGCGGGCACCAACGGGGATCATGCGGGTGATGGCGGTCACCGTATGCCGCCCGGTCGAGCCCTTGAAGCGCACGGTTGCGCCTGCAGGGACCTGCAGGAACTTGGGTTCGAACCGGAACGCATGGGCCGGGGTATCGGCGTTGAGGTCGATGATCTGATGCACCACCGCGACCTCGGGCAGGTCGTCGGCCTGTGCGGCGGGGCCAAAGGCCATGGCCCCCGCCAGAATCGCCGCAGTCAGTTTCAGCGATATGTTCATCTGTCCCTCCGGGGTTCACGCCGCCCGGGAGTCGGTCCCCAGCAAGTCGGCCAATGCACTGATCATCACCGGCCATTGCGCGCGGCGGTCTTCGTCGCGCAGTTCGGTCAGCAATTGGCGGCCAATGGACACCACCGCAGGCGCGCTGTCATTGACATAGGTCACGATCCGCTGCTCGGGGTTGGCCATCAGGAAGGGCACGATGGCGGCACCGGCCTGATCGGGCGCGGTTTCCGACAACAGACGCATCGCTGCCTGCCGCACAGGGGCCGAGACGTCATCGAGCAGGCTGCGTGCGACATCCGGCGTGCCGTCCCAGCGGGTCAGGATCTGCATGGCGTCGATGCGGAAAGGCGTATCGCCGGTCTTCACCATCGCCCGCAGCTTGCCGCGTAGGCTATCCTGCGGCGGCAGATCAGCCTGTTGCAGCAGTTTCAGCGCCTGCAGCGAGAGGCTTGAGTCGGTGTGCGACAGGCCCTTGGTAATCAGGTCCACCAGTTGATCCTGCTCCAGTTCCACACCGTTGCGGGTGACTGCAGCGGCCAGTGCCGAGAAGCCCTGTTGCGCGATCTCGGTCTCGGGGTCCTGCGCGATCTGGGCCAGCATGATCTGCATCCCCGGCACCTCGCCCAGCAGACGGATGGCGGAGAGACGGGTTTCCCGCTCCAGCGCCTCGGCATCGTCATCCAGAGCCACCCGGCGGCGTTTGGGATGGCGGGTGGCCTTGGCCAGCAGCGCCTGTTCGCGGGGGGTCAGGGGTTGCACCTCATCCTCTTGCGCTTCCTGCGTCATCTCCGCCGCGATGGCGTCGTGACCGAGGATCGCGCCGAGGCTTGAGGTCGGGCCGTTCTCGCCGCCCTCCGAGACGTCCAGCCCGGCCTCTTCCAGCGCGGCGATGTCGGTTTGCGGGGTCTCTTCTTCCGGAGTTTCCTCGGCGGCCATGGGCATGGGGGCCAGCGCGAAGGACAGCAGCAATTCGCGGCCCTGCTGCTGGTTCACATGCGGGCGGTCCGTATCGGTGACGATCATCGCCAGAGATGCGATGGCCTTCAGCCGCACCGACCGGAAGGGCGCGCGGCAGGCGCGTTGCAGCCATTCTGCCGCCTCGCGCAGGGGCGAGGTCGCCAGCGCGTCGACGATGGCCCATTGGATGCGCTCGGCCTTGAGGTCGTCCGCATCGACCGAAAACAGCGCGTTCAGGCGATCGGCCACCAAGTCCGGGGCCAGCGCCGCCAGCAGACCCAGTGCCTGCGCCGAGACCTCGGGCTGTTGGCCGGTGGCGAGGAAATCCAGTACCTGCCAACGCAGGTCTTCTTGATCCGTGATCGGCGTGTCGCGGTCCAGCCGGTCGAGCAGCGCCAGTTGCACCTTGGCACCGGGGTCGCGCATCATGCGATCCAGCAATTCGGGTTCAGAAAAGCCGGACTGGGTCAGGGCCGCGATGCGGATATCCTCGACCGCATCGGTCAGCGCCTGTTCGACCAACGCCGGATCGCCGGGCATCAGCGCCTCATAGGCGATCAGGCGCACGGCGCCGTCCTTGTCGGCGATGGCCTTGCGCAGGATCGCTTCGGCCTCGGCCCCGCCGATGGTGGCCAGCGTGCGCAGGGCGCGGTGGCGCAGGCGGCGGTTTTGGGATTGGGCGAACACGCCCAGCGTCGGCACGGCGGGCTGGCCGATCCGGCCCAGCGCCTCGCACGCCACATCGCCCAGCTCTTGCCCGTCTTCGTCCATCAGCGCCATGACGATGGGCTCAATGGCGGCAGCGTCGCCCATGCGACCCAGCGCCTTGATGGCTGCGATCTGGGTGTCCAGCCAGTCGTCCCATTCGTCCTGGTGCAGCTCGTCTTCATCCCATGTGATGTCCTCGCCGCGTCCGGTGACAAGGGTGCGCAGGTAGGGCGCGGCATCTTCGGACTTCAATTCGGCCAGAGCGGTCACGCAGGCCAGCTTCACCTCACCGCAGGGATCGTGGATCAGGTTTTCCAGCAGTTGTGGTGCTGCGTCCTGCACGCCCAGCGCGCCCAGCGCCTGCGCCGCGTCCTGACGGACGTCTTCGTCATCGTCCAGCAGCGCCTCGACCAGTGCGGGGCTGTTGGCGGCACCAATGGCGGTCAGGGCCTGAATGGCGCGCAAACGGACCACGTCATAGTCGGATTTCGCATATTCGGAAAACAGGCCAGCGGCCTCATCGCGCAGGGCGGTATCGGATTTCAGTGTCATATCGGGTCTGCCATGTTTTGCGTTGGGACAGGTTGGGTGAAAGTGGAAGGCAGGTTTCCCAACCGAAGCCTGCCTTCCATGTGGTCCCTTCTGCAGTGGGACCAGACCCGAGGGGCGGCATGGCGACCGCCCCCCGGAAAGACATCAGGCGATGTCGCGCGGCGCGAAGGACATCGTGCGGAACGAGGTCTTGTAGGGGCTCGGCCCCAGTTTCCGCAGCTTGGCAACGCCCATCTTGTAGTTGTAGTTGCCGCTGATCCAGTCGACGATCCGGCCTTCAAGCGCGTTTGCAGGCTGCTGCATGTGCAGGAAGTCCATGTAAACAACGCTTTTCTTGATGGCGGGCGTGACCATGGCCACGGCGGTGATCGCCGCTTTGGTCAGTTCGATATGCCCGTTCTCCATCAGTTTCGAGAACTGGAAGTCGTCGCCTTCCACACCCAGCAGCGTGGTCTTGTTGCCCGGAACACGTTCCGAATAGACCATCACATAGTCGCCGCTTTCGATGCCGCGTTCAGCCGCATCATCGGGGTGAATCTCAACCCAGTTCTCCGGCCAGCGCTGCACTATATACGGGCGGCGGCGATCGTCGAAGCCGGACTGCCAGCGCTCGTTGATCCGACCGGAGGTCGCCCAAAGCTCGCCTTCATCCTTGTTGGGTTTCAGCCATTCCCAATAGTCCGAGAACAGGTTCCACGGCGATTTCTGGATGTTGCACTTGCCGGTCTGGCTGTTGAAATGCGTCAGCTTCTTGTTGAACACATCCGCGCCAGCTGCGCCTGTTTCGGGCAGTTCGCGGGTCGTGTCGTGCAGACGCTTGGTTTCAATCAGCGTGACCCCATCGGCATCCAGCATGACCGGGCATTGGACCCCATCGGTACCGAACTCACGGACCTTCTGGTGGAGGGTCTTGCCCTCTTTCTTGGCCAGACGGTGCACCGCGTGGAAGTCCTTGCGCGACCCGCGGGTAAAGCGCACGGCCTCTTCCGCGACTTCGTTCGAGGTCTGCCAGTCGAACCCGTCAAAGCCCATCCGCTGTGCCAGTTGCGCAATGATCCACCAGTCAGGCTTGGCCGCACCGGGGGCATCATAGAACTTCTGGTACAGACGCAGACGGCGTTCGCCGTTGGCGCGCAGAAAGTCCTCTTCACCCCAGGTTGCTGCGGGGAACACGATGTCGGCGTAGCGGTTGCCGATCGGGTCCTGCAGATAGATGTCCTGGTTGATCACCACCATACCGCCGCTGTCGGCACGGGCCTTCAGCGTGTCGATCATCTCTTGCTTGTCGAAGCTGGCGATCTGATGCGGGTTGCGGACGGTCAGTTCCTCAAACTTGTCGGCCAGTTGCTGCGATCCGCACATGGACTGGATCCAAGTGGTGCCGATCACGTGGGCCATACGGGTATGACCTGCGATCAGATACCGATCGGTATCCATGGCGCGGCGACGGCGACCGGGCAGTTTCTCGGGCGATTTGTTGCGCGGATATTTCCCGCCCTTCACGCCGCCCCGCTGGTGACCACCGGCCCGGCCAATGACCTGACCCGGACGACCGCCACAGCCACAGATGATGCCCAGAGCCGAGATCGCCTGTGTGTTGCCGGTGTTGTTGGACCAGTAGAACCCTTTCTCGATCATGACCGAGGTTTTGGGCCGTGTGCCATCCGCCTTGGGTTTGGCCAGCCATTCGGCGGCAGTATAGATTTTCTGCACGTCGATTTCGGCCATGGCGGCAGCATTTTCAGGCGAGAACTCGTCTTGCGACAGCAGCCACTCTTTCCAGTCCTCAAACCCTGCGGTCTGGAACTTGCCCCAAGTCGTCCGCCACTGCCATGGCGTGTTGCGGGTGCCCTGACCAAAGCCGGACGAGCTCTCCCACTTGTTGTTGACCCATTTCTTGATCCAGTCGCTGTCTTCCCAGCCATTTTCCACGATGACGCGGGCGATGGCGTTGACGACCAGCAGGTCGGTGCCGGGCAGAACGTCGATATGCAGGCCACCCATTTTCTCAGCATGGGCCACACCGGCAGACCGGCGCGGGATCAGATAGATCTCTTTCTGACCGTTCTGCATCCCCTTCATCATCCACTGGGTATAGAGGATGGTCTTGGTCTCATAGGGGTCGGTGCCGCAAACCAGAAGGGTTTCCGCATCCCGCCAGTCTTCGTAGGACGGGCCAAAGTTGTCGAAACCCGCATCCCGGAAACCGGGGGTCGAGGTCACGTCGGACGGCGTGTCGTGGAAGGTGAAGTTCGCGGTGTTGATATGGCGCAGCGCGTATTTCGAGATCGCATAGGTGTTCTCGATATACTGATAGCTGAAGGTTTTCACGCCATAGGCATTGGTGCCGTGTTTGGCGATGACGTGGTTGCCCACCTCAGCCGCAACATCCAGCGCCAGATCCCACGGAACCGGCATCAAGGTGCCATAGATCCGCATCAGCGGCGTCTTCAGACGGTCGCGCGTCGGTGTCTGCGGGTTATAGCATTTCTGCGCGATACACCCACCCCGCAAGGAGCTGTCGCCGTCAGTGTTGACGTATTGCGTGTCCTTGTCAGGGATGATCACCACATGGTGCGGCTGACCTTTGTGCAGAACGATATTGTGCTGGTTCGGCGCGACCCATGCACCCAACGGTGCAACGGGGAAATCCTCGCCAAAGGCGTTTTCGTCCGCAGTTGGGCCACCTGGTTTGGCCGTCACGGGCCAGCGGTAGACTTTGTAACCACAGGCCACGATGCAGTAGTCGCAGGCGGTCGAGATGACCTCGGCCCCTTTGGGCGGCAGCGGGACGTTGGTTTCGGGTACGTAATACGGGGTTGCCATGATTCCGTTTCCCTTATGCAATGAGGTTGTCGTAGCGGCCGTAGATCAGGCCGAACATGCCAACGGCATAGATATCGTCACCGTCCAGTTCCAAAAGGACCTGCGGCAGCGACTGATAGGCCTGCCCCGAGACGAGGATGCCGTGCCGTGTCACGTCATAGGTGGACAGGTGCAGCGGGCATGGGCCCAGCACCTTATGTTCAGGCTTGTAGCTGTCATACATCGACCCGCCCTGATGGGTGCAGGTGAGGTTGAAGGCCACAACATCCTTTTGCGGACCAATGCCGCCGCCGCTTTCCACGCCGGTTTTGACCAGGATCGAGTCCGAATAGTCGCCCTCATCGGGGTAGTAGAACTCGACCGGGACATCCTGTTCCAACTCGGACAGTTTGCCGATCAACTTGCGCGGATAGGTGGATACCAATGCGGGCACCTGTTCGGCCTGACCGTGGCGGGCGGGCATGGCCACCATCACGGCAAAGGTTGTTGCGCCCGAGGCGAACAGGAACTGGCGGCGGTTCACGGTGCAGGCCTTCTTGGCCTCACCCGTACAACTGCATCCGGTTGCGTTATGATCTTTCATGACGCTTACTCCTCTGCTGCCGCGGGAAGCGGCTGGTAATCCGGCAGATCAGGTTCTTCGACCAGAATCTCGTCACCGGACAGGGATTTCAGGAAGGCCACCAGATCCGCCTTTTCCTGATCATTCAGGCCAAGCGGCTGGATCAGATCGGATTTGGTTGCTGCGAATTCATTCTCGCCGCCGCCCTGGTTGTAGAACTCGACCACATCCTCGAGCGTCTCCAACATGCCGTTATGCATGTAGGGTTCGGTATAGAGGGTGTAGCGCAGGCTCGGCGTGCGGAACTTGCCCAGATCAGCCTTTTCCTTGGTGCGGAAATAGAAGCCGGGGTCGTCCTTGGTGTGGCGATAGAAATCCTCGGTCGAGCCTTTTGAATAAAGCTCATACCGGAAGGTGATCTGCGCCAGACCATCATCTTCCCAGCCGCTATAGGGCGGAACGCCGGTGTTGTAGTATTTCTCATCCGACAACAGCGCACCGTTGTGGCATTCGGAACATTGGGCCTTGCCTGTGAACAGCTCCAGCCCGCGTTTCTGTTCGTCGCTCAGCGCCGCATCATCCCCGCGCAGATAGTTGTCGAAGGGCGTGTCGGTCTGAACGATGGTGCGTTCAAACGCAGCGATGGCCCGCCATGCGTTGCCGATGCGTGGCCATTGGTCACCGAAGACGTCGTTAAAGCGTTCGACATATTCGGGGACAAAGGCCAGACGGGCCTCCATCATGTCGGATTCACCGTTGCCGGCAACCGCACCGCCTGCGGCGGATTTGGCCTGACTTTCAAGGCTTTTCGAAGAGCCCGCCCAGAACAGTTTGCCGTAATAGGCCGAGTTCACGATGGTCTGACTGTTGCGCCAGTGGGTCGTGCCGGGGTAGCCGAACGAAATCGGTGCCTCGACGTCCCAGCCCACATCGGGCAGGTGACAGGCCGAACAGGGCGTCGTCTCATTCCCGCCCAGACGCGGATCGAAGAACAGCATCTTGCCCAGTTCGATCTTGGCCTCGGTCTGCGGGTTGTCCAGCGGGATGGGCGGTTCGCCCAGCGCCACCAGCGGCGCATCGGTGTCGGGGTCTGCCCCGCCGATACCGGCCTCAATCGCGATACTGTCCGCAGCGAACGCTTGCGAACCGATGGCAGCAAACAAGGCAGCGGTGGCGATTGTGCCTGAAAGGTAAGACTTAAGGTCTTTCATGGGTCCACTCCTCAGTTTGTCGTTTCACGCCAGTTTTCGATCGGCGCATAGTCCGTATCGATTTCCTCGGCGACGAATTCGGGCCCGGTCAGCGGCTCGCCGGACAGTGCCTTCAGGAAGGCCACCAGCTGCGCTTGTTCGGTCTCGGAAAGGTTCAACGGCTTGATGCGCGGATCCTTGTTTTCATCGTCACCGCCACCGGCGTTGTAGAAGGCCACCACATCTTCGAGCGTTTCCATCGTGCCGTTGTGCATATACGGCGCGGTATAGGTCAGCTCGCGCAGTGTGGGGGTCATGAAGGTGCCGAAGGTGTCTGCAGTGTGGGTGCGGATATACGCTCCGGGGTCGGCGCGCAGGTTCATGTAGTTCTCGACGCCGAGGAACTTCATCATCGTCACGAAGGTGATGTGACGGGTCGGGTCCGCCCAGATGTCAGGGTTGTCACCGACGCCGATATTGTGCGGCAGGTCATCGGTGAACCGTTCGCCCGAGTGGCACGAATTACAGCCGCTGGCGTTGAACAGCTCATAGCCTGCCTTGGCCTCGTCCGACATCTCGCCGCTATCAAAGGGCGCGCCGCGCGAGATCAGCGTTTTCAGATATTCCGGGATCGCATTGCGGACGCCGCCATTCGAAGGCTCGCCAAATCCGGCGGCTTCGAACATCTCGACATAGACCGGGTCCTGCTTGATGCGTTCCTGCATCATCCGCATGTCCATGTTCATCAGATAGGTCTCGGTGATGCTTTCGCGGGTCACATCGTTGAGGTTGGTGCCTATGCGCCCGTCATGGAACCACGCGTTGCGCTTGGCCGTGTTGATTAGCGTCGGCACGTTGCGGAAATGCAGGTTGCCCGTATAGGCGTCCGACAGGGCCTGCCCGTCGGTGAACCCGTTTTCCGGCTGGTGGCAACTGGAACACGACAGCGCGGCGTCGCCGGACAGTCGTGGATCAAAGAAAAGTCGCTTGCCAAGGGCCGCCTTGGCTGGGTCGAACTCAATGGCTTCTACCGGGCCCGGCTCATCCGCCTGGGCCTGGTGAACCGGGTAAGCAGCGCAAATCGTCAGCAGCGAAACTGTCGATAGCGCCGAGAACCATGTTCTGGCTTTGGTTGTCATTTAAAAGCCCCTTTATCGCTAGTCCGGTCTTCGCGGCACGGCCGCAAACCGGTAGGGCGAACCTTAGGGGGCAGTTGTTTCGTGAGGATTTGATCCAGATTAAGGTCTGTGAAGAGATGTTAAGAAATGTAACGGCATTCAACCGACGGATGATCGGATAAACCTTGCAAGGTCCTGTATCTCAATAGGTTTTTGCGCCATGATGAAATTTTTGGCAGTCGACAAATACTCCATATCATCGAAATAACTGCTGATCAGAATCGCCGGAACCTCACCCCGAACGGCGCGTGCGGCCTCGATCAGGTCCGTGCCGATCAGCCCCGGCATCTTCAAATCGGTGACAATTATATCATAACTGTCCGGATCACTTTGAAACGCCTGTTGCGCCTTCAATGGATCGGAATATGCCTCGACCCGATAGCCATATCGGGTCAGCAAGGTGCGCGTCACATAAAGGACGTTTTCATCATCATCGACCAGCAAGACATGCTCTGACCCAGTGATCGCCGCCACCACAGCTTGTTCATCCTGGCTGAGTGCGGGCATCAGCGGATAGAACAGGCTGAACCGGGTGCCTTCGCCAGGAGCCGAGTTCAGCTCGACCCGGCCATGACATTCCTCGACACTGTTATGCACGATCGTCAGGCCAAGCCCAGTGCCCTTGCCCACCGGTTTGGTCGAGAAAAAGGGCTGGAACACCTTTTCTTGCAACGCGGCCGACATACCAGGACCGGTATCTGTCACGTCCAGACGGATCACGCCGATCGCCTCGTCCGGCAGATCCTCCAGCGCATCCCGAGGCGCCTGACTGATCGTCAGGACAACTTCGCCCGGCTGATCCCCCATCGCCTCGAATGCGTTGTGGCACAGGTTCAAAAGCGTCTGAAAGAACAGCGTCCCGTCGAAGTCGGAAAACGCCGCATCCAATTCGATGTCAAAACGCGTTTCAACATTGGGTGGCGCCGATACGCGGATCAGGTCCAGCGCTTCTTGCGTGGCCTTGACCATATCACCCCGCGTGGGATTGCGAGGCCGTTGCCGCGCAAAGGTCAGCATCTTGCGCACCAGTGCCTGTGCCCGACGCGCCGCAATCCTGATGTGATTGACCGAGGTCTGGATGTCGGCATCGTCCTCCGCGTCCATCTCGATCAGGTCGGCATTGCCGGTGATGCTCATGAGCACATTGTTGAAATCATGCGCAACCGAACCGGCCAGAATGCCGACGCCTTCCATCTTCTGCACCTGCGCGAATTGCTCATTGGTACGTCGCGCCTCAGTCAGGTCCTCGCCAATGCCAATATAATGCGTGATCGCACCATCCTGTCCGACCAGCGGAAAGATCGCAGTTGAAACCCAATAGTGCGAGCCATCCTTGCGCAGGTTGCGGAACACCCCGTACCAGCTGCGACCCTGCTGCAAGCGCTGACGCAGGTCACGGTAAATCCCCTTGCCCGAATGCCCTGACTGCAGAATGCGCGGCGTGTGGCCATATACCTCGTCCGCCTCGTACCCGCTGAGGTCAAAGAATTTGCGGTTGGCGTATTCGATCTTCAGATCGGTGTCCGTGATCAGAATTGACGCCGGGCTTTGTTCCACTGCCCGCGCCAGCTTGCGTTCGGCCAGCTCAACCTGTTCACGCAATTCCAGCTCGGCCTTGAGCCGATGATTGGTGCGCAGGATATTGGCGATCAGCAATGTGGTCAGAATGGCAATCAAACCGATCACCACGATCAACCCGATTAGCAGAACCGAGAAATTGCGCACCAGGCGCTCGCCCTCCGAAAACGCCCGGACCATGGCCGACAGGCTGTCGTCGCGTTCGGCGATCCAAAGCTGTTCAAGGGTTGCCAGCGCACTCAGGGCCGCACTGTCATCCACACGGACCAAAGCATCGATCTGCTCGGCCCCCAGTCCTGCAGCAATCCCATCCTCGATCCGGGTGATATTGCCGATATACTCATGGGCCACGCTCTCGATATGCGCCAGCGCCTCCAATTCGGCTTTCGAGGGGTTGGCGTCACGGTATTCTGCAATCGTGGACAACAGATTGCGTGATTGACGGCCAAGCGTCGTTCCATATGTGGGGTCCTGGCGCAGGACATAATTCTTGAAATTGTGGATCAGACCGCCATAGCCGAAATATTGCCGGATGTCAGATATCCAGTACCCGCGCGGTGTCGTCTCGGCCGCGTAACTCTGCCAGGCTTGCCGCATGTCGCCGATACGGGTGCCCGTCTCGCGGGACATGTACAGGAACACTGACAGGATAATGACCAAAGCAACACCAATGCCCAGCGCCACCGCCATAAGACGCGTGGGGTAGGTCTCGGGCTCGGAATGTTGCGTGTCCATTTAGCGACCCGTCCCTGCAGTCAGACATCAATATCCAGAGCCAGCGCGTGAATGCGCGACACGATATCCCCCAATGCAGCATGAACGGCGCGGTGGCGCGCAACGCGGGATTGACCTGCGAAAGCGTCGGATCTGATGCGCACGTTGAAATGGCTCTCGCCCCCGTCCTGATACCCGGCATGCCCGCGATGACTTTCGCTGTCATCGACAACCTCCAGCTCGCGGGGGTTGAATGCGGCCTGTAGCCGGGTACGGATGTCTTCGGTAACGGTCATTTTTCTGCCCGGCGGCAAAATTTTTGCCGCTCCCCTCTTCTACTCTCTGACGCTTAGGTTAAACTGCTGCCTCCGAGTCGAAAAGACGCGTTCGCAGGAGCAGGCCCATGGTGAAATCAGACCCTTTCGGATTCGATATGTCCGTATCCAGCGCAAAGAAAAAGAAACCGCGCGGGCGTCGGGGCATGTCGGGTGCGTCCGAAACATCGGTCCGAATCTGCGACCACGAGGGCTGTGAAGAGGCCGGCAAGTTCCGGGCACCGAAAGCGCCCGATGTGCTGGACGATTTTTTCTGGTTCTGCCAGCAGCATGTGCGCGAATATAACCAGAAATGGAATTTCTTCGATGGCACCACCGAAGCCGAGCTGAACGCGCAGCGATCCAAAGACAAGGTGTGGGAACGCGAAACCAAACCCATGGGCGACCCCGAAGCCCGCGCCTGGGCCCGGCTGGGCATCGAAGATCCACACCAGGTTCTGGGCGCGAACGGGACCCAGAACAAAGGTCGCGCCAATTCCGGCGGTCGTCGCCTGCCCCCCACCGAACGCCGCGCCATCGAGATTTTGGAGGCACAGGACAGTTGGTCCAAGGCCGAAATCCGCAAGGCCTACAAGAAACTGATCAAGGTGCTGCACCCGGATATGAACGGCGGCGACCGATCCCAGGAAGAACAGCTGCAAGAGGTCGTGTGGGCCTGGGATCAGATCAAGGACAGCCGGAGTTTCAAGTAGCGCTCCGGCCCGCCTGGGCGTCTGATTTCTCATGCGTATGGTGTCGTGTTTGACGATGGGCTTGCACGTCAAAAAATAGTGTGTTGTGGCAATTTATTGCGGAAACTTGCCAAGTTACGCAACTTACGCTAGGTTAACCTAACTATTTTCTTGGGTCTCTTCTCAGAGGTCAATTAATGAAAACCCTTTTGTGCATTATTGTTGCAGCCGGGGCTGTTTTTTATCCCGGGTCAACTCTCCAAGCTCAGCAATACCCTATTGGGGCCTGCATCATTCTGGACACCGGTCAATGGTGCATTCCGCCGTCCGCCGGTTTTCCTGGTGAGATATGCTATTGTCTGACCGAAGATGGTTGGGTGGAGGGTATCCAGAACTGAACAGAGGTTATCGTGAAATTAACTGAGAAACCTGAAGTTCGAGATTTATTGAAAGCTGCACGTGCAACCCGCACATATTGCATGTTGACCGGACGCGCGAGCGATAAATCTGACGCGCTGATCGACGCGCTTGCACCCTTCGATGGCACCCCCAGCAAGATTACAACGGATCATCTGGTTAATCTGCGCAAAGCCATGCGCGATACCTGCCGTGATATTGACGACTATACCTTGACGCGAATTCTTGATGGTGAACCTCCGGTACGTATCAGCAGCCCGTCAGCGCGATTTCGCGGATCGAATGACGAGGAAGAGTCTGATCTCGGTTTTGCGGCCCAGCTGAACCGCTTCGGTCGCCGCTTCAAGCAAAGTTGGCCCTGGTTTTGGCAACGATGGGTGCTGCCCGGGATCGCGGTCGTACTGCTGGTTCTTGCCATGCACTATACCCAGTGGACCTTCCGGGCGAATTTGCTGCTGGCGCGGCTGGATGAGCACATGACCACGGATATACACGAAGAGGTCCGCGATCTGATCGTGGTTGCAACCGCCATTGAAACCAACGAACAGCAAACGGCCGTGCCCAACTCAAATGCACCGGCCCAGAAGCTCTTCAACGAAACAATGAGCCGCTTGAAGGCCTATCACTATCAGGAAGAGGCGTTGCGCCGTGAAAGCTCGGTCGCAACGCAAAGGTTCGATTTTCTGATCGCCGCGCGTGAAACCATCAGCGGCGTTTCCCACCGGCTGTTTCCCGCACCCCCGCCGAGCAGCCTGAGGCCGTCCGTTACCAACGGCACGAACACGATCGCTTCCAGGGCGGGTTTTGCTGGCAGCGGCGGCGCAAAAAGCAATACCGGAACCCTGTCAACCCCTGGCGATGTCGTCACCACGATACAAGAAATTCAACGCAAGACCGACGCGCAAATCGCGCGGGCGGCCAATGCAACCGTTGCCAGCCCGTCCGAAAGCCTTGCCCCAAGCGCATCCGAGGCGGCGCAGACCTCGTCTTTGGTCAGAATCGCACTTGCGGGGCATGACGGGTTCATGGAAATCGTTCGGGAAATCTCAAAGAAAACAGGCCGCAATTCACTGGCCAATCCGGCCGATCATATCGTGACAAGACTGCAATTGCTGCAATCGGCCGAACGTTTGCAGGCCAAGATTTCCCTATCCAACAGGTTCGCATTGCCAATGGTCTACGGCTCGCTTGGTGCCGCGCTGTTCTGCCTGGTTCGGGTGTTGACACCAGCGCTGTCCGACCTTGGCCCTGCACGTGCATTCCTGCGTATTTTGTTCGGAGCCTTTGCGGCAATGACGCTTTCGATGCTGCTGATTCCGGCAAATGTTTTCACCATCAATGAGCAAAGCAATCCGACGCTAATCTTTTTGGCCTGTTTTCTGTTCGGGTATTCCTTTGATGCCGTGCTGTCTGCGTTGCACCGAATGGAGGCATTCCTGCAGGGTCGCCTGCAAACGCCCGAGTCCGCCCGCCCATCCTGATCCGCCGGATTCGAACAATAATGCACCGCTGATTGCCCCGTCCGGACAGATGGCGGACGCCACGGCATGATTTCATCTTATCGCAGCGCTTTCCCTTGCCCTTGCCCGCAATTTGTTGCACCACACACGGGTTCAAACCCGGGGAGCGGGTCAAAGGATAAGGACAAGGCGCATGGCTGACGGATCGATCGATATCAACGCAAAACCTACCGAGGATATCTCGGTCCGTGAAGTGTTTGGCATTGACAGCGATATGGCGGTCAAGGGCTTTGCCGAACGCAGTGACCGGGTGCCGGTGATCGATCACACTTACAAGTTCGACCCCGAAACGACGCTGGCGATTCTGGCAGGCTTTGCCCATAACCGCCGCGTTATGATCCAGGGCTATCACGGCACCGGGAAATCGACCCATATCGAACAGGTCGCCGCGCGTCTGAACTGGCCTGCGGTTCGGGTGAACCTGGACAGCCATATCAGCCGGATCGATCTGATCGGCAAGGACGCGATCAAACTGCGCGACGGCAAGCAGGTGACTGAATTCCACGAGGGTATTCTGCCCTGGGCGCTGCGTAACCCCGTGGCCATTGTGTTCGACGAATATGATGCGGGTCGCGCGGATGTGATGTTCGTGATCCAGCGCGTGCTGGAGCATGACGGCAAGCTGACCCTGCTGGACCAGAACGAGATCATCACGCCGAACCCGAATTTCCGCCTGTTCGCAACGGCGAACACGGTGGGGCTGGGCGATACGACGGGCCTCTATCACGGCACGCAGCAGATCAACCAGGCGCAGATGGACCGCTGGTCGCTGGTTTCGACGCTGAACTACCTCAGCCACGATGCCGAGACGATGATCGTTTTGTCAAAGGCACCGCATTACAACACCGAAAAGGGCCGCAAGACCGTCAGCCAGATGGTGACGGTGGCCGATCTGACCCGGACCGCGTTCATGAACGGCGATCTCAGTACAGTGATGAGCCCGCGGACCGTGATAAACTGGGCCCAGAACGCCGAGATTTTCCGCAATGTGGGTTACGCGTTCCGCCTGTCATTCCTGAACAAATGTGATGAGTTGGAGCGCCAGACGGTGGCGGAGTTCTATCAGCGCTGTTTTGATGAGGAATTGCCTGAAAGTGCGGCGTCTGCGAGTTTGGGATAGCGTACTGAATTGCGCCCGTACCGGGCGCAATGCCTCCGGCGGGGATATTTTTGGCCAGATGAAGGGGGATCCGGTTGCGCTTTGAGGCATTGGATCTCCGCAACACAAAGGGCGTTTGAACATGGTGCAGAAGAACGACAATCCTGCTGATCCGTTCAAGAAGGCCTTGGCCGAGGCCACCAAGGTGATGGCCGATGATCCTGAGTTGAACGTGACCTATACCGTCGATCCGTCGGGCATGACGGGTGAGTCGATGCGGTTGCCCCAAGTCTCGCGGCGGATGACGCGGGAAGAGGTTCTGCTTGCCCGCGGGACGGCGGATGCCTTGGCTTTGCAGCGCAAATACCATGATGACGCGACCCATGCGCGCTATGCGCCTCCGGGAGATATGGCGCGGGATTTGTATGAGGCCATGGAGGTGGCCCGGTGCGAGGCGATGGGTGCACGAGACATGCCGGGGACCGCGTCGAATATCGATGTCAAGATAGGACATGAGGCGATCCGGCGTGGCTATGATCAATGCAAGCAGCCTGCTGATGCGCCTTTGGCCGTTGCCGCCGGTTACCTGATCCGGCATTTGGCGACGGGGCGGGACATGCCGCCTGCCGCCGAGAACGTCATGAATCTGTGGCGCGGGTTTATCGAAGAACAGGCCGGTGGTGTGCTGGAAAACCTCGACGAGGTGCTCTCGGATCAGGCCGAGTTTGCCAAGTTCGCGCGGCAGATGATCAAGGATCTGGGCTATGGCGATCAGCTGGGGGACGACCCCGATGAGTTGGATGACGAGCAGGAAGATCAGGCCGAAGACGACGCCGAGGAACAGCCCGATCCCGACAGCACCGGGCAGGATGATCAGGACGAACAGGACGCCGACGCCAATCCAGAGCAGACGCAGGAAGAACAGCAGGATCAGTCTCAGGCCCAGGTCTCGATGGATGAGATGGCCGATGAGGAGATGGGAGAAGAGGCGGAAATGCCCGAAGGGGAGGCTCCGCTGGAGCCACCTGCCCCACCGCCCGCGTCCGAGGCCGATCCGGATTATAAGGTTTATCTGAACACCCATGACGAAGAAATCGCGGCTGAGGATCTGGCGGAACCGGCCGAGTTGGAGCGGTTGCGGGCCTATCTGGACCAGCAGTTGGAGCCGTTGAAAGGCGCGGTGAGTCGTCTGGCCAACAAGCTGCAACGCCGGTTGCAGGCGCAGCAGAACCGAAGCTGGGAGTTTGACCGCGAGGAAGGGATTCTGGATGCCGGACGCCTGGCGCGGGTTGTTGCAAACCCCACGACGCCGCTGAGCTTCAAGGTCGAGAAAGATACCGAGTTCCGCGATACGGTGGTGACCCTGCTGCTGGACAATTCAGGGTCTATGCGCGGACGTCCGATCTCGATTGCCGCGATCTGCGCCGATGTTCTGGCGCGGACGCTGGAACGCTGCAATGTGAAGGTCGAGATTCTAGGCTTTACCACGCGGGCGTGGAAGGGCGGTCAGGCGCGTGAGGCGTGGTTAAACGATGGGCGTCCGCAGCAGCCGGGGCGTCTGAACGATTTGCGCCACATCATCTACAAAGGCGCCGACGCGCCTTGGCGGCGGGCTCGGGACAATCTGGGCCTGATGATGAAAGAAGGGCTGCTGAAGGAAAACATCGACGGTGAAGCGCTGGAATGGGCGCATCGTCGGATGTTGGCCCGACGTGAGCAGCGCAAGATTTTGATGGTGATCTCTGATGGCGCTCCGGTCGATGATTCAACGCTGAGCGTGAACCCCGCGAACTATCTCGAAAAACACCTGCGCGATGTGATCGCGATGGTCGAAAAGCGCAAAATGGTCGAATTGCTCGCGATCGGGATCGGGCATGATGTGACGCGGTATTATGATCGTGCGGTGACAATCACGGATGTCGAGCAACTGGCTGGGGCGATGACCGAGCAACTGGCAGCGTTGTTCGACAGTGATCCACGTGCCCGCGCTCGGGTGATGGGGATGAAAAAGGCAAGCTGACGCTTGCCTTGCCTCCGGCGGGAGTATTTTTAAAAAGATGAAGTGTGGGGCTTGTTCAAAGAAGTGAATGGGCGGGTCCGACGATAGTTTTATTAAGGTTGCGTGGGGTTTTATCGCCATCATGGGTCTTTGATGTGGCCCCCTGTTTTAAACAGAGCCCGTCGGTTGGATGCAGATGACCTGAAAAGAACCCGGCATCTGGACATTTGGCGCATTGCGCCGCAGGTTCCCGGGCAAGACAATGAAAGGGGAGATCATGTTTCAGTCCTTTGCGGTCACGGCACGTCCGGAACAGGGGCCTCCCAGGTTGGCAGCCTTGCGCGCGGAGATGCTGCGCGACGGATTGGCCGGGTTTCTGGTCCCGCGCGCCGACGCCCATCAGGGAGAATATGTCGCCCCGCGGGACGAGCGACTGGCGTGGTTGACGGGGTTTACGGGCTCTGCCGGTTTTTGTGCCGTTCTGACGGACGTGGCTGGCGTGTTTATCGATGGCCGTTACCGCACACAGGTCAAAGCGCAGTTGGCAAGCGACTATACTCCGGTGCCCTGGCCCGATGTCGGTCTGAGCGCATGGTTGAAAGAACAGTTGCCGCAGGGGGGCAAAGTTGGTTTTGACCCCTGGCTGCATGCTGCCCGACAAATCTCTTCTGCTCAGAAGGAACTTGCAGATACCGGGATCGCGCTTGTGCGGTGTGATAACCTGATCGACCGTGTGTGGTCGGATCAACCCGATCCCCCTATGAGTCCGGTCAAATTACATCCGGTGGAGTTTGCCGGAGAAACCGCCGATAGCAAGATCAAACGATTGTCCGAAGCGTTGCGGGAGGCGGGCAACAGCGCCGCCGTGATCACTTTGCCGGACTCGATCATGTGGTTGCTGAACATTCGGGGCTCGGATGTCAGGTATAATCCGGTAGCGCACGGGTTCGCCATTCTGCACGACACTGGTCGTGTGGACCTGTTCATGGCGGAGGAAAAACTAACAGTTCAACTGAGCGAACAGGTGCGTCTTCATGCGCCATCTGCCTTTCTGGGTGTCGCCGCCGCGCTGCAAGGCAAAATTCAGGTGGACCTGGGCACGCTGCCGCAAGCGGTGGCCGATGTGTTGCAGGACAAGATGGTGGATGATGGCGATCCGTGCGCCTTGCCCAAAGCCTGCAAGAATGCAGCGGAAATCGCAGGAAGCGCCGAAGCGCATCTGCGGGATGCAGTCGCCGTGATCGAAACCCTGTGCTGGCTCGACAAGCAGACGCCGGGCAGCCTGACCGAGACCCAGGTGGTCAGCCGTCTGGAGGCAAACCGGCGCAAAGACAACGCCCTTCAGGACATCTCGTTCGACACGATCGCGGGCACCGGGCCCAACGGTGCAATCATGCACTACCGCGTAACCGAAGAAACGGATTCCCGGTTACAGAATGGGCATCTTCTGGTGCTGGACAGTGGAGGGCAATACCTGGACGGGACCACCGACATCACTCGAACGATTGCGATTGGAGAGGTCGGGGACGAAGAAAGAGCCTGTTTCACCCGGGTTCTCAAGGGGATGATCGCCATGTCCGTGTTGCGCTGGCCAGTGGGGCTTGCAGGGCGCGACATCGAATGCGTTGCGCGCGCGCCGCTTTGGACTGCGGGGCAGGATTTCAACCACGGGGTTGGCCATGGGGTCGGGGCCTATCTGAGTGTGCATGAGGGGCCGCAGCGTCTGTCAAAGGTCAGTCATGTCCCGTTTGAACCCGGCATGATCCTGTCGAACGAGCCGGGATATTACCGCGAAGGAGCCTTTGGCATCCGCATCGAAAATCTTCTTGTCGTGCAAGAGGCACCGGCCCTTCCGACCGCAGATCCCGAACGCGCTATGCTGTGTTGGCGGACGTTGACTTATGTTCCGATTGATCGGCGTCTGATCATGACAAGCATGCTGTCAGCAGATGAGCGCGCGTGGCTGAACGCTTACCATCGTGGCGTTGCGGATAAAGTCCGCCCAAGGCTGGGCGATGACGCTCAGCTGTGGTTGGATGCCGCAACGGCGCCGATCTGACATCGCACTTTCACATAAAGTGGACACAGGAATGGGCCTTGGCCCAAGGGGAGAAGTGGAAATGACCGATCTGACAAAAATTCGCAAAGCACCGGGAAAATGGAGCGTCCGGTCCGGCGGTGCGATTTTGGGTGAAACGACCAACGCGCTGGAGTTGTTCGAGGGCAACCTGGACCCGGTGATCTATTTCCCCCGCGCCGATATCGCGATGGCCTTTCTGGATCGCTCAGATAAGGTGACCCATTGCCCGCATAAGGGCGATGCCACACATTTTTCCATCGTCAACAAATCCTCGGTCACAGAGAACGCGGCGTGGAGTTATGAGGACCCGATCCCAACTGTTGCCGAAATCAAAGAATATCTGGCTTTTTACCCGGCGGATTCGGTAAAGGTCGAACAGCTTTGACATCGACTTCTTCACAGCCTGAACTCTGACTCACGGGTCGGACGACCCGAAGCTTTCGAAATGGATATTGCGGGCGGGCACGCCGCCCTGTTCCAGACCGGCCTGAAGCTGGGACAAAAACGGTGCCGGGCCGCACAGCATATACTGTGCCCCGTCACCCGCGCCCAAATTCAACAAATCCTGCACGGTGATGCGTCCGGTTTTGTGCGGCGCGTCATGCAGGTCCGGGCGACTGTAATAGACCTGTCCCACTGCATCAGGATGCGCTTGCAAAAGCCCTTCGATTTCAGGCGACAACGCGTGATCCGTGCCGCTTCTGGCCCCGTGTATGAACCATATGCGCTGGTTTGACTGGCGCGTGACAGCGGCATGCAGCATCGACACCATGGGCGTCAGGCCAACACCGGCGCTGACCAGCACAAGCGGGGCATCGCTGCTTGGGATCACAAAGTCACCTGACGGGCGCGAGGCCGTTACCTCTGCTCCTTCCCGCAAAGCGTCATGGAGGTAACCCGAGACCTGCCCCCCGGGCGCGCGCTTGACTGTCAGGCGGTACGTATCTTTGTCGTACGGTGATCCCGAGAGTGAGTAGGTCCGCCGCTGCGCCGCTGTTTGACCCGGTAGGTACACCGAGATCGGCAAGTGCTGACCTGCCCGGAACGGCCACAGTGGTTGGCCATCCGTAGGCGTCAGATAGAACGACATGATTTCTTCTGTTTCCCGGACCCGCCGGGCAACCCGGAGCACACGATCGGCCGCATCCTGACGGGCCCAGCGCAAAGCCAGCGCACAGGGGCGCTCGATAACGGTGTCGATGGTCATATCGATCATACGCCACGCGTCAGGGTCCCGGGCATCCCCGAGCGACCAGTCGATCTCGGCACGACCGGACAAATGCAGCAGGCTGCCGGTTTCGAAATCAATGAACACCAGACCGATGCGAGGGTCGCTGAGCAGATTGCCGATGGTGTTAAAGAAGTTGTTGCCCGAATAATCCGGGATGCGCAGATGGTTTGGCGATTTGATCTGCACAAATCCGCGCGCGCCACCCCGATGCGAGGCATCAAAACCCCGCGCCGGACCCGAGGCCTCGTTCAGCGTGCCGGACCCGATGAAGAGCGTGTCGGCCTGTTTGATCCATGCCATCTGGTCGGGGCTGAGTTGGGTGCTGCGCCGGGCTTTGTCGGGCATGTTCGCGTCTTCGCGCCGCCAAGCCCTTTCGTGGATGTATTGCGGACAGTTCCCGAAGGTCTGGCGGACATCCAGCTGAAAACCCTGCGCGGACGGACCGACAAACCCGCTCAGTCGGTTGCGGCGGCGCGTGGCCAGTTCGATCCCGATCAGACCGACCTCGGCCCCCGCCGAAAATGCCGCATGCAGCGGGTCCTGGCTATCGAGACCCGTCGCCAGCGTCAGGGTCCGGGGATCTGGGGACCGTACAAACCCTTCGGGCCCATCGACCAGAGTGACCCAGACTGACCCTGATGCATCCGCGCCGGACAACACCAGAAACGGCAACGATGTATAAAAAGCGCGATGCTGTTCCGGCATGTGATCCCGGATAAAACCGCCCGCCCATGTCGCGACGTCACCGACGCCAGCCTTGATCTGCGCAGCACGTTCGCCTGCGTGGAAAGGGCTTTCCATCGCATCCGCTCCTTCATGTACATAGGTGATTGAGGGTCAGCCCGTCCGGCTGACCCGATGGATCAGACCAGTTCGGGTATGGGGGACCGGACCATTCCAACAAAGTTCGGCTGGCCTTCGATCCGCTCCAACCATGCTCGGATATTCGGGTATGGGGCCAGATTCACACCGCCCTCGGGTGCATGAGCGATATAGCTGTACCCGGCCACATCCGCGATTGTGATCGTGTCGTGGGCCAGCCACTCGCGCCCGTCCAGATGCGCATCCATCACCTGAAACAAGGCATGGGCTTTGGTCACTGCAGCCTGATGATCCAAAGGCGCGCCGAATACTTTGACCAGCCGTGCCGCGCAGGGGCCGGAATAGACATTGTCCGCCGCGACGGTCAGCCAACGCTGCACCTCGGCCGCAGTTTTGGGATCTTCCGGCATCCAGTTGGACCCTTTGGCATAGGTTTGAACCAGATAAACCAGAATCGCGTTTGAATCGGCCAGCGTGTATCCTGCATCATCAATGGCAGGCACCAGTCCAAACGGGCTGATTTTCAGGTAGTCGGGTGCTTTATGCGCGCCGTTTGCCATATCCAGATCGACCGTTTCATATGGCAGATCCAGCAGGGCCAGCATCAGCTCAACGCGGTGGCAATGGCCGGATTTCGGGTTTCGGTAGAGTTTGATCGGTGTCATCACAGTATCCTGTTTTGATTAGAGGCCAAGATCGCTGAGACCCGGATGGTCATCGGGCCGCCGACCCAAAGGCCAACGGAATTTCCGGTCTTCTTCTTTGATGGGCAATTCATTGATCGACGCGTGCCGGTGGGCCATGAAGCCGTTCTCATCGAACTCCCAGTTTTCATTCCCGTAGGCACGAAACCAGTTGCCGCTGTCGTCATGGTATTCATAGGCATATCGCACTGCGATCCGGTTGTCCGAGAAGGCCCACAGCTCTTTGATCAGGCGGTAATCCAGTTCCTTGTTCCATTTGCGGGTCAGGAACTCTTCGACCTGTTGGCGGCCTTTGGGAAACTCGGCCCTGTTGCGCCAGGTGGTGTCGGGCGTATAGGCCAGCGCAACCTTGGCCGGGTCGCGACCGTTCCAGCCATCTTCGGCTAGGCGCACCTTTTGAATTGCGGTCTCTTTCGTGAACGGAGGGAGAGGGGGGCGTGGCGGTTCAGCGGTCATCCGAGGGCATCCTGCGTTGGTTTCTGCAAGCCACATCTAGTTTATGTCGAAAAATGTATTAATACTCTGAATTGGAAACTCATTGCTTTGCAAAACGATGATAATCAGCGAGGTCGGGTTTGGATCGTATCAAAAGCCTTGAAGTCTTTATTGCCGTCGCCGAAGCAGAAAGCTTTGCAGGTGGCGCGCGTAAAACCGGCCTGAGCGCGCCGTCTGCCACACGCGGCATCAATGCGCTGGAATTGCGGCTGGGCGCGCGCTTGTTTACCCGCACCACCCGGCGCGTCAGGCTGACCGAAGTGGGCGCGGCCTATCTGGAAGATGCCCGCCACATTCTGGCACAGCTGCAGGCAGCGGACGATGCGGCCTCGGGGGCTGCGAGCATACCCGTCGGCAAGCTGAGGATCACCTGTCCAAACGAGTTTGGGCGTATCTACGTGACCCCTATTCTAACCGATTTTCTGGACGCCTACCCGGATGTATCCGCCGAAGTGGTGATGCTCGACCGGGTCGTGAATATGGTCGAGGAGGGCTTTGACCTTGCCGTCCGGATCGGAGAGCTACCGTCCTCGGGCCTCATGGCTGTCCGCGTCGGGCAGGTGCGGCGCGTCATTTGCGGGGCGCCTTCCTATTTCGAGACGCATGGCATTCCGCAAATCCCATCAGACCTGCAGGCACATCGGATCGTCGCGGCGGCATCGGGCAGCCCTCTGCCGGAATGGAAGTTCGGACTCACCCAGCACGAGGCGATCCGGATTGACCCCCGCTTGACCGTCAGCAGCGTTGCCACCGCGATTTCAGTTGCACGCAGCGGTTGGGGTTTGTGCCGCGTTCTGTCCTATCAGGTGGGCCCTGATCTGGACGCAGGCAAGCTGCGTCTTGTTCTTGCCGAACACGAACCAGCCCCGTTGCCGATCCATCTGGTACATGCGGAAGGACGCCGGGCCCCGGCAAAAACCCGGGCGTTTGTGGAATTCGCCAAAACCCGATTGCGTGCAGTATCACGACTGAATTTCCCGCCGATTCCGGATCAGACCGGATGAACTGGGAAATACCTCAACCCTGAAGTGTCAGGTATCAGATAATGATAAAGCGTAGGGTTGAAAATGACCGCAGATCATGAATCTCAATATGAGATTTCTTGATGTTGTGTTAAGTTTCCCCAGCACGGCCCTTCCGGCCGCGCCGCTTGGCAATTTCGCCAGACGAGGGAGGAACGTTATGTTTGCACGTATTACTCAATACAAAATGAAGCCCGGCACGCGCGAGGCGGCGACGGCGAAAATGAATGAACTTAAATCCGAAATCATGGGCATGCCCGGCATGCACTGCTTTACCAATGTGATGAACGAGGACGGCTCGGGCTATGTGGTCTCGGTGGTCGAGAGCGAGGCGACCTCAAACGCAAACGCGCCCAAAGTGGCCGAGCTGTGGGGCCATTTCGCCGAGTTCATGGAAGGCCCGCCGACGCCGGTTGGGTATGATGTGATTGCCCATTGGGATAAGGGGTGAGCGACAGGGCGGGAGTTTCCCCGCCCTTTTTTGTGGCGGTGTAGGATGGGGTTTTACCCCATCATGTGTTTTGGTGATGCGGCGCGATGGGTTGGAAACCCATCCTACGGTTGCTAAGCGCTTGTAGACCGCCGAGAAGATCTCCGGAAGCAACTATTCCAGCTTAGTCAATTGCGAACTAGGCCGAGTTACGTCCAGCAACTTCAATAGGCAATTGAGCAAACATTTCCCCAACTGCAACTGGTTTTATAATGAAGGCGAGCGACAATATCAGTTGTAGTCTAAAGTGAATGTCCAACCACAGCGTAGCGTGAAATGCGGGGTCTGAAATTGAACTTTGGATAGTTTGAAAAAACTCCCGCTTGTCTGGGTCGGTATGAAACAGATTGCCGTTAAAGTAATTGTCCGTGAGTTGCACATGGTTGTAACCGTGCCAATCGCCCAGAGCCGTTTGATTCTCGTTCCAACTGCGTTGGAACCTCTCTACCTCAGAGATGACTGGCACCGATCGAAAGCACTTTTTCGTTTGGTTGGCAATCCGCCCGAAATTTGTAAACTCTTGTTTAGAAATGAAAACTCTGTAGTCGAGATATAGGCCTTTCATCCGGTGAATGTTAAAGGGGAAGTCATCGACGGTAATGTGGCCTTCGTCCGATCGAGAAAAACTAAATGGGATATTCTTTAGACCGTCATTCAAGTCGTTCCAGTTTTCTAGCAAAGTCAGAACTCTTTGCCTGAACAATGTGAAAGTAGCCTTATCCTTTTCGGTGACCTCATTTGTTGGGCAGAAACGAATTACTTCTCGACTGGATGGCATCACCGCTTCCGCCGCTTCACATTCCCACCCCTTTGCCCCGGCCTGCCAGCCGTTGACCTCCCGCGCGACTTGACGGCATCCTCTGACGCTTTCTCAACCGCCCATTGGCGCGCCATGGGGTCGTCGGCGACGGCCAGATCGACCGCTTCCAGACGTTTGATCTCATCTCGGATATTGGCGGCCTCTTCGAATTCGAGGTTCTCGGCGGCTTTGCGCATCTTTTCGCGCAGACCGTCCAGATGCGCCTCCAAATTCGCGCCGTGCATCGGTTTGTCGATGGTGGCGGTGACGCGGTTCATGTCGACGTCGCCCTCGTAGAGACCGGCCAGAACGTCCTCGACATTCTTCTTCACCGTCTCGGGCGTGATGCCGTGTTCCTGATTATAGGCGAGCTGTTTGGCGCGGCGGCGGTTGGTTTCGCCCAAGGCGCGTTCCATGGAACCGGTGATCTTGTCGGCATACATGATCACCCGGCCATCGGCGTTCCGCGCGGCGCGGCCGATGGTCTGGATCAGCGAGGTTTCCGAGCGCAGGAAACCCTCTTTATCCGCGTCCAGAATGGCGACCAGCCCGCATTCGGGGATGTCCAAGCCTTCGCGCAGCAGGTTGATGCCGACCAGCACATCGAAGGCCCCCAACCGCAGGTCGCGCAGGATTTCGATGCGTTCCAGCGTGTCGATATCCGAGTGCATGTAGCGCACTTTGATGCCCTGTTCGTGCAGGTATTCGGTCAGGTCCTCGGCCATGCGTTTGGTCAGCGTGGTGACCAGCGTGCGGAACCCGTTGGCGGCGACTTTGCGCACCTCGTCCAGCAGGTCGTCCACCTGCATCGACACGGGGCGGATTTCGACCTCGGGGTCCAAAAGGCCGGTCGGGCGGATGACTTGCTCGGTGAAGACGCCGCCGGTTTGCTCGATCTCCCACTTAGCTGGGGTGGCCGAGACGAAGACGGATTGCGGGCGCATGGCGTCCCATTCTTCGAACTTCAGCGGGCGGTTATCCATGCAGGACGGCAGGCGGAAGCCGTGTTCGGCCAGTGTGAATTTGCGGCGATAGTCGCCGCGGTACATGCCGCCGATCTGCGGGACCGAGACGTGGGATTCGTCGGCGAAGACGATGGCGTTGTCGGGGATGAATTCGAACAGGGTCGGGGGCGGTTCGCCCGGGGCGCGGCCTGTGAGATAGCGCGAGTAGTTCTCGATCCCGTTACAGACGCCGGTGGCCTCAAGCATTTCAAGGTCGAAATTGGTACGCTGTTCAAGGCGTTGGGCTTCCAGCAGTTTGCCCTCGCCGACCAGTTGGTCCAGCCGGATGCGGAGTTCCTTTTTGATGCCGATGATTGCCTGCTGCATCGTGGGTTTCGGCGTGACGTAATGCGAGTTTGCGTAGACGCGCACATGCTCCATCGTCGCCGCACGTTCACCGGTCAGAGGGTCAAACTCGGTGATCTGTTCCAACTCCTCGCCGAAGAAGGACAGTTTCCATGCGCGGTCCTCTAGGTGGGCGGGCCAGATTTCCAAGCTGTCGCCGCGCACCCGGAACGAGCCGCGCTGAAACGCCTGATCATTGCGGCGGTATTGTTGGGCGACGAGATCCGCCATGACCTGCCGCTGATCGTATTCGTGGCCGACCTTCAGGTCTTGCGTCATCGCGCCGTAGGTTTCAACCGAGCCGATACCGTAGATGCAGGACACCGAGGCGACGATGATCACGTCATCGCGTTCCAGCAGCGCGCGGGTGGCCGAGTGGCGCATCCGGTCGATCTGTTCGTTGATCTGGGACTCTTTCTCGATATAGGTGTCCGACCGCGGGACATAGGCCTCGGGCTGATAGTAATCGTAATAAGAAACGAAATATTCCACCGAGTTTTCGGGGAAGAAGCCCTTGAACTCGCCATATAGCTGCGCCGCCAGCGTCTTGTTGGGCGCAAGGATGATGGCGGGGCGCTGGGTTTCTTCGATCACCTTGGCCATAGTGAAAGTCTTGCCGGTCCCGGTCGCGCCCAGCAGAACCTGATCGCGCTCGCCGTCCAGAACGCCGCCCGCCAGTTCCTTGATTGCCGTCGGCTGGTCGCCTGCCGCATTGAACTCGGTATGCATCACGAATTGCTTGCCGCCTTCCAGTTTCAGGCGGGCGCGGACGTCTTCAGCGGTCAGCTGGGTCTTGTCGGAATGGGCGTAGGGCATCGGCGGGCTCCGGGGATCAGGCCCTTACATTTGTTCTTATTTTGTCCATCTGCAAGGGGGGATCGGGGGTCAGGCGGGCTGCATCTGTGTATTCTCCTGCACTTTTGCGGCACGTGCTGCCCTCGTGTTTGAATTGCGCCCGGTCTAGCGCGGATTGATGACAGGTTCTGACATCAGCGCGCCGCGACATTTGTCATCTTGTCCCCGCCCGCGCTCTGACGCATAAACATGCCCAGCCAAGTGAGTACGGAGAGGCGACATGCGCGCACGGATTTACCAGCCTTCGCGAAACGCGATGACCTCGGGGATGGCCAAGACCCGCAAGTGGGTTCTGGAATATGCCCCTGCCTCGTCGCGCGAGGTTGATCCGCTGATGGGCTGGACCTCGTCCAGCGACACGCAGACCCAAGTACGCCTGAAATTTGACACCAAGAAAGAGGCGCTGGATTACGCCAAAGACAATGGCATCGACGCGCAGGTGTCCGAGCCGCACAAGCGCAAGCCGAACGTGCGCGCCGGTGGCTATGGTGAGAATTTTGCCACAAGGCGGCGCGGTCCCTGGACCCACTGATCTGAGGCCTCCGAAGTGATCGAAATTCGCGAGGCCGATCCGGGCGCAGATGATCTGCGCCCCATCATTCAGGCTCATCTGGCCCATAGCTGGGACGCCACGCCGCAAACATCGAACCACACGCTGGATGTTGAGTCACTGCAGGAGGCGGGTATCCGGTTCTGGGCGATTTATGACGCTGACACGGCATTGGGATGCGGTGCGCTCAAATCACTGCCGGATGGCACGGCCGAGGTGAAATCTGTCCATGTCCTCTCCAGCGCGCGCGGTCGTGGGCTTGCGCGGATGATGATGGACCATATTGCCGATCTCGCACGAACCGAAGGCATATCCGCGCTGGTTCTTGAAACCGGTGCCAGTCATTTGACCGAATATGATGCGGCCCGCAGGCTGTATGAATCGCTGGGCTATTCCTATTGCGGCCCGATCTATGGCTACGCGCCGGACCCCAACAGCGCCTTCATGCGCTTGGCTCTTGAACCCTGCGCGTAAAACCAGCAAGAAGGGCGCAGCGGTCCCTTAGCTCAACTGGATAGAGCAGCTGACTTCTAATCAGCAGGTTGAGGGTTCGAGTCCTTCAGGGATCGCCATTGTCCACAGGGCCCAATGAACTACACACGCAAGCGTAAGAGGCAACCTTGCGCCCGCCCGTGCCGCGCCTTGTTGCCGTTTAAGAACCCTTCGCCGTAGCGATCATGAGCGTCTCTGCTCAACCAATTGTCAGCCCTCGACCAGATAACGCTCGGACAGGGGGAGGCTTGCCGCGCCTAGGGCCCGCGCGTCCGGCCCAACGGTCCCGGCTGAGATTATAGGTCTTTCCAACCCAGTCAGATTCATCTCTGACAACTGGTCTTCAACGGCTTCGATCAATCGGGCCTTGACCTCGGGCGGCATCCATCCATCGATCTTGACACATTCGAAATCGATGACGCTGCAGGATGTTGCGATGGCATAGGCCAGCCCGACAGCCGCGTGGTGCAACCACGTCTCTAACACATCCTTCGGTATGTCCCAACGCTCGGACATTTCCCACAGCAGAGCGGCGTCCTGCCCATTTGAAGTTATGGATCTTTCCAAAACATAAAGACTGGCAACGTCGATCAGCGGTTTGATCGCGCCCCCGGCATCCGGAACTGGCAGCGGACCCAATGCGCCGGCATTGCCGTGACCGGAAAAGATCGCGCCATTCAGAACCACCCCGCCACCGATGAAATACCCGACATAGAAATACAGAAAATCATCAGGCCCGCCCGACGGGCCAAAGACCAGTTCTGCCCCGCACGCTGCGGTTGCGTCATTCTGTTCGAAAATCGGGATGTCAAATCGCAACGCCAGCGCGGCCTTGATATCGGCAGTGCGCCAAGCGTCCATCTTATTCTGCGGAACTTGCAAGGTCTGCGCCCAGTCCCAGAGGAAAAACGGCATCGCGATACCCAGCCCGGCGATCCTGCCACGCATGTCCGGCGATACCCCCGAGATCATGTCGTCCAGCGCCTTCGCCGCAAAATCCAGAGTGTCATCAGGGGTCGGATAGTCATAGGTGCGCCGGGCACGCTGGCGCACATTGCCCAGAAAATCGGTCATCACCAGTTCCGAGCTGCGACGCCCAACCTTCAGACCAAAGAACAACGCCCCTTCCGGATTCAGACGCATCGGAACCGAGGGTTGCCCGACCTTGCCCCGAACAGGCTCTCCCCTCAGCAGAAGACCATCCTTTTCCAGCTGTCGCATAATGACCGAAACCGTCTGTGCGGACAGACCCGTCATGCGGGCAATTTCGGATTTAGCCAGCGCCTCGTGCCGCCGAACCAGAGACAACACAAGACGTTCATTATGCGCCCGCATTCCACTTTGATTTGTACCGCGCACATTCGACACCCGATCCGGGGCAATGGCTTGCGGTGTTGGTTCTGACGTCACAATCGACCCTCCACTGTTTGAAAATGTGGAATGGGTTGTCATCTGTCAATAATAAATAAGAGTGATTTATTTATTGACTCACATCTCGAATCTGAGGATGCTTTTGCCGTGTGATCGGGTTCAATTTCACCCGATCGCTTATGTGCCGACTTAGGGCACGGGAGATACTGGGAGGATTAAGAATGAACTTATCAAAGCTTGCCGGCGCCTCGGCGCTTGCATTCGCCGTTATGGCCGGGTCCGCAATGGCCGAGACCACCGTGTGCCTTATCACCAAGACAGACACCAACCCCTTCTTCGTGAAAATGAAAGAGGGCGCAACTGCAAAGGCCGAAGAGCTTGGCATGACGCTGAAAGCGTTTGCAGGCAAGGTGGACGGGGATCATGAGACTCAGGTACAGGCGATCGAGACCTGTATTCTCGACGGTGCCAAGGGTATTTTGCTGACCGCCTCTGATACCTCGTCCATTGTTCCCGCAGTGAAACAAGCACGCGATGCAGGTGTTCTGGTGATCGCACTCGATACACCGCTAGAGCCGATCGACTCGGCCGATGCCACCTTCGCGACCGACAATTTCCTTGCGGGCCTTCTGATTGGACAATGGGCGAAAGCCACGCTTGGCGATGCTGCTGCGGATGCCAAGATCGCCACGCTGGATCTGGCGGTCAGCCAGCCCACGGTCGACGTTTTGCGCAATCAGGGCTTTTTGCAGGGCTTCGGCGTAGATCTGGCGGACCCGAACGTGATCGGGGACGAAAGTGACCCGCGCCTGGTCGGCAGCGACGTGACCGCAGGCAACGAAGAAGGCGGTCGCCGCGCGATGGAGAACCTTCTGGCCAAGGACCCGACGATCAATGTGGTTCACACAATCAATGAACCGGCTGCAGCGGGCGCATACGAAGCGCTGAAGGCCATTGGGCGCGAGAACGATGTTCTGATCGTTTCGGTCGATGGCGGATGCCCCGGCGTCCAGAACGTTTCGGACGGAGTGATCGGTGCGACATCGCAGCAATATCCGCTTCTCATGGCGTCGCTGGGCGTCGAAGCCGTCAAGAAATGGGCGGAAGAAGGTGTGAAGCCTGAAAACACACCGGGAAAAGACTTCTTTGATACCGGTGTTGCCCTTGTGACCGACAAGACAGCGGACGGGGTCGAGTCGATCACCGTCAAAGAAGGCATGGACCTCTGCTGGGGTTAACCTGACCTGCCGAGAGGCCGCCTTTGCGGCCTCTCGACGTAAATATCAAACTCATCAGAATCTTTGCTATTGTGTTCCACAGACGGGTTCTTGACCCATGGGGGAAGCTATATGTCCGACACGTCTCGACAATCCGACGACTTTGAATCCGCTGCGCATGGGAGTCCGGAACGTGTAGCCGAATTTGAGGATCACCGCCGGGGGGTCGTCGGGACCATCCAGCATTTTCTGCACATAAATCCATCTCTTGTGCCGCTGATCGTCCTGATCGCCGCGATTGTCATCTTCGGTGTCCTGCTTGGGTCAAAGTTCTTTTCACCCTTCGCACTGACACTGATCCTGCAGCAGGTTCAGATCGTCGGCATCGTCGCCGCCGCCCAGAGCCTTGTGATTCTGACCGCAGGTATCGACCTGAGCGTCGGGGCGATCATGGTGATGTCTTCCGTTGTTATGGGGCAATTCACCTTTCGCTATGGTCTGCCCCCAACCATCGCGATTGTCTGTGGCCTGGCAGTCGGCGCGGCAATCGGCGCGTTGAACGGCTTTCTCGTCAGCCGCATCAAGCTTCCGCCTTTCATCGTAACACTGGGCATGTGGCAAATCGTGCTGGCCGCGAACTTCCTGTATTCACAGAACGAGACCATCCGGTCGCAGGATATCGAGGCAAACGCACCGATCCTTCAGCTGTTCGGGGCCAAATTCAACGTCGGCGGCGCGGTCTTCACCGTGGGCGTTGTGTTTATGCTGGTGCTCATTCTGGGTCTGGCCTACGCCCTGCGGCACACAGCCTGGGGCAGACATGTCTATGCGGTCGGTGACGACCCTGAAGCGGCCGAGCTGTCCGGGGTCAACGTGCATCGCACCCTGATTTCAGTTTACATGCTGTCGGGTCTGATTTGCGCCTTTGCAGGATGGGCCCTGATCGGGCGGATCGGTTCGGTTTCACCCACGTCGGGGCAATTGGCCAATATCGAAAGTATAACGGCGGTTGTGATCGGAGGGATATCGCTGTTCGGCGGGCGCGGTTCGATCCTTGGGTCGTTGTTCGGCGCGCTGATTGTCGGCGTGTTCACATTGGGCCTCAGGCTGTTGGGGGCCGACGCCCAATGGACCTTCCTGTTGATCGGCATTCTTATCATTGCCGCTGTTGCGGTGGACCAGTGGATCAGAAAGGTAGCAGCCTGATGGAACCCATTCTCAAAGGACGCAATCTGGTCAAACGGTATGGCAAGGTGACCGCTCTGGACCAATGCGATTTCGATCTGATGCCCGGAGAAATTCTGGCCGTGATCGGCGATAACGGGGCCGGAAAGTCCACCCTGATCAAGGCGGTCTCGGGGGCAGTATCACCGGACGAGGGCGACGTCTGGCTGGATGGCGAAAAGGTCAACTTCCATTCACCGATTGATGCGCGCGAAGCCGGGATCGAAACCGTCTACCAGACGCTGGCCATGTCCCCTGCCCTGTCCATTGCCGATAACATGTTCATGGGGCGGGAAATCCGGCGCAAGGGTCCGCTTGGGTCATGGTTGCGTATGCTCGACCGTCCCGCGATGGAGAAGTTTGCCCGCGACAAGCTGACGGAACTGGGCCTGATGACGATCCAGAACATCAATCAGGCCGTTGAAACCCTGTCGGGTGGCCAGCGTCAGGGGGTTGCCGTGGCCCGCGCCGCTGCATTTGGGTCCAAGGTGATCATTCTGGACGAACCGACCGCGGCGCTGGGGGTCAAGGAAAGCCGCAAAGTGCTGGAATTGATCCTAGATGTGAAGTCGCGCGGCATTCCGATCATTCTGATCAGCCATAACATGCCGCATGTTTTCGAAGTCGCAGATCGGATTCACGTCCATCGTCTGGGCAAGCGGCTCTGTGTCATCGATCCCAAGGATTATTCGATGTCAGACGCGGTGGCCTTTATGACCGGCGCAAAGGAACCGCCCGCCGAGGACCAGGCGGCGTGAGCGCCGAGCCCTTTACAGCCGATGTGCAGGCCGAAAAGGTCGCCGACGCAATAGCCGCCTTGCCACCGCAGCCCACACGTCGCCTTGTTGCGCTGGCCGGACCGCCGGGTGCAGGAAAGTCGACCGTGGCGGCACGGGCGCTGTCCGCGTTGCACCGACGCGGACTCTCGGTCGGCCTCGTGCAGATGGACGGATTCCACTATGACAACGCGATCCTGACTGCACGCGGCATGTTGGACCGCAAAGGATCACCCGAGACTTTCGACATTGCCGGGCTGCACGCCTTGCTCAGACGTCTTTTGGTCGAGGATGAGATTGCAGTGCCCGAGTTTGACCGCACTCTGGACAAGGCCATAGCCGCCAGATCGGTGATTGCGACTGATCAGCGGATCGTACTGGTCGAGGGCAATTACCTTCTTCTGGACGAACCCGGATGGGCAGAGCTACGCCGGTACTGGGTGATGTCGGTGTTCCTGAACGTCCCGCAAAAGACATTGGAAAAACGCCTGATCAAAAGATGGCTGACGCACGACCTGCCCCCCGATCGTGCGCGAGAACGCGCCCTGGCAAACGACATTCCAAACGCTTTGCGCGTCGTACAAAACTCGGTATCCGGAGACCTGATTCTGGACTAGCCGCAGGATCATTCCTGACATTTGAACACGCAAATGCGCTCACTGACGCTGAACAAGAATAAACGGTGTTGAGTTTGTAAACCGTGGCCCAAGCCTTTACGAAAACGATAAACGTTTCGAAAGGTCATGCGCGTGCTCACACTTTTAACCAACGCAGATATTCATGCGCCGGACCCGCTTGGACTGGGCTCGATTCTGATCGCAGGGGAACAAATCGTTTACCTTGGCGCCGAGCAACCCAGCTTACCTGCGGCGCTGGATGCGTCCGTCCATGATCTCAAAGGTGCAGCGGTCGTTCCCGGATTTATTGATGGGCATGCCCATATCACCGGCGGCGGGGGCGAAACCGGCCCGTCCAGTCGGGTCCCGCCTCTTCTCCTGTCGTCCTTTACCTCGGCCGGGGTTACCTCGGTTGTTGGCGTTCTTGGGACGGATGATCTGACTCGCAATACCGAAGGCTTGGTCACGCAAGCCTACGGGCTGCGCGAAGAAGGGCTGTCAGCGTGGTGTCACACCGGCGGCTATCATGTTCCGCTTACGACGCTGACCGGATCCGCACGCGGAGATATCGTGTTTCTTGACCCGGTGATCGGCGTAGGAGAGCTGGCGCTGAGCGATCACCGATCCAGCCAACCCACCCTGAACGAGGTGCTGCGGATCGCCAGCGAGGCACATGTGGCCGGTTTGATGACCGGCAAAGCCGGGATCGTCCATTTTCACATGGGCGACGGGGCCCGTGGCCTCGAGATGCTGGAACAGGCCATCGATGTCTGCGAAATCCCTGCGCGGGTGTTCAACCCGACCCATGTGAACAGAAACCTGCCCTTGCTGGAACAAGCCATCGCGCTTGCGCGGCATGGCTGCTTTATTGATGCAACCGCCTTTCCTGATGGCCATGTCGACCCCGGTGTCTCTGCCGCCCAGGCCTATCTGCGCTTTCGCGACGCCGGATGCCGGATGGACCGCTTTACCATCAGCTCGGACGGCGGTGGTTGTCTACCCAGTTTCGACAGCGAGGGGCAGCTGACGCGGTTCGGCGTAGGCGTGTCCCAGACCTTGCCCGACACTTTGGCCGAACTTGTTGGTCTGGGCGTGCCTCTTGCTCAGGCGCTGGCCCCACTGACAAGCAATGTCGCGGACTTGCTGAAATTGCACCACAAAGGCCGTCTGGATGCCGGCAGGGATGCCGATCTGGTGATTTTGGATGGTGATCTGGGTATTCGGGATGTTATGGCTCGGGGTGCCTGGCACGTACAGGATCATCAGACCGTGCGGCAGGGCCTGTACGAAACCGCAAAGTAACCCTCCGGAACACTCGGGACGAACGAAAGACAAGGAACAGCCATGTGCCCAGCACCAGCACAGGATGACACGGATCGCGGATTTATCATTCCGATCGGCGGCGGCGAAGACCGGGTCAAGGAGATGCAGATTCACCGGAAATTCCTCGAACTGTCCGGCGGTGCGGATGCAGATATCGTGGTGATCCCGACCGCATCGATGCTCGAGGAAACCGGGCCCGATTATCACCGCATCTTCTCGGATCTCGGGGCTGGGCAGGTCGAGTTTCTCCCGATCTCGCGACGGGCCGATTGTGACAACCCGGACTTTGCCAAGATGCTGGATCGGGCAACCGGAATATTCATGACGGGGGGCAATCAGCTGCGCCTGTCGGCCATTCTTGGCGGCACGCTTGTAGCCCAGAAAATTCGCCGCAAAAATGCGGCGGGCGTTCCGGTTGCGGGAACATCGGCGGGCGCTTCGATCATGTCAGAGCATATGGTCGCCGGCGGTAGCAGCAACGCCGGACCCGCCGAGGGCAACATCACCCTGGCCCCCGGTATGGGGCTGACCAACGCGGTGATCATCGATCAGCACTTCACCCAACGCAATCGGCTGGGGCGTCTGCTCACCGCGTCATCGTTCAACCCTTTTCTGATCGGTCTGGGGATCGACGAAGACACCGCTGCCTTTATCGGCCCCGACAACGTTATCGAGGTTGTGGGCAGCGGAACTGTGACCGTGGTTGACGCCAGTCATCTGACCCATTCCTCGATGTGGGACGCGCGGCGGGGTGAGGCGCTCAGCCTGTTAGGCCTTCGTCTTGACGTTTTGGGTGAAGGGTGCCGTTATGATCTGACGGGTCGTCAAGCCTATCCACCCGACGAACATGCAGCGTTCTGCACCCTTCCAGTGTCAGGCGGCAATGTTGAGTGACCGCAAAAAAACAACAAACCTCAAACGGGGAAGCCTATGAAAATCGTCTCAACCAATGTCTATGTCGGCCCCAATGTCTGGGCAAGTTTTCCGGTTATTAGACACGTCGTTGATTTGGGATTTTTGGAAGACTGGCCGTCGGCAAAGATCGGCCCCGAGTTCATTGATGGCCTGATTGCGGCGCTGCCGGGCCTGTCCGAGCACGGCTGCTCGTATCGCGAACCGGGTGGTTTTATCCGGCGTCTGCGGGAAGACGAAGGCACCTGGCTGGGCCATGTGATGGAACATTGCGCATTGGAAATCCAGGGCGTGGCGGGAACGGATGTGACCTTTGGGCGAACCCGATCCACCGGTGAGCCCGGGCAATACAACATGGTTTACCAATATCGCCAGCGCGATGTCGGCCTTGATGCGGGCAAGCTGGCGCTTCGGTTGCTGATGCATCTTCTGCCGCAAGCGCTGAAGGATCAGTCCGATTATGAATTTGACCCGGAATTCGACTGGGAAGACGAATTGCGCACTTTCGTGCTGCGGGCACAGCGCAAGGAATTCGGCCCCTCAACCGGATCTCTGGTCAAGGCCGCGGAAGAACGTGACATCCCGTGGTTGCGGTTGAACGAGTATTCGTTGGTCCAGTTCGGCCATGGCAAGTATCAGAAACGCATTCAGGCAACGATCACGTCTGAAACCAAACATATCGCTGTCGAGATTTCCTGCGATAAGGAAGACACCCACAATCTGCTGAACGATCTGGGCCTGCCGGTGCCCAAACAGCATATGGTTTACAGCGCCCGTGAAGCTGTCCGGGCGGCGCGGCGCATTGGTCATCCGGTGGTCGTGAAACCGCTTGATGCAAACCATGGGCGCGGCGTGTCAATCAACCTGAATTCCGATACCGAGGTCGAGGCCGGGTTTCATGAGGCCAAGGAACACTCCAAAAGCCGCGCCATTCTGGTGGAAAGCTTTGTCACCGGGTTCGACCACCGGATGCTTGTGATCAACAACAAGCTGGAAGCTGTCGCCAAGCGCGTGCCCGGGCATGTGGTCGGGGACGGCAAAAGCACAATCGCCGAGCTGATTGATATCGTGAACCTCGATCCGCGGCGCGGGATTGGTCACGAGAAGGTGCTGACACAGCTGGAGCTTGACAATCAGGCCAACCGGCTGCTGGCTGACGCCGGTCACAGCGCCGAGACCGTTTTGCCGGAGGGTGAGATTTTTTATCTTCGGTCTACGGCCAACCTGTCGACAGGCGGGACGTCGATCGACATGACCGATGTCGTGCACCCCGATAACCGCGACATGGCCGAGCGCGCGATCATGGCAGTGGGTCTGGATGTGGGAGGTGTCGATTTCCTGATCGATGACATCACCAAATCCTACAAGGAAATCGGCGGCGCAATTGTCGAAGTCAACGCGGCACCCGGGTTCCGTATGCATGTGGCACCCTCGGAAGGTCAGTCGCGTGATGTATCGGGCAAGGTCATGGACATGCTGTTTCCCGTCGGAGAGGAGGCACGCATTCCGATTGCCGCCATCACTGGGACAAACGGAAAAACAACCACCTCGCGGATGCTTGCCCATATCATGAAGGGCAGCGGCAAAACGGTGGGCATGACCTCGACGGATGGGGTTTATGTTGACGGCAAGCTCAGCGTCAAAGGCGATATGACCGGCCCGAAATCGGCGCAGATCGTACTGCGCGACCCGGTTGTGGATTTTGCGGTCATGGAAACCGCGCGGGGCGGGCTGGTGCGGTCCGGGCTGGGGTATCAACGATCCAACGTGGCCGCATGCCTGAACGTATCCGCAGATCATCTGGGCCTGCGCGGCATCAACACTGTCGAAGAACTGGCCGTCGTCAAACGTGTCGTTGTCGAAAGCGCAACCGATACGGCGGTTTTGAACGCAGACGATCTCAACTGCCTGAAGATGGCGGATTATGCCGATGTCGAGTCGATCTTTTATGTCACCGTCAATCCCGGGCACAGTCTGGTAAAGCAGCATATCAAGGCAGGCGGCAAAGCCATCGTTCTGGAAAGCGGCATGAACGGCGACATGCTGACCATCTATGACAACGGCCTTCACATGCCGGTACTCTGGTCTCATCTGATACCGGCTGCTTTGGAGGGCAAAGCCATCTTCAACGTCCAGAACGCAATGTTTGCGGCGGCGATGGCCTATAGTTTCGGTGTTGATCTGGACAATATCCGCCACGGTTTGCGGACCTTTGATACAAGCTATTTCCAGGCCCCAGGCCGGATGAATGTCTATGATGAGCATCCGTTCAAGGTCATCCTGGACTACGCGCATAACCCCGCAGCTATTGGCGTGGTCACCGACCTAGTGGACCGGCTGGACGTAAAGCGCGAACGTATCGTGGTCGCTGCGATGCCGGGTGATCGGCGCGACGAGGATATTGTGGAAAGCGCGGCAACCTTGGCCGGGCATTTCGATCATTACATCTGCAAAGCCGACGATCAGAGACGCGGGCGCGGTCACGATGAAGTACCACAGATGATCAAGACGGAATTGATGCGCAATGGCGTGTCCGAATCCTCGATCAGCTTAATCCCGGATGAGGTCGAAGCGGTAACTGCCGGGCTTGAACGGGCCGCGCCGGGTGATCTTCTGGTGATCTTTGGCGATGACAGCGCAAGATGCTGGAAACAGATCATCTATCACAACGCTGGCGAAGATACGGCCGAAGCCGAGGCGCATACCCCGAAACCTGCCGTCCTGAGCGGTTTTGACGACATTTTTGATGGCGACCAGTCCCTTATCCGCGATGAGCGCGGCGTGCGACTGGCCCGCGAGATTGACGAAGAAGCCGATTGATCGGAGGATCCCCGATGGATCGCATCGAAGAGCTTGAAACAGCGTTGACGATTGTCAGTGCAAGCGCGGACAATCTTCGTGTTGATGATGCCCGGCGCTTGACCGGACCCGGTTTGTTATGGGATCGCCCGGGCGCAGTGATCGACGTATTCTGCGATGATGCCACGCGCGAGATGATTGCGCCGTTGTGGGCTCGTCACGCCCGGCGGGTTTTGGACGCGTTGGGATGGCAGGACCAAAACCACATCCTGCGCCAATTTGAAGGCGGCGTGAACATTGCCATTTCGGCCCCGATGGACCAGCTCTATTCGTCGATTTTCGCGGCGCAGACCGCGTGGCACTTTTGTGCAGCCGACATATTGGATCAACCCGCGGGTGATTTTGACAACATGATCGCCGACATAAAATCCGTGATGGCGAAAGAGGCGAACCCGCCCTTGATCGATTTGATCAACGCCGCGCATGCCCATGGTATCGATATCCTGTGTGACGATGACGAGATTTCGATTGGCCATGGCACCGGCTGTCAAATCTGGCCGGTCGATGCCTTGCCCGCACCTGATCAGGTCGACTGGACTGCACTGCATGATGTGCCTGTTGCCTTTGTCACTGGAACAAATGGCAAAACGACCACAACCCGCCTTTGTGCGGCTATTGCCGCAACTGCGGGACTGACCGCAGGATTGACCTCGACCGATTTTGTACGCGTTGGGGACCGCATACTTGATCGCGGTGACTATTCCGGTCCCGGCGGTGCGCGCATGTTGCTTCGCGATCCACGACTCGAGGTTGCCATTCTCGAAGTTGCCCGCGGCGGCATCCTACGGCGCGGTCTGCCAACACGCCGCGCAAAGGTTGCCGTGGTGACCAATGTAGCCAACGATCATCTGGGACAATATGGCGTGAACACAGTTCCCGAACTGGCGCAGGCCAAATTCGCAGTCCATCGAACCCTGGCCGAGGATGGCGTGCTCGTCCTGAATGCGGATGATCCCTTCGTGGTCGCCGAGGCCGAACACGCCGCCGCTACAACTTGGTGGTTCGCGCTAAATCCCGATAATTCAAAAGTTCGAACAGCCCGAGACCAAGGCCATCCCTGCGCGTACATGACCCGCGAAATGTTGATGTTCTTTGACGGAACAACCGAACATGCCGTGACATCGGTTCACAATGTTCCCATTACGATGGATGGTGCGGCAAAGTATAACATTTCCAACGCGCTGGCCGCCTTATGCGTCGCAAAAGCGTTGGATCTGGACGCACGGGACATCCAAGCCGGTCTGGCGAATTTCAAACCCAACGCACAAGATAACCCCGGACGCTGCAACGAATTCACGCATAACGGCGCCCGTGTTTTCGTGGATTTTGCACATAATCCACACTCAATTGCAGCAGTCTGCGATGCGATGTCCGCTATTCCGGCCAAACGCCGCTTTATCATGCTCAGCCATGCCGGGGACAGGTCCGATCAGGACATACACGACGTTACCCTGACCGCGATGGGTTTCAAACCCGACGTAGTGGTCGCTGTCGAGATGGAGAGCTACCTGCGTGGTCGAAGCCTTGGTGAGATTCCAGCCTTGATCCGTCAGACCGCAATCGGTGCAGGACTGGCGTCTGACAGCGTCATTGACGCGCGTTCTCCAACGGAAGCCGCGCAAATGATTTTAGAGCAGTTACAGCCTGGCGATCTCGCTCTGTTACTCGTTTTGTCCGAGCGCGATGCGGTATTCGAGTTACTGCTGGATTGATCCTGATCGTTTTGACAGTACCGGGGAGCCACTGATGAGTATTTTACTGGTGTCCTACCTGTTATGTTGACCACCCCGGAACGAACGAGGCTGTCTTCTCGTAGCTTACGGCTTTGCACCTCTGGCGTTCAGGATATGAGCCTGACGATGTGAAGTCGTTAAGCAATTGATCCAGTGGATCACTTGTAGTCTGAACGGGCTGTATTGAGATTTTCTGACGCTGGTTGCGGGAGGGCGCAACCACCATTGCCGAACGCAATTGAGATGTCAGGTTTAGTCGCCAAGCGGACGTCATCGTCGCTAATACTAGACTTCCGCTGTGCGGGACTTTGCAGACATTCACTTTTTGAGCTTTGCTTAGGCAGCAATCACCACTAGAGCAACGCCCTCTTTTTCGCTATGCAGCTCTAGCCCACCCGAAAGCAGTCATTCGAGAGTTTTGATAAAACAAATTCGAGACCGCACTTGTGCTGTTGTCACGCCCGGCAATCCACACGATGACTTTTGGCATCGCCGAACGGATCGACATCTGATGAACAGCTCAACTGTTCACCAATCCGAAGCGGTAGTCTGTCCGCAATTCAGAGTTGGACCGTATCGAACTGCAATCGGGCATACGCAGTCTAAAAGAAATACTTTAACCCAAAATACGGCCCCTGCTGCGTGACGTCATATGCGAAGTCTCCCGTGCTGAGTGTGTCGCTATAATCAATACTGAAATACCGATAGCCGAACGTCAGAGCGGCCTTTTCCCAGGGTTGGTAGTCGAAGCCCACGTTGGCCCCTATCTGCAAATCGTTTCCTCCGGCGCCGAACCCGCCCAATTCCAGAGAAGCGATGGAGGTCCATTTATCGTTCAAGCGCCACATGCCCCTTGCGCCCACGACAGGTTCTATCCAACCTTCATCGCCACCCAAAACCGGAAGCGTCATAGGGCCAGGGGTTGTAATTGAGATTTCCTGTCGGATCGAGTTGAAGCGCACACCGCCTTGAATATCGACAGTGTATCTTTGATTTTTTCCCCCGTAAGTCCCGTCCGCAACGCGATACGCAGCGAGGATGCCAAACCATTTTTGTCGGACGTCAACATTTACATCTGCGTTCAGTGGCCCCGGTAGGCTGGCATCTTGTTCGATGCCGACATAATTCGCATCAACGATGATACCGAAATCACCTTTCCATGCCTCGTACCGGCCTGCTGCTGCAAAATCCAGAACGTCGAGAACATCTCCCAGGTTCAAATCCAACTCAGCGGATTGCCCAGCGACCGTTGAGGTTCCCCGAGTGCGAAGCGGAGTAAACAGGTAGAATGATGCGGCGTGACGCCAATTTGCTTCGTCCTTTCCAGGGGAAGGCAGGGATTGTGCCAAAACGGCCCCGGGAAAGGTCAAGAGGGACGCAGAAAACAAAAGGCTGAACAGGGTTCCGGACCTTGGCATAGATGATCTCCACCGAAGTTGATTGAGGATGTATTAGTAGTTGAACCGCAGGCCCAGGCCCGCACCTTTGTCGTAAGGGCGGTCGGACCCAATACCGATGAGAAAGTCGGCATAAATCGCTATTCCGGGGCTGAGGTTCTTGCCGATCTGCAACTCAGCGGTCGCTGGCCAAGCATCGTTTTCCCAGTCATATGGCGCTTTGATATCAGCCTTGGCCCAATACCCGTCGCCAAACGGTTGCAGCGCAATTAATCGCATTGCGGTTTGGCTGATGTCGGTCGGGCCATTGTACGAAGCAAAATGCTGGAGCAAGGGGATCAGCGTCAGCCCTGAATTTGTGTTTGCGAAGGCGAACCCGCCAAAAGGCGCAATTTGATCGGACCCGGTTCCAATCCCTTTTTCCGGGTCGCCAAGGTCCAGTATCCACTCCAGACCAATGGCCGACTTGATGGCCCATGTGTCGTTGAGCGGCCTCTGAGAAGGAAAGTAGATCGCTTTGAGGCTTGCTTTTTCGAAGTCAGAGAACCGCGTTCCGGTCGCATCCGTTGAGTTATAGTGCAACTCATATTTCAGTTTCAGATCAGGCCGCAGCATGTAGGCACCATCGATAAAGGCGTCCTGTCGATCAGCGCCATTGCCCAGATCAAAATACTGATACCGGATGTCCGTGTTGTTTACGGCGGCTAAAGGGTTTGAAGCGTTTTCGTCTGCCATTGTATGGGTCGCGACAATGGCAGTTGCCAATGCAAGGGCAAGCGCTTGGAGTTTCATACTGTTCCCATGATCTTTGATGTAGATGTCAAACCCCGCGTTGAGTGCATCGTTTTGAAACGCGGGGTTTGCGCGATTTGTGCGGGAGCCGCCTATTATTCGGGCTGAATGTCCCGTTTGGCGACAAAGGCATCCACCGCTGCGACAGTTTCGGGACGAAGGTTCGCGATACCTTCATAGGGGCGTCCCGTTGCGGCCGGTTGATCGGGGTACATTTCCTTGAATTTCAGATGGCGGGCAATGATGCGGTTGAACTCATGACCTGCCCACGCGCCGATCTCGGTCGATACGCTCTGTTCTTCGCGAGGATCTCGGAACAGGTTGTAGAACTTAGCTACGATGGCGTTTTCGCCTTTGGCCGGAACCTTGAGCTTGATGTGCTCCTTGACCACCTCTTTCAGCGAGTTGATCGAGTAGATCAGCACATGATCCCGCCGCCCATGCGTATCGCCAAGAAACATCAAGGACGTCTGATCGACACCATCAATGATCCGGTCGCGCGGAATGGCATCCATCGCTCCACCAATACGTGCTATCGATGTGAACAAGTCAGAGATGTGAATGATGTCCGATACTATCGAGTCTCCCTCGATCAGGCCGGGCAGGCGGGCAAACGCGTCCACCCGAACACCTCCCTCAGAGGTATCGGCCTTGCCGCCGCGGAAGACCAAAGGTGAAAACCCACTGCCGGGAGCATATTTGGTGAAGTGACCGTTATCGCCCATCAAAACGATCAGAGTATTGTCTCTAAGCCCAAGTGTGTCGACTTCCTCAAGAATGACACCGATCCACTCATCCAGCTCTTCCATGCTTTCCACGAATGTACCGCCGTTGGGTGTCGTGAACGCCTCTTTCGTAGTGCGCGTTGTCGACAAAGGTACAAGTGGCCAGTATTGCAGGAAGAAAGGTTCATCCCGCTCTGCAAGCAGGCGTAGCTGCTCCATCGCCTGCGCCTGGTAGCGGATGTTCATTTCATTGTATTTGTCCTGGGTCCATTTCTCACCCGGTTCCATATGGACTTCGCGGACGTCCCCACCAATAACAGCTTCAAGGCCGGTAATCATGTGTCCCGGATCAGGGCGAAACCAATCATCCAACGTGTATTTGGAGTTGTAGTTGTCTTCCCCAATGGCCATGGTGATTTCTTCCTTGGCTGCATCTTCGTTGAAGATGGCCAACTGGCCCTGCTGATGGATGGGGAACGCCGCGTAGTCAAAGCCCTGATAAGTAGGCCAAGATTCCTGAATGTCGCCCATGTGCCATTTGCCAACATGCGAGGTGTTGTAGCCTGCGGATTTCAGAACTTCGGCAATTGTGACTTCTTCATCAGCAAGGCCAAAACCCGAAATATCGACGGCGGTATCGCCCATCCCATTGCGATACGGCTGGCGACCCGTCATGAAGGCCACGCGCGACGGGGTGCAGGACGGCTCAGTGTACATGCGCGCGAACCGCATGCTTTCTTCTGCCAGCGCGTTGATATTGGGAGTCGAATACCCGCGTATGGCGTTCATCTCGGGCATACCCATGTCGCCAAAACCCATATCGTCAATCAGGATGTAAAAGATGTTTGGAGGGTTCCCTCCGTTCTTCTCACGAAAATCGGCCAGCAGTTGATCAACCTGTGCGTCGTTCTCGACCCAAACGGCCTCGTTTTGTTGCTTTAGCACATAGTATTCCGCATCATGCACGATGTTGCTGTCCTGAGCTGCCGCCGTGAAAGCGGACCCGGCAAAGACCAGCGTGGAAAGGAACAGTTTTGACTTCATGAGATACCCCTGTTTCATGATTTATGTGTTTTCAGACCTTCAAGGATCAGGTGGTGGCAGTAGGTCGAGAGGGAGAGTTCGCTGTCCTCAGCCTGAGAGCGCAACAGATCTTTTTCGCTTTTGGTGAGGAGGGTTACGACACGCTCAGTGCGCGCTATGTCATCAGGCAAAGATGGACGTCCAAACCTCTTTTCCCCCGATTTGACTACCTTGCCTTGCAATTGCCTAAGCCTACGTTTGCGAGATAACATTGCATGACAATTACGTGAGCGGCGGAATGGACCACATCAAAAAACGATCAGATGAGGGAAAAACCTGCGCTCCAAATACACTTTTATTGCAGGATCCTTCGCAATTCCGTGAGCTTTCCCAGTGGGATGTCGAACTACGCCAACTTGAAAAAGGAAGCATGAATTCGAGGGTATCCGTTTGGGCCGGGGCTGGCCTCCAGATGATAGATTTGTCGTTTGACAAAGCCGTGTACCAAACAGGAGTATCTCGTCCCGACATTCTGGCGTTTGGCTTACCAGACAAGGGGAGTGTACGGACTTGGCTAAACGGCTACCCCTCAGACACCGCTCTGATGAATTTTGGTAGCGGAGACCCTTTTGAAGGCGTGAGCAATTCAACGCTCACAGGCCTGACCTTTGGCATCGACATACGAAGGGCTGAACGGATCGCCGACGATTGCGGCCTTGATATCAGCACCGTTCGTAAAAACGCTTCGCGTTCTTTCGTGGGTGACGCCGGCAGACTTCATTCTCAGATCAAAAACAAAGCGCGTTTTCTCATAGGGTCCGAGACAGGCCCCAGCTCTGAAGGTGAAGAGAGCGATCTGATCCTAGAGCTTCTGGAAATGTTAGTGAACGACGAGAATTGGAGTGATAGGGGCAACAGCAAGAACAGAACCCGCTTGGCGCAAAAGGCCGTTGAATTCATGCGTGCCCATCTGATGGACGACGTTTCAATTGGCGAAGTATGTGCCGACACTCAGGTTTCCGCATGCACATTGCGGCGCGCCTTTCAGGAAACATACGGGGTAAGTCCCAAGCAATTTTACCTAAGGGCCCGTCTCGGTGCTGTGCGCCATGAACTGGTATCCTGCTCGCCAGAGCAGAGTATATCGGACATAGCAAATGCCTTTGGGTTTTGGCACATGGGGCAGTTTGCACGGGACTACAAGGCATTCTTCGGGGAACTGCCGACACAAACGTTGTCAGGCAAAATGAACTGAATCAGAGCTTGGTATCAGTCTTTGGTGTAACGTTTCTGCTAAGCTATTGCAGTTGCGGAGCCAATGTCAGATTTCATCGGTTGAAGACGTGCCCGATCTGCGGATCATGTCCGATGACCTGTGGAACGCTGTGAAGGCACGACAGGAAGAACTGGCAGGGTTACTTGCGTTGGGGGCGTCCCAGAATGAACAAAGCCGCCCGGGGGCGGCTTGTTCGACTCTAATGGTTGCGGGAGCAGGATTTGAACTTGCGATCTTCAGGTTATGAGCCTGACGAGGTTTGATCGTTAAGCAAACAGTCCGGTGGACTGTTTGTGGATCGAACGGGCTGTTTGGATTTTGGTTG